>CAZSLN010000046.1:0-21121 GCA_964607645.1 uncultured Anaerolinea sp.
AAAAGAAAAACGCGATCTAGCCGAAACCCGCACCATTTTAGAAGCCATCCCTTTACAACTGTGGAGTTCCTCGGCGGATGGTATGTGTGTAACGGTGAACTCGAACTGGCAGAACTACACCGGTAGATCGGTGGAGGAAGCCTTGGGCATTGGCTGGTTGAACTGGCTGCACAACGACGATCGAGAAAGAGTGTTGCGGTCTTGGCGGTTAGCGCTCGATTCGCAACAGGCGATGGAGCAAAACGCCCGCATTCTATCGGTGGACGGCGAGTATCGCTGGTTTAACATAAAAGCCTTGCCGGTTCGTAACCAAACTGGGCCGGCGCAAAAATGGTACGGTGTGAACGTTGATGTACATGAACAAAAAATGGTGGAAGAACGGCTTGCCAACGTAAACCAAATGTTCCAAGAGATCGCCGCCAACATTAGCGAATGTTTTTGGGTGGTAGACCCGCGGGATGGCAGCCTGATCTACAACAGCCCTTCCTTTAAAAAAATACTTGGCTACACCCCCGAAGAACGACAAAACCTGCCTGGCGGCTACCGGGATCTCGTCCACCCTGAAGATTGGGAGATCGTTACCGCTGCCCAGCAAGATGAAATACAGGGAAAAGAGACCCACATCCAATATCGCGTGGTGTGGCCCGATGGCAGCGTGCATTGGGTAAACGAGATCGGCAGACCTATAACCGACCCCGATGGCATGATACGTCGAGTGGTTGGATCCATTTGGGATGTAACTACTGAGGTAGAATCACTGCGGCAGCTGAAACAATCTGAAAACCAATTTAAAATGCTCACCGAAAACATTGAAGAAGGTTTTTGGATGGCTGCCACTACCAATGAATTGCTGTATATCAGCCCAGCTATTGGGCATATCTTTGGTAAGCCCGTTGAAGAATTCACCAGTTTGGCAGACTTCACAAAACTCATCCACCCCGATGACCTGCCAACCGTGCAAAAGGCGGTTGCCTCTCAGGTGAAGGGCAAAACTTCCAATATCAATTTCCGCGTGCTTCGGCCGGATGGCAGAATTGTTTGGGTTTGGGATCGTTCCTTTCCAATCTATTCAGAAATTACCAACACCTATTACACCGCCGGGGTATTAGCGGATATCACCGAGCAAAAGATGGTCGAACTTCAGATGGAAGAATTGAACCGATCGCTGGAGCTGCGCATTATTGAGCGTACCGCCGAATTACAAGACCTGTACGATAACGCTCCAGTTGGCTACCATTCCCTAGATAATAAAGGCAATTTCCTGCGCGTGAACCGCACCGAGATGGAATGGCTAGGGTATACCGAAGAAGAAATGCTAAAGATGAATTTTAGGGAACTGCTTACCGAAACAAGCCAAACTGTTTTCGACAGCGAGTTTCCGAAGTTCCTTAAAATGAAAACTGTTCGGGACGCCGAATTTGAGGTGGTGAGTAAAGACGGTACTATCCATCAAGTGATGATCAACGCCAAGGCTGAAACCGACGAAAGCGACCAGTTCGTTCATAGTTACAGCACCATGTTGGATATCACCAATCTAAAAAAAGCGCAGGATGAAGTTATCCGAAACAGCGAGAAATACCAAAGCCTATTTGATAACAGTATCGATAGTATTTTCCTGCGGTCGTCCGATACTGGCGAGTTGATTGATGCTAACCGCAGCGCCTTGAATTTGTTGGGATACACCCTTGATGAGCTGAAAAAGATCCAAGTACAGGATCTAATTTTAGAAGTAAGCAACCTCGATGGTTTTCATTCGTTTGTTAAACAACTCACTGCGTCTAAAAAAGTTCCACCCAACGTGCGCACCTATGTTTGTAAAAATGGCGCTCACATTCGGTTAGAGGTTACCTACTCGCTCATTTCAGATCAGAACCAAGTTCCGATCATGATCCAATTTGTTTGCCGAGACCTTACTGAGCGTACCAAGGCGGAAGAAGAAATTCGAAAAGAGCGTGACTTCGCGCGGGCGGTGATGAACTCGGTTTCGATCGGTTTGAGCGTGATCGATACCAAAGGGATGGTGGAGTACCTCAACCCCACAATGTGTTCCTTTTTGGGAATTGACATGGAAGAAGCGCAACGGGAACCTTTTGTACACTGCTTTACCCCCGAAAGCTTAGAGATCGTGAGGGCTGAACACGCCAAGCGCATGACCACCCACCAGCCCAGCCGGTTCGAGGTGAACATGATCCGCCACGATGGCGCGATCAGAACCATGTTCATTCACTCCACCCCACGGGTTGAAAACGGCGTAATGACCGGAAGCATCACCTCGTATATGGATGTTACCGCAGAAAAAGAGATCGAAAACAATTTACGCCTTAGTCGAGATCAGATGGCATCGGTAAATAGTGAATTGGAAAAAGCGGTTAGGGTGAAGGACGAGTTCCTCTCAAGCGTTACCCACGAGCTGCGAACCCCGTTAACCGGCATTCTTGGCCTAAGCGAGGTGCTGTTAGCGGGTAATTTTGGTCCCTTCAACGAAAAACAAACCGCCACCCTGCAAAATATTGTTAGCAGCGGCCGGCACCTGCAAGACCTGATCAACGATATCCTCGACCTATCGCGCATTGAGGCCGGCAAGTTAGAGATTTACCCAGAGTTATGCGTGGTCGATGACCTGTGTCGTAGCAGTGTGCGCATGGTTGAAAGCATATCGAATAAAAAGAAACAAACCATTGAGATAACCATAGACCAACCTTCGCTAAAAATATTCGCCGACCTAAAGCGAATGAAGCAAGTGTTGGTAAACCTGTTCAGCAATGCCATCAAATTTACCCCCGATGGCGGTAAGATCGGTGTGCATGTAGAAGTGATAGCGGGCGAAAACAAGGTGAAATTTACGGTGTGGGATTCTGGTATTGGCATTAACCCTGAGGACCAAGAACGAATATTCTTGCCCTTTACCCAATTGGATAGCCGGTTGGGTAGGCAGTTCTCGGGTACCGGCCTTGGGCTAGCCTTGGTAGAAAAATTTATCACCTTGCACAACGGCACGCTTTCGGTGCGAAGTGAAGTTGGCAAAGGCAGCAGCTTTATTTTTACCTTGCCATGGCAGGCCGATGAAGAAAGCCGCTTGCTGGAGGCCGCTTACAACCAAATAGAAACGCAGGCAAGTACCGGCTTTTTGCGAACAGCCATTTTGGCGGGCAACTTTAGTAAGGTCGATAATAAATTCGCGGTTCAGTTGAGGGCCATTGGGCTCCGAGTTCACCAAGCTACTACAATGCAAGAGGTTTTGCACTTTTACGATCGCAAAGCCAGCATGGTTGTCTTTACCCTGCACAACGAACCGCTGGATGAAAACAAGAGCTGGCTGAATGCCCTGCTTGATGAACCGCACTTCAATGGGCTGAATGTAGTTGTGATGCACCCCACGTCTGAGACACTTCGCCAACCCGCTATCGACGGAGTTGTCCATCTAAGCATTCCGATACAGATTACCGAACTGCGAGCAAAAATGGAAGACATTTTTGGCAATACCATAAGTGGCATCGGAGGTATAACCAGCGGATCGCAAACAAAAACTCCGATGATCATGCCGGAGAAGAAAACCACCTTGCTGGTGGTTGAAGACAATTTGATCAACCGTGAAATGTTGATCGATTACCTGTTATCGAAAGACTTTGAGATCGTTACCGCCACAAACGGGCTGGAAGCTATTGAAAAAGCCATTGAATACCGGCCTGATCTGATCTTGATGGATATTCAGATGCCTGTAATGGATGGAATGGAAGCTACCCGCCAAATTCGCGCCAACAGCAACCCCCAGATCGCGGCAATCCCTATTTTGGCGGTTACCGCGCTGGCCATGATTGGTGACCGTGAGCGGATCTTGGCGGCCGGCTGTAATGATTATGTGAGCAAACCGATCATCCTGCCAACCCTGATTGACGCGATCTACAAGACCATCAAAAACAACCTCGCCAACGCAAATTAATTTCGCCGCATAGGCTCGTTTCCACCTCCTTGTGTTGATGGGAGTATAAATTATTTTTGTTTTATGGGGAGGATGATGGTAAAGCAAGAGCCATTGCCTGGGCTGCTCTCAACCGATACGATGCCACGATGTAGTTCCGCCAATTTGCTCACCAACACTAACCCTAGACCGGCGCCATTATAGCTTCGTTCTAAGCGGCTATCGAGTTGGATAAAGGGCTTGAATAAATTCTTTACATCGTTGGGGTTTATACCGATGCCTGTATCGGTCACCGAAATGACCACATGCTCGCGCAGCGGGTTCACCTTGAGATCTAAGATGATGGTGCCGCCGTCAGGGGTAAATTTTATGGCGTTTGAGATCAAATTCCCTAACATCTGCTTTATTTTTTTTGCATCGCACTCAATCATCACATCTTCTTTGGGCAAATCAGTAAGGATCTTGAGACCTTTTGATTCTGCTAAGGCGTTATTGGAAACTGCCACGTTGCTCATCAAATAATTTATCGAGACCATGCCTATGGAGAGCTGCATTTGGTTTGCTTCAAGGCGGGTGTAATCTAAAATATCGTTGATCATATAGAGCAAACGTCGCCCGTTATCGGTGATGAGCTTGATGGAGCTGATCTGCTTTTCGCTGAGGGGGCCAAATGATTGGTTGACTAGCACTTCTGATAGCCCGAGAATACCCGTGAGTGGTGTGCGTAGCTCGTGGCTGATGGAGGCCATAAACTCCGATTTGAGTTGGGATGATTTTTCGAGCTCGCTGTTAGCGTTTTGCAGCTCTTCGGTGCGGGCGGCAACGATCTGCTCGAGGTGCTGCTGCTCGGCTAATAATTGCTGCTCGATCTTGGCGCGCGCTTCTATCTCGTTATTTGCGGTTTCGAATAACTGAGCGTTAATAATGGTGATCGCCACCTGATTGGCTAAAATGGTCAGTAACTTCTCATCATTTTCGTTAAAGGCATTGGCGGTTATGCTTTCTATCGCGATGGTTCCCAAGCATTGGTCTGACGCGATCAGTGGAACGTACAAACAACTTTTTATGGTGGAATCGACCGCGAAATAATTAGGAGCGGTGCTGACATCGCCTGATCGTACCACCTGCTTATGGGTGAACGACCACATTGTTCCGCCCGATTTGTTTTCATTCTGAAATTGCTTTACCCCATCTAGATAGTTGGGCAAAGCGGATGAAATTTTATGAGCGGTAATTTTCATGGTTTGGGTGCTGCTATCAAATAGGTTGAACCCAACCACATCCCAGTTGTTTCGGACGCCAAGCATTTCTACCACCTTTTTGGCGGCTAGTTCTGGGTCTAACAAGCTGGAAATGAAAGCGCTATTTTGGTAGAGGTCTTCTAATTCTTCGGTAAACTCGCGCACCTTTTCTTCGGCTAACCGTTGCTCGGTGATGTCAATCATTATGCCTTCGAAAGACTCAGCCACGTCTTTGCTATCTTTTACCACTTGGCCGCGATCCATGATCCACTTGGTTTCTCCGGTTTTTGTTCTGATCTGATACACCATTTCATAATAACCCGAAGCCTCAGCGGCTTCTACTTGGGGCTCGAGCTTTTCGTCTGACATATTGATTCCAAGTAGTTTTCGGGATTCAGCACGGCTGACAGACATTAGCTCTGACGCGTTGTAACCGGTAAGTTGGAGGCAGCCGTCGCTCAAAAAATCGATAGTGTTCGAGTTGCTCAGCTGAGTACGGTAGACCATGCCTGGCAGGTTGCCCATTAGGCGGGTAAGTTTTTTTTCACTTTCAACCAAGGCCAGCTCGGCTAATTTTTCTTTGGTTACATCATAAATGGCGCCTTGCCAAAATTCCGGTTTGCCATCATCGCCATTGATGATCTGGAAGGTATCGCGAACCCAAATGGTGCGGCCATCCTTGGTGATAATGCGGAAATCGACTCGAACCGGAGCGCCTACCTCCATATCTTCTTCTGTGATGCTGGATACGCCATCACTATCATCGGGATGCATTACTACTTTCCACAAATTATCGCTTGCCAACCACTCCTCTTGGGTGTAGCCGGTTAGTTGATAAATTTGCGGGCTGATGTAAATAAGCTTGCCTTGACCGTAGGCTTTTTCGGTGTAAAAAATGGAGGGGGTTCTTTCTACCAGCCCGCGCAGCATATTTTCTTTACTCTGGATCTCTTTTTGGCTTTCTACCAAAGTGGTTACGTTTTTGATAGAGACCATCACGCGGCGTAGGTCTTTTTCGTGGCCTTTTACAACCTTTAGCTCTACAATGTGAAACCCGCCATGAAAATCTTCCCCCGAAATGGAAAAATCGGTTTCACCATTGGCTAATCGGGTGTACTCCTCAATAAATTCCCGTATGGTGCCATCAGAGCGGATGATCTTATCTAAACGAAAAATATCGTGGGTTGAGGAGGTATCGGTGTATTGTAACGCCGCCTGGTTGGCAGCAACGATGACGGTGGAATTGGTGATCTTGATCACATCCTGGGTGTGCGACGAAAAATACTCGTTAAAATCGGTGACGCCTTTTCCGCGCAAACGGTCAATTTCTTCTTTTAGGAAGGAAAAATCCTCCAGGAAGACCGGTTCGGGCAGCTGGTTGAAGATGCTCTCGAAATCGGTGGTGGAGAAGTTCAATTCGCGATCGGCGATGCGCTCCCATTCCAAGGTGCGCAGCACAACCTCTGCCAGGCGCTCTAGTTGTGCGGAGGTGAAAACACCGACATACCCTAGCCGGATGATCTCAACCATGCGAGATTCGGTGAGTTCATCTGAAAGGACAAAAAACGGGATGTTGGGGATCTCTTTACGTAAGTTGGAAACAAAGTGGTTGTAATAGGTGAGATTAAAATCGAAATTGAAAAGGATAAAATCGACATTGCCGCGAAGGGCATCTGGGTTGAGATGCAGGGAGAAGTAGGGTTCACGTTGCAGGATGATATTCACCACTGCAAGAGGCTTTACCAGCTTGTTGGCAAAGCTAAGGTTGTCTGAAATTAAGATCCCGCGGATATTTTTTTTCATTATTTTTGTTGATGCTATTCATGCGGTTTCTTCACCCCAAAGCTCAAAAGGAGTGGGGATTTCGTTGACCGCAAAATACCTTAGCAATAATTATAATCTCAAACCAGCCCAATGCGATGCTTGCCGGCATATTTTCCTGCAACAAAAACGGGGAGCCGCGTTGGGCTCCCCGTTAGTATTTGAACCGGTTAGATATTGATACTCTTGCTCTCACCGGTTGGTAAGAAGCGTTTTAGTGCGCCGGCTAGTTTTGCCATTGGCATGGTTTGCAACCAAACCCGGCCGGGGCCAGTGAGGTGAGCGAGGAACAACCCCTCGCCGCCGAAGAGCATATTTTTTATTCCCTTCACCATTTGTATGTCGTAGGTGATGGTTGGTTCAAACATCGCCAAACTGCCGGTATCTACTAAGAGCTTTTCACCTTGGGCAAGGGTGTATTCCACTACCTCGCCATCTAAGCTGGTGAAGACGGTGCCGGGACCTTCAAACTTTTGCAGCAAAAAGCCTTCGCCGCCAAATAAGCCTGTGCCCAGTTTGCGCTGGAAGGCAACACTCATCTTGACACTCTTATCCGCCACCAACAAGGCGTCCTTTTGGGCAATGATACTTTGCCCTTCCAGCAGGTTCACTGGCACGATCTTGCCGGGGAACTCGCCTGAGAAGGTTACCTGCGCGCCATCTCTGCCGCTGGAGTAATTGACTACGAAGATCGATTCGCCTGTCATTACTCTGCCGATAGCGCCCATAAAGCCGCCGCCGCCAACATTGGTTTCCATCAGCACATCGGCGGTCATCCAGCTAAGGCTGCCTGGCTCTGAAATGAGGCCAACAGTGGGGTGCAGGGTGATGGTTACGGATTGCATTACCGAGCCAAGCACTTTGTATTCCGCGCCGCCAATGGTTTTGCCGCTAAGGGCAACGATGGGATCGGGCAGGTCGAGCCGTTCTCCGGGTTTGTTTGTGTAATCTTCCATGATAGGTTCCTTTTTAATTAAGGTGGTTTGGCGCAACCGAACTGGTTGCTTAAAAATAGTATAGAGGGTATTTTAACAAAATCAAGGGCGGATGGGTGAGAAAGTGGGCAAACTTGTGGGTAGAAACCAAAAGGGCGGATGGCGCGGTTTAAAACTTTTCGCAAACCAGATCGCTACGGTCAAAGAGGAACGCTTGGCCCGATTGAAAAGCGGTATTTGGAATGTCTTGAAACCCGCTGTCTTAATTTTCGCTCTGAAGCTGGTCTTTGAACCCCAGCTAAGAGCTCCAAGTTTTGTGACCTAGATTGGAGCTCTACATAAAAATGCCCTTGCGACTAATTAGGCCGAGATTCACCTACCCAAGCCTGAATGCGCTCGTCGATCTGATCTCTAATCCTGCGAAATTTTTCGAGTTTTTCTTCATCGCTACCAATAAAGGATGCCGGATCTTGGAAGGACCAGTGCTCGCGCTGGTTGATTCCTGGCCAGGTTGCCGGGCAATTTTTCTCGGCGTCATCACAGACCGTGATGAGGGTATGAAATCGTTCTTTACCGAGGTAGGTCTCTACCCCTTTGGATCGTTGAAGGGATATATCGATGCCAATTTCGTTCATCACCTGAACAGTGAAGGGGTTGAGGCCTTTTGGTTCCAAGCCGGCGCTAAACGATTCGAACTGATCCACGCCGTATTTGCGCAGAAAGGCTTCGGCCATCTGGCTGCGGGCGGAATTTCCGGTACATAAAAATAAGACACGCTGCATAGAATTCTCCTAGGTGAATTGCGTTTTCTTAATAGTAGCCCTAACTGGCGTTTTTGTTTGTTATGGTCTTGTTAACATTTTCGGCAAAGCCCGCAAGACCCCACTGGTTACTTTTCGATTGGCAGGAAGGGGCTAAGGTTGGCTGTACCGTAATGGATTGTTTACGAGAGATGGAGACGAAACCCCCCGCCATCAGATCAATGGCGGGGGGTTCTTTTCGGAGGAGCTTCACCAAAGGTAAGCTGCAGACCAGGGAAGAACTGTTAGTTGAAGAACGCTAGAAGCATATCGAACCAGGTTGGCTGTGACAGTGGGGTGGGGGTGATGCCCTCAATCGGTGCCTGGAAGGAGCTGTATTGGGACTGGGTATAGGCTACAGGGGTTCTGGTTGGAACCATGGTCTTGGTTGGCACCTTGGTTTTGGTGGGTACTTTGGTTTTGGTAGGCGCTTTGGTTTTGGTAGGCGCTTTGGTTTTTGTTGGCGCTTTGGTTTTGGTAGGCGTACGAGTGAAGGTCGCCGTTTTGGTAGGAGTTGGCGTTTTTGATGCAGTTGGAGTAAATGTAGAGGTAGGAGGAAGGGTTGCGGAAGGAGTTAGGGTTACATTAGGAGTATAGGCCAGGTTGAAGTTGAGGTTTGCGCTGGAGGAAACAGCACCGTAACTGGCTACTTCGATGTAATAGGTTGTACCACCGGTAACATTGATGGTAACAGAAGAATCGGTGTTGGTGTATTGGACGATATCGTCATTGCAACCTTTCGAAGTAAGGCTGCCGTAGGTTCCGGTCCATATAGCCAACACGGTATCATATTCACTGCCAATGGTATCTGCCGTCATTTGCCCGCTAAAGCTTGGGGTAAATTTATACCAAACGGTGTTGTTGTATTTTTCGCTTGAGCACATCACTGGGTCGTTGCTGCTGGTGGTTGCCGCGGAGATATCTTGAACTAAGGTATAGGGCGGGTTGGTTACCTGAACGGCATCTGCAAAGGCATCGTTGGACTGAGCCACAACGAAGGACCACCAGGCATCGGAATTTGAAATCGTGGTTCCGATGGTGTTGATGGCTTTTACCTGCCAATAATAGGTAGAGCCGATGGTGAGGCTGCCGCTAACAAGTTGAGTATTGTTGGTGGAGGTCCATGAGGTATCGCAACTATTATTGTCAATCTCATCAACACAAACCTCGTAAGACTGAGCGCCGCCGCTGTATTCCCACTTGAGGGTTGGGGTACTCGAAAGAGCCGAGCTGCCGTTGGTTGGGCTTGTTTTGCTGAACGCGGCGGGCGGGTTGGTTGGGTTGGATACCGGCATCACGATGTAGGAAGCGCCTTCACCAACACGGGAGGTCGCGCCGGTGGGATCATATTTGATCCACATATAGCCGGAATTGCCCCAGCCGGTGCCCCAACTGTTGCGCAGAAGCCAAGCGCTTTTGCTGTCATCCCACCCAACCAAAACGATCTGGTGGTTGGTGCTGCCACTACAAACATTTGAGGATGTGACATACGCATTGGCTCCACCAGAATAGCTATCCCATCCACTATCCACACAAACGCCGGCGGTTACCGCGCCATAGGTCACAATGGCGTTTTTGATGGTGTCGTTGCTGGGCATGGTGGATTCGGAACCGCCTGGGGAGATGAATTTCCAATCGGAGGCTTTGTAGGGATGAGCGTAGGAAGCTGTGCAGCTGCCGTTTGTTTGTGTGTATGGTTTATCCGCTTCAAGAACCGCTCCCGCTACACTTTGGCTGGTTCCAAGGGTAGCGTAATGGTATTTACTGGCAGTTAAACCACCAGCGCAACCCCAATTATCTTTGTTGCACGAAACCAAGAATTGCTCTGAAAGATCGGTCATAACGCCGGTGGCTTTCTTTACCGCTACTTCCATTACGCCCACGGTGCCAAAGGCCCAGCAGCTACCGCAGCCGCCTTGGTTTCGTACTGCGGGGATGATCCCATCATCACGGCTATCATAGCTGGCGGGTAAGGCTTGGATGACCACTTCGGCCTCGGCTTGGGGGGAAGAAAAATCAGGCAGGGTGTTGATCGAATCCAAACTGGGGAAGGAGATGGTAGGATCGGTTAGATCGAGCTTGCCGGGGTTTTGAGAAAGGGAAATATGGAGCTTGGTTTTGGTGCTGGTTTGAGGTTCCCATGCTCGGCGATACGTCATGACCAGGGTTTGGGGCTGGCCGCTTTGGTTGAGGATGGAATAACTTTGAACATTAGGGGCGCCAATAGCTTTGTAGCGCATTACTGACCCGAGGTCAGTAATTTCGAGGCCAAGGCCAAGGGGTTGTTCTATTACCTTCCACGCAAAACCTGTAGCGGGGCGGCTTTGCAGGTCTAACAGCATTGGCGATTCGCTGGCAGGGATGACGATGGTCATTTCCGCTTCGCCGCCTAATAGGTCCATCCATCGGCCGGCATCATCAAAGAGGATGCCGCGAAGCTGGTCGCCATTATTGATGCCGCTGAGGGAGAGCCTGTCGTCCTGCAGATCGCTTTGTACGTTGGCGGATGCCATAGCGCTGCCCAGCTCATCGCTGGTGCGGCGGGCAAAGGCTTTTTGGTCGGGTGCCATTTGCACATCAACAGACCAGTTGATGACAATATCTTGCGCCAAAACTTTGGCTGAGAGCAAAAAGGCGCTAAGCGCGATGCCGAGGAGCAGAACAAAAAGGGTTATTTTTTTCATAGGTTTCATCTCTTTTTCATAAGGAATAGGTCACAGATAGCCTAATGTGGTTTGGTCGTATCTAAAATTGTTGGGATATTACCCTAAGCATACCCCACTTCCACGCATCAACAAGGGGACTAAAAGTACTATATTTATCATAACGGGGGTGATATCGGGAGGATTTTCCAATGAGGATGGGTGGTAGTGCGTACCTGTTTTGCTTCTGATCCTTGCTGAGAACTGGCGATAATGGTGGGGGAAACCTATAGTCGATCTGAAGATGAAAAAGACCTGAGAGCTGAGATAGCTCGCGAAATGGGAGGATGTCTGTAGCTATGGGGGGAACTCATGACCCGAAGAGCGGACATTAGTATGACGAGGGTGTGCGGTGGGGGTAAGCGGCTAGCTTACCCCCACTTGAATAGCGTTAGGGAAGGTGGATCTTGCCGGTATCGCCATCTACGGTGATGACCATGCCGCTGAGGATGCGGCGGGTGGCATTGCCGGTGGCAACCACGGCTGGCAGACCGTACTCGCGGGCGATGATGCTGCTATGGCTGAGAGGCCCGCCAATATCTGTGACGATGGTGGCGCAACGGTTGAACAGCGGCGTCCACGCTGGGGTGGTGGTGACGGCTACCAAGATCTCGCCTTGCTTTAGCAAAGGAAACTCGGCGGGGGTATAGATAACCCGCGCCACGCCCGTGTATTTGCCGGCGCTGGTAGCTGTGCCTTGGATGATCTTACCCTCGTAATGTTTGGCGTTCTCGATCCATGGAACCATCTTCGCCATCCACTTGATCTCAGGGAACATCATCGGTGGGGAGAGGCGCAGGCTGCTGATCCATTCTTCTTGGCGAAGGTCTACGATCTTTTGGAAGCTGGGATGGAGCTCATTTTCCTCAATTTTTTCGATGAGGTCGGTTATTTCTTCTTCAAAAAGCCAGTAGATATCTTCGATCTGGTTGAGGATGCGCTCAGCTACGAAACGTTTGCCGAGCTCGGCAAGGTGTAATCGGATGATCGGGAATGCGAGGAACAAAGCGGAAAGGCTGTCTTCCCGCTCGACGGAAGAGCGTTTAGCCCAGTTGAAGCTGCGTTCGAACCAGCTGATCGGCAGTTTTTTGATGTCTTTCTCGATAGCGCTGATGGTCTTTTCGCGCTGCTCATCGCAGGTGTTTTGCCATTGGTAGGGCGAGCGCGCTGTGCCGTTGAGATACGATTTGAGCAGGTCTATGGTGATCCAAGGGACTTCGCTTGGGGTGGGATGTGAGAAATCGAAATCGTACGAAGTGTAGCCAAATTCATCAAAATACTCTTCAATACCGTGAACAAACGTGAACCATTCGGGCCGGCAATCTCCTTCATCCATTGGCACGGGGCAATCGCCGCTAAAGATGGCGTGAGAAATGGTGCCGGAGGGTGTTTTTTTCAGATACTCTGCCAGAACTGGGCGTAAGCGAATACGCATGGCGAGGTCGTATAGAAATTCTTCGGATCGAAGGGCGCTGGTTTTAAGCCCGTAGAGCAGGGCTTGGGCGGGCGGGTCATCTTTTTCTTTTACCAGCTTGTAAAGCATAGTGAACAATTTTTCGCTGACCATACTGTTTGGAATAGTGCTGCCTTGCAGGGTTGTGTAATATTTGCCGCTTGCCCAAATGAGATTGCGGGCGCAATCAAGCAATTCGATGTTCTTGAGCTCGTGCACCTCCTTGCCCTCGTACAGATGAACGAATTGCTTAAATTCCCCTAGGGCGGTTACCCAAGTTTCGTGGCTATGGCGAAATGCTTTTAGCATTGGGCCAAAGCTGGCTTTGAGGATGCTGGGGGCGGATAACACGGTAACAGGTGTGGACAGGTAGACATATCCGTTGATGGCGAGGTATTGGTATCTTTCGCCTGCTTTGCCAAGAGCCAGCCGGCCAAGTTCGGATGTTGGTAGGTTTACCATACGCAAGCCTAACGACCCAAACAAAGGCGTTACTGGGTTGGGTATTTGCTCGGCAAGGCTGCTGCGAATCAGGACGAGATCGGGTTGGGGCGGTTTCCAGCGCGGGGCGACCGGCGGAAGGTTGGTGATGGGCCTGGCTTGCACAATTTCGATGTGATACGATTCTTGCACTTTGTCCTTCTCAGCGATGGACTTGCGCAGCACCCATTCAATATCCACGGGCGCGCCGTAAAAACGTTCGATGATCAGCCCCCATCCTACTAGGCTATCGATCTGGCTGGGGGTAAGAGAGGGTGCTTTGCGCAGCTGGGAGGGCATTGGCTCTTCTCGCGTTCCCTGTCCATTTGGGTCTACAACGATGCGAGTGGGTTTATCGACGATCTTTTGTTGCTGGATCTTACGACCGTCTTTTTCCACCACGATGGAATCTGGGGTGATGGATCCGCTCACGATCGCCTCGCCCAATCCCCAACTGCTGGTGATAAGCATTTCATTTCGTTCCCCGTTGACGGGGTTCATTGTAAATAGCACGCCGGCGCTGGTAGCGGCAACCATCTCTTGCACCACTACCGCCATCGAAACGGTTTGCGGCTCAATGCCGTGGCGGGCGCGATAGGAAATTGCCCGTTGGGTCCAAAGACTTGCCCAGGTATTGACCACCGCCTCGAGAAATTGCGGGACGCCGCTTACGTTGAGGTAGGTTTCTTGCAGGCCGGCAAAGCTGGCTTGGGGTAGGTCTTCGGCGGTGGCGGAAGAACGAACCGCCACAGACGTTACTTTTAGAGACTCGTAGGCGTTGATCAGTTCGTATTTGATATCCTCGAGCAACTCTCCTTCTTGGAAAAAGAGCGTGATGGCATCCGCCGCTTTTTTTTGTTGTTCAATATCATCCATATCCAGCTCTTCGTAAAGGGCAAGGATGCGGCTGAGGATATTATTATCCTGAACAAAGCGGTTATAAGCTTCTGTGCTGATGACCAGTCCATCCGGCACCGGCACGCGGTTGCGAATGAGACGGGCAAGCGAAAGTCCTTTTCCGCCGGCGCGCTCTAAGGTCAGTAACAAATCATCAAACTCAACAATAAAATTTGCCATAGTAAATTAAATATAACATTATCGTGCCCGTCGGGCAAGTTTTAAGGTGGGGGATGGGGAAACGAGCGGGTGCACAAAATGCGGATGGTTATGTTTGGCTTGGAGGGAGGAATTGGAACGCAGCCTGTTGGGGTAAAAATTGCGGCGGGTTATAGCGTGGGCTTTTGTTGAGCTCGCTTTTTGGTTTTGAGAAGTGCAAGCGGGTCGTATCATCCGGTGTATTTACGTGGTTCGGTGGAGGTTGAAACTGGCGGCTTTATGGAGAGGGGTAGCTTTGTGGAGACGCAATGGAAACCGATCTCGATGAGCGCTTCCTCTTGTTGTGGTCACCGGTGCGGTTCCCTTTGAGCAGGGTGGGTCTTTGTCGTTTGGTCGGCAAGCTTGGGTGTCGCTGGGATGCTAGACGAGCAGATGTCGCTGATGTTGGAGGGTAGCGAGAGGATTGGTCGTTGGTTAAGTAGTGTTGTTATTTAAAGGAAGAGACATAGACAGTGCCTATGAGGGCATGTGACGCGTTAGCAACTGAGGCACTGTTAAAAAATAAGGGTACACCGAAGGGCGGAGATGAGGGCATTGGACTCCAAGGTTCCTTTGTGATAAAATTACACAAAATACTACCCGAAGGAAATACCTATGAAGAAAAACTTATTGGTACTGGTACTCATCGCCCTCTTCCTCACAGCCTGTTCCGCCGGCGCCGATACAGAAAAAAATGGGATGACCATCTCACAGGCGCACATTTACCTTCCGGCGGCCACCTCCGATGGCACTTCTGAATCTCCGGTGGCGGCAGCTTTTATGACCATTGATAATAATTCTGGTTTGGATGACCGCCTGATCGGCGCAAAATCTGATTTCGCTATGGCGCAGGTCCATGAAATGGTGATGGATGGCGGCGTAATGAAAATGCAAGAAATCGTGGGCATCGATATTCCGAACGACAGCGGCATTGTGCTAAAAAGCGGCGAATACCATGTGATGTTGATGGGTCTCACCGGCAATATCAAAGTGGGGGAAGAACACACCATTACCCTCATTTTCGAAAAATCTGGTTCAATCGATGTTTCGATGTTGGTAACCGCGGAAGAATGATCTTTGTCCTAAGCCCCACCCAGCGTAAACTTGGACTCGCCCTAGCAGTGATACTACTGCTGGGCGGTCTTTTTTTGGCGGTGAGCGCCGGTAGCGGGCAAGTTTTCGCCACCACACTTACCCCGCATCGTCCGCTCAGTACACTCAACTCTCCCCTCATCACCGCTGATGGTGAAACCAGCCTAGCGGCTTTGCGCGGCAATATTGTGGTGCTATACCTAGGGTATACCAATTGCCCTGATGTTTGCCCAACTACCTTGGCTGGCTTGAAGAACGCCATCGCAAAACTGAACGCGGAGCAAGCCGAACAGGTCAAGGTCGTCTTCGTTACAGTAGACCCACAGCGAGATACTCCCGATAGGCTAAAGGGGTATGCCGGGGCTTTTAACCCTGGTTTTATTGGGGCGAACGCCGTGGATAAGCAAACGTTGGATACCTTGGTGAGAGAAGTGGGAGCGTTTTACCAGTTTGGCGTGGTAGATGAAAACGGCTATTACCCGGTGGACCACAGCACCAGTACGATCGTGCTGGATAGGGAAGGGCAACTCATGGCTTACTGGCAATACGGAACGGACCCCTCTCAGATCGCTTCGGATTTGAAACAATTTTTGCGGTAGGGGCTTGGGTTAGGGGGTTCACGCGAAGGACGCAGAGGGCGCTAAAGAAGATTTAAGGCATCGAGGAAAGAGTTGGATGACAAGGGCGGGTTCACACGAAGACACAAAGGGTACAAAGGAAGGGCGGGAGCAGGGTTAGGTGAAGCTTATTGGGGGATAGGAACCTTGAATCAAGTGGAAGGTTCTGCCTCAGGAATACCACCTATTGAAAATACCATTTGGACGAAAACAAACCTCAAGCCGTAGGGCAATCGTATCTTGATGCGGGTAGGCGAGTAGCCTATACTTAAATTAACGCTCGATGGTTGAGCATAATCCTTTTCCGTTCATTGTAGGAGGTATACCGAATGTTCGATAACCCGAATGTTGACGACCACCACCATGCCAAGTTGGAGTGTGTTTGGGACGATAGGTTGGGGTGTTTTGTAGCGTTCACCGCTGGTCAACCTGAAACCCATTACTACGGCACCACCCGCGAACAAGCGCTGGCCAACCTGGTAAGAGCAGTGCAGAGTTGGAAGAAAACCGAGCACATGCCCGAAAAAATGGCGATGCACTAAAGGACAAATATCAGAAAAGCCCCTCGAGCGAGGGGCTTTTTTCTTTGCCTGTTTTCATGTAGCTTTTCGTATAGCCAAATTTGAGAAAAGAGAGGTTTTTGGTAGTTTGTGGTTGGTTGTTTTAATTAGGCGAGGATAGTGCAAGTTGGCTGACACCGATATGCTTGTCAGCGCAACCGCGATTTACACCGCGTGTACTTCTTCGTGTGAGGTGGGTTCGAGCAGGCGGGTGAGTGCTAGCAGGCCAAGCGAGAAACTGACCAGCATTACCGAGAGGCCGATAGCGGTTTGGATGTTGCGCTCGAAACCGAGATAGATGGCTACTGGCATGGTTTGGGTGATGCCGGGCATGTTGCCGGCAAACAAGATGGTTGCGCCAAACTCGCCCAAGGCGCGGGTGAGGCTGAGCATTGCCCCGCTGATCAGGCTATTGCGCGCAAGGGGCAGCATCACCAAGGTTAGCAGCTGCCACGAGCTTGCGCCTTCTACCCTGGCGGCTTCCACGAATTGGTGGTTGATGCTGGCGAAGCCAACCCGGGCGGTGCGGATGAACAATGGCGCCGAGACGAACACCTGCGCCATGATCACCGCGGCAGTGGTAAAGGGAAGGTGCACGCCGGCTTGGTTCAGCAGGTCGCCGAACAGGCCGTTGCGCCCAAAAGTCATTAGCAGACCTAGGCCGGCTACCGAGGGCGGCAGCACTACCGGCAGATCTACCAGCAGGGTTACCACGGAGCGCAGCGGGAACTTCCAGTAGGTGAGGGCGAACGCCAGCGGGGTGCCCAGCGCAACGATGATCACCATGCTGATGACGCTGGTGATCATGCTGAGCTTAAGAGCGAGCACTGCATCGCCGGTAAAGGCGGCGCCAATGGTGGGAGCCAAGGGGTATTTGAGAAAAAGAGAGGTGATGGGGGTGACCAAAAAGACGATCAATACAAAACTAAGCAAAGCCAACAAGAACCCTCCCGATCTGTTCGATCTGGAAGATTCTTTCTTTGGTACCACAGATGATTTGGACTTACTCACCAGGAAGGAAACCCCATTTAGCTAGGATAGTTTGCCCTTCGGCAGAGAGGATAAAATCAACAAATTTCTGCGCCATCTCGGCGTTCTTGGAAGGACTAAGAACCGCGATGGGGTAACTGGCGATCTGATTGTTTTCATCGGGGATCACGATGGTGTTAAGCTGCGCGGCGGAGGCATCGGTAACGTAGACGATGGCGGCATCGGCTTCGCCCAGCTGAACTTTTGCGGTAACTGCCTTTACGCTGTTTTCGTAGCTAACGGTATTTGCCAAAACCCTAGCGCTAAAATCGGAGCCATAAACGGCGTTGAGGCTATCGAGGGCGTGGAGGGCATAATCGCCGGCGGGAACTTCTTTGGCGGCTAACACTACTTTTACACCCATGGCGGCCAGGTCTTCTAACTTGGTTACAGCAGCTGCGCCGGCTGAAACTACCACGGTAAGTTTATTTTTTGCTTGGATCTTTGGTTCAACCGTAACCGCGCCAGAGCCTACCAGGGTATCCATTTGTTTTTTGCTGGCAGGGGCAAACACATCCGCTTCAGCACCTTCTTGAACCTGGGTGAGCAGGGTTTGGCTGCCGGCGAAGTTGTAGCTAACCGTTATGCCCGGGTTGGCAGCCTGAAAAGCGCTGGCGATCTCGGCATAGGCATCGGTAAGCGAGGCGGCAGCGAAGACCACCAGGGTTACCGGTTCGGCAGCGGGGGCTTCCGTTGCCGCGGGCGCTTCGGTGGCCGAGGGGGCAGCCGGTGCGCAAGCGCCTAACAGCATGCTGAGAACGATCAGCAGGCTTAAGAACAGGATTCGTGCGTTTTTCTTCATTCTTTTTTCTTTCTCGTGACCTCAGGGAAGTTCTGGAGCAGCCATTGCTCTATCTCGGCCAATTGGGCGACGCGAAGGTCCAGGCTTAACAGGTTAGGGTCCCCGGGCTTTTTGGTAGCTTCGCCGGCGGCGTTCAATCCATCTGTTAGGGCATCTGAAAGGCGTTTCTTTTGTTTGCTGATAGCATCCAGTTGGTTGAGTATCGCGTTTTCAACGTTGTGGGGGAAAAGCTTTTGAAGGAAGTACAAGCGGGTGAAAAATCCGAGCCGAATGCCTCGGGCGGTTGATGGACTAACTTTGCCCAACCACCACTCGAAGCGCTCTTTGCCTGCTTCGGTGATGCTGAGCGATTGCGGGGTGGTGGTTTTTCCTTTTTCACCGCCGGCGCTGATGTAGCCTTTTTCTTCCATTCTTTTTAGCACGCTGTAGGTTTGGCTTTGGCTGATGTTCCAAATATAGCCGAGGCAGGTGAGTATGCTTTGGTGCAGTTCGTAGCCGTGGCTGGGTTGGTTGTACAACAAGCCCAGCAGGGTAAATTCGGGGGAGAGCTCGTCTGTTCGGGTTGGTTTCATATACTATACTCACTGAGTGAGTATAGTATATCCTCAGCGGTGAAATTGTGTCAAGAATGTACGGAGGAAGATTGTCACGGATGAGGATGGCTATTTGTCATCAAAAAACGCCCCTGGTCGATTTGATTCGGGGGCGTTTGGGAGGCGAACGGTTAGCTGTGCAGGTTGCTGTAGGCTTGCCGCAAGAAGACGCGGTCTTGAGCGACGATTTGCTGGAGCACGCCTTGGGTCACTTTCTCTTGCCATTGCTCCGCCGGCATTTGTCGCAGGCTGGTGAGTAGGTTTTGGCGGGCGGCGTAGAACAGATCGAAGGCCTCGCTGGCGGAATCGGTGTCGGCGGCTTCTTCTTCGGCTGGGTCAGTGGGTTGGCGCAATAGCGCTTTTACCCAGGGAGTGTTCACCTCTAACTCGGCATCGCACAGGTCGAAGATCACTTGAGCGTGGTTGGAGTTGGCTTCCGGGCTGAGCTGGGCGGTGTTGAGGTAAGAGTGGAAGAAGGCGGGGGTTGCCAAGAGGAAGGCCAGTTGGGCGTTGGAGGTGCGGGTATCAACGCGCAGGGTTTCGAGGTCGGTGCTCTCGAGGTAGGCTTTTAGATCATCATAGGTGCCGTTGGGAAAACCGAGCGAGTCGTTTTTGGCAGCGGTGAGCCAGAACACTGGGATGCCGGCGGCCAGGGATGGGTTGATATCGCGCTCCATGCTATCGCCAACCATCAACAGCGGCTCATTGTTCCAATTGAGCCAAGCCAAGAGCTCGGGGTAGTAGGCTACGGAGGACTTGGCGAAGTGAAAGGTGTGAAAATCGGAGATGAAGCGGAAGGGGGTAGCAGCGGGTTCTAAGCCGGCCCATCGCAGCCGGCTGAGAATGGCTTTGCGCGGGAAGAGCGGATCGGTGGCAACGGTGATCTGCCAGCCTTTCTCGATGGCCCATTGCACCAGATCGATGGCCTGTGGTATTTGACGGGTGTAGATGCCGAGTTTTGGGAACTCGTTATCGTAATACTCTTCCAGCATTTCGGCCATATGGTGTTTGCTTCTGCCAATGTTGGGGTAGAAAGCGCTATCGAAGGCCTGCTCGAGGGTGAGGTTGGCCTGTTTGCTGGCGTACATCACCTGAGTGCTCTTCATTAGGTGGGCAGCGAAAACATCTTGCGCCACGTGGCCTTGGGCGTGGGCGGTAAGGCTTTTGAAATACGCCGGTAAGAACGTATCGATGTTAGTATCGAGTAATGTATCGTCTAGGTCGAGCAGTAGTTGGAATGTCAAGCGGCACCTCGGTTAGGAATTTGCGGTAGAGCAGTACGATTGTAACATATCGAGCTAGAGGGGAGGATCGATCGGTTTTGTTGTATGGAATAAGTATGCGCGTAGGTACTATTGACTGGCTGAGGATGGAGAGGCTGGAGACCAGCGGCCAAGGACGGGGGATTGGTTGAGTGACCAACGCATGGGAGCCCTTGGGTTCAATGGGGTGCGCCGGATATTGACAGACTGATTAAGGGTAAGGGAAGGACATCGGTGCAACAAAAAATTAGTGAGGGCAAAAAAAGGGAGCGTTGGCTACCCAACGCTCCCTTTTTTGATTATTTTTAAGGTATGTTCTTAGGCATACTGCCGTCGTAACAGCCAGCATAGGTATTCACCCAAGGGAAATTTAAATTATGCCATTCGACGTAGCTATGCACATCGGTGAGGACTGTTCCATTCCAATCGTACGCAACCTGACGGTCATATTCTTTCCAGAGTCTCCAACTTTCGAACATGTTGTAAGCGATGTAGAACGTGCCCAACACACAAGAGCGGTCCATTTCCAACGAATTTACAGGTGCCCCGCTTTTGCAGGTGAGGAAGAGGGTTCTATTCGTTGTGAAATTCCACTGCCCCGAGATATTGCCGCAAGGAGTGCTAGCGTAATAATCATACGTGCCCTCGGTGATCTCGAAACTTGAGGTTCCGGTTTCAAGGGTTTTGAAGATGGGATCTTCACCGGGGAGGGTGAGTCTG
>CAZSLN010000047.1:0-20487 GCA_964607645.1 uncultured Anaerolinea sp.
TTGAAAAGTTGGTTCATCACCTTTTTGGGCTGGGCGCCGCGTTTTAGTTCTACCACGATGCGCATTCCGCGTTGGTCGCTTTCGTCGCGCATATCGCTGATCTGGTCGATCTTGTCTCCGCGGACGAGTTCGGCGATGCGCTCGATGAGGGTGGTTTTGTTGACTTGGTAGGGGATCTCGGTGATGATGATCTGCTGGCGGCCGGTTTTCATTTCTTCTACTTCGGCGACGCCGCGCATGACTACACGGCCTTTGCCGGTGGAGTAGGCGTGGACGATGCCTTCGCGGCCGATGATGATGCCGCCGGTGGGGAAATCGGTGCCGGTGACGAAATCCATGAGGGATTCGGTGCTGACGTCGTCGATGGTGTCGTAGTTTTCGATGAGGTAGTTGACGGCGCCTGCGAGCTCGCGCAGGTTGTGGGGCGGGATGTTGGTGGCCATGCCGACGGCGATGCCGCTGGTGCCGTTGAGGAGCATATTGGGCAGGCGGGAGGGGAGGACGAGGGGTTCTTCGAGGGATTCATCGAAGTTTGGACCCCAGTTGACGGTTTCTTTGTCGATATCGACGAGCATTTCTTCGGCGATCTTGCTGAGGCGGGCTTCGGTGTAACGCATGGCGGCTGGTGGGTCGCCATCGATGGAACCGAAGTTGCCTTGGCCTTCGACCATCATGTAGCGCAGGCTGAAGGGCTGGGCCATGCGTGCCATGGCCTCGTAGACGGCGCTATCGCCGTGGGGGTGGTACTTGCCCAGCACTTCACCGACGATACGAGCGCTTTTTTTGTAGGAGGTGTTGGCGCGGATGCCCATATCGTGCATGGCGGAGAGGATGCGGCGATGGACCGGCTTGAGGCCGTCGCGAGCATCAGGCAGGGCTCGGGCGACGATGACGCTCATGGCGTAATCGAGGAAGGAGTCCTTCATTTGGTTCTCGATGTTGACTTGTTGAATGTTGCCAGTGTCCATAAAATTCCTTCGTTTAATCGCGAGGAGGAGTAAACTGCGCGAGGGGTTTGGCTAATGTATAACCTTTCAATTATACCATTTATGGCTCGATTTTTCCCTTTTTTGCCTAAAAATTGGGCTTGGATGACAAAATTGGTGGTTAAGGGTGTTATTTGCTATCAACCGTGATATTTTATGGGGTGGATGGGTTTTGGGGGAGCGGTTTGGGCAGTGCCTGAACCCTGCGGGAGCGTGGGCGGGTAGAAACGAAGGGGGAAATAGTATACAATCGAACCATGGATGACGCGCAACGCGAGAAGGTAAGACGATCGAGCTTGTTTCAGAATGTGAAACCGGAGGGGATGGAACGGGTTTTCTCTCTGGGAGTGCTGAGGTCAGTGGAGGAAGGCGGGTTCTTTTTTATGCAAGGCGATGCCGCCAAGCATGCTTATGTGTTGTTGAACGGCAGGGTGAAGATGATGCAGCACACTCCGAATGGGCACCAGATCACCTTGCGGATGATGACGGTTGGGCAAACGTACGGCGGGATCGCTATGTTGTCGCCGGAAAGCGGTTACCCGGCATCGGCGCAGGCGGTGGAGAATAGCATTGCCATGGCGTGGAGTACGGATGATCTGCGCGGGCTGGCAGAGCAGGATGCTTCGGTATCGGTGAATACCATGCAGTTGATGCATGGGTATATTTTGGAATTGCAGGAACGGCAGAAGTCGTTGGTGAGTGAGCGGGTGGAGCGGCGTGTTGCTCGCATTTTGCTAAAACTGGCGGCGGAATCGGGACGAGAGGTGGAGGAGGGGGTGTTGATCGATATGCCTTTAACCCGGCAGGATGTGGCGGAGATGAGTGGAACGACCTTGTTTACGGTAAGCAGAACGCTGGCGGAGTGGGAGCGCGATGGATTTTTGAAGATCGGGCGGGAGCGGGTGGTGATTCGCAACCCTCACGCGTTGGTGAGAATCGCGGATGATCTGGTGAAGTAGAGCGGCCCGCGGGTTGCTCTTTTTTTTAGGTCAGCGGGTTGGCTGGCGCTAACTGGGTGCGTTAGCGCTTGGGTTGGACCTACTCTACGCGTGGGGGGATTGGCGCTGCCTACGAAGGTTTAGGGTAGTGATTTGCGGAGTTTTGGAATAGGTGGGTGGAAGAGCGGGTTGGCTGGCGCTAACTTGGTGTGGCAGTGACTGGGTCGAATCAACTCTACCCGAGACTTCGCCTCGGAGGTGGTTCAGGCAGTGCCTGAACGCTATGCGCGATTTGGGTTTTTCTTCTTTGCGCTGGCGCAAAGACAGGGAGGGGGCGGCGGCTTATTATTAGGATAAATTATATCTAATAAGGAGCCAAACTATGAAAATTTTTAGAATTGTTCTGCTTGTAGTGTTTGTGTTGTTGTTGATCAGTGCTTGTTCACCGCAGGTAGGCACTATCGTTAATACCGAGTATGTGCTTACTACCGCAATGCGCGATGGCAAGTTCGTTTACTTGGGGGTGGATGGGGATATTAATGGGTTGGTGAACCCGGCCCTGCATGCCAAGATCGGCGAGCAAGTTACTGTGATGCTGGTGAACAGCGGGGATGGCGAGCACGATATCAATTTTCCTGACCTAAATGTTCATTCGGACGTGATCAGCAAAAAAGGCGAGACAACATCGGTGACGTTTACGGTGCCGACCGAGATGGGGGTTGTGAATTATTTTGATTCCACTCACGCTAAGGTGGGCATGAAGGGTATTTTGTTGGTGGGCGATGTGCTGGCTCCTGAACCAGCGGTTAGCGAGCCAGCGATGGCGGACGCCATGGCTATGCCGATGGATGGCGTGAAAGTGGCGTATACACTTGAAACCGGGATGGCGGATGGTAAGATGGTGTTCGTTGGCAAAGGCGGCGAGATCGATGGGAAGACCAACCCAGATCTGAAAGCCAATGTTGGAGATACCATCTCGCTGACGTTGATCAGCGGGGACGGCGTTGCCCATAATTTTTACCTTGATGAACTGAATGTGAAATCGGCAGATGTGAGCGGGCAGGGAAGCAGTATTTCCGTGGAGTTTGCCATAGATAAGGAAGGGACCTTTGCCTACTATTGCAATATCCCTGGCCATCGGCAGATTGGTATGGAAGGTAAGCTGATCGCCGGCTCGGGTGTAAATTCGGCGGACGGGGCGAACCAGCAGGTAAGTTCTAATGGTGGCGCTCAAAGCCCGGCAGTTGCCCCCGCCGGTGTGGTGGATGCTAACGCGGTGGACATCACCCGCGACCCTACCGACCTGCCAGCGCCGCTAGCGCAGCGCGGGCCTGAAAAAGTTGTGTTGAATTTGGAAACAGTGGAAATAGCCGGCATGCTTGCCGATGGTACCTCTTATAAATATTGGACCTTTGACGGCAAGATCCCTGGACCATTCCTGCGGGTACGGGTGGGGGACACTGTGGAAGTACATTTGAAAAACCTACCGGATAGCCTGATGGCGCATTCGATCGACCTGCACGCGGTGACTGGCCCGGGCGGCGGAGCGGTTGCCACCCAAACCAAACCGGGCGGCGAAACCATGTTCACCTTCAAGGCATTGAACGTTGGTTTGTATGTGTACCACTGCGCGACCCCGATGGTAGCGCAACACATCTCGAATGGCATGTATGGCATGATCCTAGTGGAGCCGGTGGGTGGGTTACCCAAAGTGGATCACGAATTTTATGTGATGCAGGGCGAGCTGTATACTGCGCAACCTTTTGGCACTACGGGCGATCTGGCGGCGGATACGACCAAACTGTTGGATGAACACCCAGAGTATTTCGTTTTCAATGGCGCTTCGATGGCGTTGGCAAGCGAGGCGCATATGCTGCATGTTAAAACTGGCGAAACCGTGCGCATTTTCTTTGGAGTGGGCGGACCGAACTTTACCTCCTCCTTCCATGTGATCGGCGAAATCTTCGATCGCGTCTTTGACCAAGCATCGCTGACCTCAAAACCGCTGACCGATGTGCAGACCACCATGGTTCCACCCGGCGGCGCGACGATGGTTGAGTTCAAAGTAGAAGTACCCGGCCGATACATCCTAGTGGATCATGCCCTCTCGCGGTTGCAGCGCGGCTTGGCTGGCTTTTTGATGGTGGACGGCGAAGCGAACCCGAGCGTTTTTGATGGGACGATAACGGCTGGAAGCGGACACTAAGGAATTATTTGAAGGAACACCCAATCCTTTCCACCCTTCCGCTGGTTGCTGATAGACTGGCTATTTCAGTGGAAAATGAATGAGCCTTTTAGGATCTTCAGGTGGATCGTGTTGGGTGTTCTTTAATCACGTTTTGCAAAGCGGGTGAGATGGCGCAAGTAATTTTTTTAGAGGTTGCGAAGGTGGTGGAAAAATATGAGGGTACGGTTTAGATTCAAAGTTTAGTACAGCGAATAAAAATTTTCACTTGATGGCTAACTAAGTTAGTAAACTCCTGAGATGAATTCAGAGCAAAAAAATACTCAAGATGAAAATTTGTTATTTAGAGAAATTCGCTTACCGAAAAAAACTCACCATAGCTACTTATTTCAAAAAGTAGGAATCTGGTCAATATCCATCGTTGGTAACTTATCAATTCCGATTTGGTTAGAGATTTTTACCCAAATTGAATTTTCCTCCAGAAAAATATAATCTGAATACTATCTTGCTTTCCATTTTTCTGTGTTCAACATAAATACTCGGTTAGATCCTACAATCCCAAAAAAAACTGAAAAGTTTTATCCGATACGCCTGGTAAAAACTCATGGGCATAATCGGGATATTTAAGCATGGTTTTTGGGGCCTTAATTTTATTGTATACAGCAAATTGTGAAGATGGGGGGCAGATCGTATCCATAAGCCCGATGACCCACAGGATCGTTGTTTGAATTCGCGGAGCCAGGTTCTGAATATCAATATAGCCCAGTGATTCAAATATCTTGTCTTCTTTTTCATGATTTGGATCAAAAAATCGGAAGTACTCTTGTAATTCTTTATAGGCATCCTTGGCTTGATCCATCTCCCAAACCCTTTTGTAGTCACTTAAAAAGGGGAAAATGGGAACGGCGCGTTTAATACGTGGTTCCAATGCGACACACGCTATGGTGAGCGCCCCACCCTGGCTTCCACCTGTGGCGCCAACTCGATCGGGATCAACCTCTGGCATTTCCATAACGATGTTTGCCAATTGAGCTGTGTCTAAGAATATTTGGCGAAATAGAAGTTTCTCAGGATTTCCTTTTAATGCGTCATCCAAGCCACGGATGATTTGGCCGTGGTACGTATTGCCAATCACTTGGCTAGTATCTTCCGACATACCGCCTTGCCCGCGGCAATCAAGAGCGGCGACAGTGTATCCTTGGGCAACATATCCTAATTTATCTGTCCAATCGCCTGAGTTTCCGGTGTATCCATGGAACATCAAGATCGCCGGGTGCGGTTGGACACTTTTTGCTGGACGCAATAATTTAGCATGGACCCTCGCCCCGCCAACACCGGTAAAATAGAGATGAAAACAATCAACCCCAGGAACCTGAAAATCAGCCGGGACCAATTCAACTTTCGAATCGGTCGATCTCATTTCCTTCAACCCTTTTTCCCAGAAATCGTCAAAATCGGCTGGGCGTGGATTTGTGCCACGATAGTTTATTAGTTGGTCCAACGGAAGATCAAATGTTAACGGCATATTTTCTCCAATCGATTCTTTATATTGGGGTGATCAAGGGTTTAAAATTTCGATTTCAAAAAATCTTGGTAAAGGTATCACTATTCTTCTTTGATTATAAAGGGAAGAAACTAGACTTGTTCGTTTTTAGATCATTATAAAAAATCTCACCGGTCATTTTGGTTAGATCAATGGTTAGGGTAGCAAAATCGCCATGGTTATGCCAGGAGAGGTTGAGACTTGTATTGTCAGATTCAATCACTTGGAAAACCCCGTTGAATGCTGGATGTGTATTCCTGAATTGGATCAATTCAATCAGTTTTTTTACAACGGTACGCTGCACTTCTTGACCAACTTCTTCTTCCGAATAATTGTGTCGGTTGATCTCGCGACCTTCACCTGTTCTATTTACGGCTTCAACATCATTTTTGCCAGCAAGTAAACCCACATAATAAACCTGGGGAATACCTGGGGCAAAGAATTGGATGGCTCGGGCGATCAGATAAGCTGAATCATCGCCACCTAGCAATGAGTAATATGTAGCTCTGATCTGATGGACATCAAATCCGTCAGGATCTTTATCCGCTTGCGAAAGAATGCGGCTGAAATTAGCCCCATTGTCCGTACATCGGTCTACGACCTGCTGAGCCTCTTTACGCTGGTATAAACCGTCCAAATCAGGTTTAATGGGAACCCCATCATGGCAATCTAACATGGTAAATTGATTGTGAGGTCTTTGGGTCAAATACTCTTTAAGGTTTTTGCTTGAGCGTATCGTAAATGCCTCAAGAATTGTGTAGGGAAGGATAAAATCATATATCCAATAGCCCTTATTTGCTAATTTGAATTGGGTTTTATAATCAGCGTGAATTTCGGGTAAGATCTCGATATTGGAGGCAGCTGCCAATTGGCGAATCCATTCCAAAACTTCATAAATTTCTGGCTCAATAAAAAAACACGAAGTCCCACGTTTTTTTATAACATATCCAACCGCATCCAATCGGACGATCTGAACTTTGTTCTCACTAAAATTGGACATGAACTGTTTTAATAGGTCAAGCGCGATGGGGGAATTCAAATCCATGTCTATTTGTTCGGATGGGTTCGTTTTTCCAAAGGTTGTCCAAATTTTTTGGATCTCCCCGGTTCGCTCGATCTTATAATCAGAAAAAGGGGTTTCTCTCCGAAGGAAAATTTTATCAAGGTCCTCTTTTTGTGGTTGCC
Source organism: uncultured Anaerolinea sp. (assembly GCA_964607645.1). Classification (GTDB taxonomy): domain Bacteria; phylum Chloroflexota; class Anaerolineae; order Anaerolineales; family Villigracilaceae; genus UBA5195. The sequence continues at coordinate 6,838 of CAZSLN010000047.1, forward strand.
CATCCGACCAAATTTTCTCTACTGGGATGAAGAGGTCAGCGTATTTCGAGTCTTTTCCAAATTTTAGGAAATCCAAAAAGTAATTGGATCTGGCTGAGATATGATTGATCATAAGATCGAGAAGAAGGGCTTGTTTTTCGCCGATCCGTTTTATGTCTTCCCAGGTACCAAAGGCGGGCTCGATCTCGAGATAGGTAAGAGGAGCAAAACCACGGTCTCCGAATGAAGGAAATGGCGGCAGGATATGAATGCCGCCTGAAAAGAGGCCTTGGAAATACTTATTAAGAATAAGATCTAGGTTTTTTAGATCGCCACCCAAAGAGTCTGGATATGTTATTAATTGAACCTTGTTTTTTACCATAATAAGGTTCCTACTTAACCTTGGTCACATTAAAATCATCGTTTATTACAAAATCCGCGAGTTGTTTGTGGCCGGCGATGATCTTATGTTCAGTAGCCAAAATTTGTTCGGTAAACGGATCATTGACTTCGTTTCCACGGTTTCTTTTCCGTCGATCCTCAAGGGTTTTCTTCCAATCTCTTGAAATAAATATTTTGGTATTCACGTGTTTAAGAAGAGAAGTGTACGTTCCTTCGGCAATTAGTACTTGAATATTATCCAGGCTGATCGTTTGTGATTCGACTGAATTCGCGTTGTAATCAATGAGCGGTTTGGTTAGGAAAGCTTTGTTTTCTAACGCATCCATTAAATTTTGTTCTAATGCCTCGAAATTAACTTCCATATGAGGACCAAGCCAGTCTGGATCTGCTTTTCTTTTCGCGCTGTTCAGTTTTGGGGGTAAGAAAAAATAATCATCCTGTCCCAAAATAATTGACTTGATTCCGATTTTTGCTAATTCATTTGAAATAGCAAGGGCTGTTTCAGATTTCCCACTTCCGGATTCTCCAGCGACGGTGATAATGAACCTGGAACTTGAGGAAATAATTAGATCACGAATACTCTCAACAATTGCCCGACCGGCAATTGTATGTTTTTCTTGTAATAGGATTACATCACCCTTCATTTTAGACTCTCGCAGTTTTGAAAAATATTATTTTAGTTTGTCAGAAAAACCAAATTCAAGATTATCCCTTAACCGCACCCTGTAGTAATGCTTGAATTATGTGGCGCTGGAACAAAACGAACACTAAAAGTGTTGGAACCAGAATTATGATGGTTCCTGCACAAAGAAGTGGAACATTTGTAGCGTAATGCCCTTGAAAAGCGCCTAAAGCGCCAGCCATTGTTCGTTGATTTGGATCTTCTACCAGCACTAGGGCAAGGAGAAATTGGTTCCATGTCCAGATTGACATAAGGATGCCTAGGGAGGCGATAGGGGCCTGGGCAAGCGGAAGGTGGATCATTCGGAAAAGGTCCCAGGTAGTAGCACCATCAACACGGGCGGATTCTGAAATCTCGATCGGTATGTTGACAAAATGGGCTCGCATCCAAAACACGCTGAAAGGCATGTATAAGGCGATAAGGGGTAATGGGATGGCAAACGGGGTATTGTAAATGTGGATAGCTCGCTCAATGGTGTAAATCGGAATTATGATCCCTTGAAATGGAAGGGTAAGACCAAAAACGAAGAGGAGCAGGAGCAGATTTGAACCAGGAATGCGCAGCATGCCTATGGCGAAGCCGGCCATGGTGGAAATGATCAGCGCCAAAGGTACCACCATCAAGACGATTCGGAGACTGGAAACTACCAGTATTTGCATATTCGCAACTTTGAATGCTTCTATAAAGTTGCCCCATTGGGGATTCGCAGGCCAATCCAAGCCACCTGGAACAGTACCAGATGGATGAAGGGCGGTTAAAAAAATGCTGATGAAAGGGAGTATTGTGAACGCCATTAAAAACACGAGTAACGTTCGCCCCGCAAAAACTTCACCACGTCCAATTTTCATTAGTAAGTCTCCTTGTTCAAGCGTTGAATCGGAAGAATGATCATTACTACAAGGAGCATGAGTAAAACTGCCAACGCCGAGGCAAGACCAATGTTACGTTGAGCAAAAGCAAGGATGTATATTTGAAGGCCGGGGACGGATGTGGCATTGCCCGGACCGCCCGCTGTCGCGACATATACAATATCAAATGTTGCCAGGGCAAAGATTACCGTTACGGTTAGGCAAACGCCGATCTCTTGTTTTAGCAAGGGAACGGTGATACCAAAAAATTCTCTGAACCAACTTGCGCCATCTATTCTCGCAGCTTCATAAAGGGATGGGTCAACCTTGGTCATCGCTGTTGATAGAAGGACCGTGCAAAAACCAAGCAGTACCCAAATTCCGATGATACCGACGGCGGAAAGCGCCCAGTTGAAATCACCTAGCCAGGCACGGGTAATTGCCCCAAGGCCTATAAAGGTCAGTATTTGGTTAATAAGACCCGATAGAGAAAGCATCCAACCCCAAATAATACCTGCGGCGACGAGCGCAATGATATAGGGTAGGAATAAAATGGTTCTTGAAATCTCCCCCATGCGACCTGGCGCTACGCGATTCATCACGCTAGCAACCACAAGGCCAAGGCCAACTGGTATGAAACTGAACCAAACTACCAACCAAAAGGCATGACCAATCGTTCCGAGCAGGTCTGGTACTTGAAAAACTGTTATGTAGTTCTTCAAACCAACCCACTTCATTGGGCCAACACCATTCCAACGATGGAATGAATATAAGATCGTTAACATGAAGGGTAAAAGTACAAAGATCGCATACATCAAAAGCGCGGGTAAAACGTACAGCCATCCAACAAATACCTCTCGGCTAAAACGCTTATTCATGAGGTTTCCCCAAAAAGTTGAGAGCAAATAAGATAGTTTTTCATTTTTCAATTTTATCCGCAATCATGGAAGGCGCAGGGGGTGAAGCCCCTGCGCCATAAAAGTGATAAATTATTGAGCTAATTCTCGCTCGTACTCTGCTTGTACGGCTTTGAGAAGCCCGGCAGCATCTTGTTGACCACCGACCATCTTCTGCAGTTCGGGAGTCCAGCCTTGGGCAAAGATAGAGCTGGTAGCATTGGCGATAAAGTCCATCGCTCCGCCATCAGCACCCATGACTGGGCCAGCGGCGAGGGTTTCAGCTGTAACTGAACCGGCGGTAACTGCAGGCATTTTCGCACCAGTGGGGCCACCAGGGTTTGATCCACCGATCTTAACATCAATCTCACGGGCTTGGTCGTTGGACGCAACCCAGTTGAGGAAGAAAGCGGCACAGTCAGGATTCTTGGCTTTGGCAGCAATACCAAAGGTTAGAGGGGCAGACATAGCCGCATAACCACCACCAGCTTCAGCAGGGGGCATCAAGAAAAATCCAACATTACCAGGCATAGCGGTATCATAACCAGCATTTTGCCAATCGCCATTGAAAGTGAAGACACCTTCGCCAGCGCCAAATCTGGCGGCGGCATCGGTATATTCGATAGCGTTGATGTCAGCAGGGAAGTAACCAGCTTTGATCCACTCTTCTAAATGCTGGGCAGCAATGAGGTTGGAGGGAGTATCGATGGTTGCGCCGGCTTTACCGAAGATCCATTCATTAATTGGGCCGACAGGGCCATAAGCAGCCATAAGTTGTTGAAGGGGGAAAGCAAGTCCCATACCACTCTTGGCGCTACCCCAAATCATAATGGGTTGAAGGCCAGCTGTTTTCGCTGCGGCGAGGAGACCCTCGAACTCAGCTACTGTCTTGGGGGCTTCGGTCATGCCGATCTTGGCGGCTAACTCTTTGTTATAGAAAACGCCGGTAAGGCTGTAGTTGAGACCCATGGCGTAAAGTGTACCTGAACCGCGGACACCATCGGCATCAATTCGGTTTTGGTTGAGTTGTGGAACAGGCCAATCGTTCCAACCAAAGGATTTGGCGTAAGTATCAAGGTTCATGAGCAAACCATCTTTGGCGAAGGAAACCATCGTTGGCAGGCGGAGGAGGTCGGGGGCATTATCACTATCAAGAACAAGGGGGGTTGAAGTGATCAGGTTCGCAAATTGATCCTGGCTGATATCCCAGGTTACATTGGGGTATTGTTTTGTGAACTCTTCAGCAAGTTTGAAAGGAATATCAAAACCGGTTTCAAAAGTTGCTTTTAGTACGACCGGTTCGGTACCGCAAGAAGGGCCGGTTGGAGCTGTTTCAGCGGGGGCTTCAGGTGCGGCAACAACAGGTGCTTCAGTAGCAACTACAACGGGTTCAGCTGCTTGGGTGGCAGGTGCTGCTGGGGCGCAGGCAGCTAAAATCAAACTACTGATCAAAAGCAATCCCAAAAATGCCAATATGTTTTTTTTCATTTTCTTCTCCATTATTTTTGTTGTTTAAAAAAATTAAATACAATTTGGTAATAAGCTGGGGATTTTGTTCCACCTCCTAAAATGGTCTGTTAAAAACGGTTTTCTTTACCCTCTCGAATAAAAGAAGAAGGATTAGAAAACTGTTTGCATGAAAACACTTTCATAAATAGATTAACATAAACGATGTAAAAATGCAATAGGCAGTTTATTACGCGGTCAATCTTTCGACTACAGTTACGGGGAGGGTAATGTGCTGAACTGGACGGGATGGATCGGCAATGTGGGATAACAATATTTCAATGGCGATTTTGCCCGATTCGTCAAGGTGTTGCCGGATGGTTGTAAGATCTTCGTACTCGGCCATATCCAAATCATCAAAACCTATTACAGCTAATTGTTCAGGAATTTTCAACCCAAGTTGTCGGGCTGCTTTTAAAACCCCCAATGCCTGAAAATCGGTTGCAGCGAATAGAGCCGTTGGGGGATTTGGCATATCTATCAATTCTTTGGCAACTATTCGAGCGCGTTCCTGATCGTAAGGTTCTAATCTGACAAATTCGTGAGGGATATCGATACCTGCAGCTTCGAGTGCCTGCCTATACCCTTTTAGCCGCAAGTTGACGGGGTGTAAGGAATATTCCGGCAAATCGGTATCGCCAAGAAACGCAATTCTACGATGACCTTTTTTTAACAAGTATTCTGTGGCTATTCGCCCACCCTCGACATCATTTATTTCAACACTATTTAATAGGGGGTGAGGAAACTCGATCAATACGGTTGAAAGTTGATGATCGACCAGGCGGCGAACATCAGTTTCGGCTACAGGAAGGGACATAATGATGAGCCCATCCAAGTTGCCTGTTAGTGGCAGGGTAGAAAGATAACTTTGAAGACGATTGTTTGAATCAACCGTATAAATGACCAGGTCAAAATTCTCTTTTGATAACGTTCTCGCTATTCCGCGTAATCTTTGAACAAAGGAGGGGGCTGTGAAAAAAGGTGTAATTACACCGATTCTACCTTTGAGGCGTAAAGCACGGGCGCGAGCTTCTGCCTGGGGGACAAAACCCAATTTATCGATCGCCTCATATACTATTTGTCGAGTATTAAGGTTTACTTTTTCAGGATTATTGATCACACGGGATATCGTTGAGATGCTTACCCCGGATTCTGTGGCGACATCAAAAATTGTTGGTACTTTTTTTCCTTTAATCATTTTTTTCTTCTCTGAGGCTTTAATGAAAACACTTTCATAATAACATACGCATTTGTGTCCGTCAACATTACGCATTGAAGGAAGATCTAAGAGATAAGAACTATTATTTTAAACATTTACCAAAGGATCGTAATTCCAGTCCCGGCTTCCGATTTTTTCCTGACGCTCCGGAGGCTGGGAGAGGTTCTCTTTCGTTTGGGGTGTTAGCACCGAAGCGCCGTGGCTATTTTGCTTGACCCGGTAAAAAAACTCCTTACAATCTATATTAATGAACACATTCCGTACCCCTTTAAGAATTCTAAAGAAAGACAAACCGCTGCTCATACTCACTGCTTGGTTGGTAAGCGCGACGATCCTGTTATCCGCATGCTCACCTAGATCGGAGGAATTACCAGCGGTAATCCGTTTGACACCCGAAGCCGTAACCAGTTTTACACCGACCCCAATGACAGCGGGTACCGTAACCGCGACCGCTGAAAACAGCGCGTCGCAACCGGCCGCCAGTACCATTCCTGACCCTGCGGCATATAACTGGACGACGGTAGCTAGTGGGCTGGATCGTCCCACGGATATACAAAGCGCGCGAGATGGCTCTGGCCGGTTGTATATCCTTGAACAACCGGGGCGAATCAGGATCGTGCAGGAGGGGGTACTTCTTCCCACACCTTTTTTGGATATAACGAAGCGTGTGGGTAGCGACGCTTTTGAGCGAGGACTGCTGGGGTTGGCTTTTCATCCCAGGTTCGGGCAGACCGGCTATTTCTATGTCAACTATACCGATAAAGACGGAAATACACATATTGCCCGTTTTACCACCAGCGGCGATATGGCTGACCCCGCTAGCGAAAAATTGATCCTTTTTGTTGAGCAGCCGTTCGATAATCACAATGGCGGCGGATTGGCTTTTGATAGCGCGGGCATGTTAGTGATCGGTTTGGGAGATGGCGGCTCGGGCGGCGATCCTGAAGGGAATGGGCAATCGGTGGGAACGTTGCTTGGCAAGTTGTTGAGGGTGGATGTAGATGGCGGTGATCCATATTCCATACCAACAGATAACCTTGGCCCAATGAGCAGCGTTCACCCGGAGATCTGGGCTTTGGGATTGCGAAACCCTTGGCGGCTTACTTTCGACCGCGAAACAGGCGATCTGTGGATCGGCGATGTAGGGCAAAGCAAGTGGGAAGAGGTTAATTTTGTACCTGAGGGTAAGGCGGGTGGGTTCAATTTTGGATGGAATAAAATGGAAGGGACCCATTCCTACGAGGGTGCTGAGTTGGCTGAGAGTGTGCCGCCGGTGGTGGAATATTCCCATAACCTTGGCTGCTCTATTACGGGTGGGCATGTTTATCGCGGTGATGCCTTACCGGAGTGGCAGGGGGTGTATTTGTTTGGGGATTTTTGCAGCGGCAACATTTGGGGATTGGCAACGCCTCCCTCTGATGGCGCGGTGGTTGAATTGTTCAAGACCGGTTTCAGGATCAGCACTTTTGGTCTGGATGAGGTTGGGGAGATGTATTTGGCCCATTATGATGGAGAAATTTACAAGTTGACTAAGAAGTAGGGTAGCTGGCCGCTTGTTGCATAAAATTAGGCTTGCCTTTTTATTGCATAAAATTAGGCTTGCCTTTTTATTGCATAAAAAGGCTTGGATTGTTATAATCAACGGGCTAATAGGGGCGTGGCTCAGACCGGTAGAGCGCACGGTTCGGGTCCGTGAGGTCGGCGGTTCAAATCCGCCCGCCCCTACAAAGCAGTACGCACACCGCCTACCCGAGGCGGTGTTTTGTTTTAACTTTACTTGATTGAAAAAATGGGGGAAAAATTGGACTGAATTAGAGAAGAATGTTCTGGTATCGGTCGTTGACTGGGCATTCTTTTTATCTCAATTCGAGGGAAAAAATACTTATACAAATCCAATTGGAATATGTGTTCCGAGCGAGGAACTCCGAGCAATGAGTTTCGGATGAACCGAGCATATTTGGCTGTTGTACTGGTTTGTTCTTCCTTTTTAATTAGCTTATGTCATTTGGCTTGATGCGGCCTTTGAAAAACATCGGCAAAAAATGGAAGATCGGGGGTGGTCTATGGAAAAGATCCTTCCAAAATAAATGTACTGTATACTTTTCTTATACTTTTGAAAAACCCGTTTGAGGCGAGTTTTTGTTTATTGAAAATGCACAGAGAAATAACGAAAAAAATTAAGGTCTGATCCACCCTTTACTTGTACCGATAGAAAAAAATTGGTAATGGAGGTTCGAATATGTCTGACTTTGTTTCTTTGACCTGTCCATCCTGTGGTGGAAAATTACAAATTGGCAATGACATTGAACGGTTTGCGTGCGGGTATTGCGGGAATGAAAATGTGGTCAAACGCGGCGGGGGAATTGTTTCGCTTGCGCCGGTGATCGATGAGATCAAAAAAGTGCAAGTAGGGGTGGATAAAACCGCTTCGGAGTTAGCCATTCGGCGGTTGAAAGATGAAATTAAAACGATCAAAAACTCGGATGACAAGATTAGGCGGATCTTGGCACGTTATGATGTAAGGTACAAGGATAATTTTCATCATGTATTGATCATGCAGGATGGGATTCGACAGCTCTTAGAAACTTTTGATAACAAAAAGCCTTCCAAGGTTCGGAAGATTTGGTCGATATTTCGGGACGAACAAAATGGTAATATATCTGGTTTCAGTAATGATGATTACCAAGATAAGTTGTATTCGGTGACGCAAGCGGAAATTGTTGAGCTTAAACATTTTTTTGAAAAAGACTTTATCGGCATCACTTATGAGGGAAGCCTTGATAAATTTACAGGGGATATGCATGACTTTGGTGTAATCAAGCTGCGAGATGACCTAGAAAATATCCTTGACTTATTTGAAGTTAAGAAAACACTGCCAGCTAAGGAATCGGAATTGTTAAAGCATCAACAGATCGTCAACAATTCGCTTTAAAACGAATGTGGATGACCGACCGCTTTTGGCAATTCGGGATCTGATGGCAGATTTGGTCCTTGTTCAAAGGATGAGATCAATGAAGGAGATAATGGGGAAAGGTTCTCTTATGGGGGAGGCGGTTTAAATCCGCCCGCCCCTACAAAACAGTACGCACACCGCTTCCCAGAGGCGGTGTTTTGTTTTAAGGGTTTGTATTAGTTTGGATGGTGCCGACCACGCTCTTTTGTATTTGGCTGGCTTTGTTGGTATGGGTATATTTTTACTGATCGGGGTCGGGATGTAACTGAAGAAGTACCTCGTTGCGAGCTAAAAAGCCTGGGACCCAGGGCGGATTGTAACCGGCGACGATATGCTCCCCAAAGGGCCTGTAGCCATTTTCTTCCAACCATTGGTCCAGCTGGAGGGCTTTTTTTTGGATGGTATCTTGGTTGAAGTACCCTGAAAATTGAATGGCGGCCATTTGCCGGGCGGGAAAGGGATTGAAACGAACGCGGGCATCGGTTGGCTGGGGCAGCGATTCTAGGGTGTAGGCTGATGGCATGATGAAGGCGACTGTAAACTCATCTTGCCCGCTGATGGTTACTGGGGTTGTCATGGCGATCTTTTCGGAGCGGCTGGCCTGAACCGGCGTGGTCATATCGATCTTCTGCCGCGAGATATTATTGCCAAAGATAAATCCTGCCAACACGCGGAAGCCGGTTTCGGCGGCTGATCTGTAGAGCTTTCCGCTTACGGTTACCTCGGCTTGAATCATTGCGGGGTATTGGCGGATCTCTATGTTCTTGTGCTTGTGGATGATGCTGTACTTAGGTGTTTCTGTCATTTTATCCTTGATGGAACTTGCCACTTGTTTGGTTTTGGATTATTTTTAGTCGGATCTTATTGTTCATTTGGAAAATTTCTTTTCGATCTCGATCATCGCGAAGACGACGAACCCGGCAAGTATGCTGACGCCGAGGTCGGGCAAGGCTAATGGGGTTACGCTAAAAAAGGAGGCAGCCTGCGGCACGTAGAGCACGATCAATTGTAAGCCTATTACCAGGGCAGACAACCCGATTAGCAGCGGGTTGCTGGAGACGCCAAGCTGGAAGAAGGAGCGGTTTGTGGAGCGGCTTGCCAAGGCTTGCCCCACCTGGGCAAACGCCAATGAAGTGAAGATGACCGTTTGCCATTCTGGGCGGCCATTAAAGAAGTACCTGGAACCCAACCCTAAGCCGATCGCGCCGATGAGGATACCAACCCAAATGGTACGGGTACCGGCACCACGGCTAAAGATGCCTTCAGATGGGGAATAGGGGGGACGGCGCATGGTGTCTGGTTCGGGGCTTTCGACCCCCATGCCTAAACCCAGAAGGCCATCGGTTAGTAGGTTGAGCCAAAGAAGCTGTAAAGGTAACAGTGGCAGAGGTTTTCCGAGAAATGGGGCGATGAGCATTACCAGGACCTTGCCAATATTGCCAGCCACGCTAAAATGAACGAACTTGCGGATGTTGTCGTAAATTGTGCGGCCTTCTTTTACCGCTGCCACGATGGTGGCAAAATTATCATCCAGCAAAACCAGATCGCTGGCTTCTTTTGAGACATCGGTGCCGGTGATCCCCATCGCCACGCCGATATCAGCACGGCGAAGGGCGGGGGCATCATTGACACCATCCCCGGTCATCGAAACGATCTCGCCACGGGCTTGCAAGGCTTGGACGATGCGGATCTTGTGTTCAGGTGATACTCGGGCAAAAACATTCACATCCGCTACTGCCGCCAGCAATTGTTCGGCGGTCATTTTTTCGATCTCGACCCCCGTTAGAGTTCTTCCATTTTTTGTAATACCCAGTTGGCGGGCGATCTCAAGGGCTGTGAGAGGGTGATCGCCGGTGATCATGACGGTGCGCATTCCGGCGGTTTGTGTGAGGGTAACGGCATCTTTTACTTCCGCTCGGGGAGGATCGATCATGCCGAAGAGGCCGACGAAGGTTAGGTCTTGCTCCATCTCGGATTGATTGGGGAGCTGAGAATAGAGGCGGAAAGCGACGCCGAGAACGCGATTGCCCTTGGCGGCCATGTTTTCGTTTGCCTGCATGATCCTGTGGCGAAACTCTTCATTCATGGATTCCAATTTTCCATTGACCCAAACTTTGGAAGAAATATCCAGCAAGCCATCCACCGAGCCTTTGGTGAAGGCGATAAAAGGACTTGCGGGCAGGCCTGGCAGATCGGCAGCGGCCCACTTGTGGATGGTGGTCATGCGTTTGCGGTCGCTATCGAATGGGATCTCTTGCAGGCGGGGATAGCCGCTATTTAGTGAATCTTTCCAAAAGCCCAGTTTGGCGCCGGCAACCACCAGGGCGCCTTCGGTGGGGTCGCCGAGGGTATGGTAGTGGCCTTCATTTTGTTTGACCAGGTCAGCATCGTTGCATAAAACCCCGCCTATCAGCAGCAGCGAGACATTTTCCGCGTTTTCCAAGGGCTGGACGGGTGTGGTGGGCCGTTCTACCTGAATGGCACCGGTGCGTTCCATTTCCTCGGTAAGGTCAATGGTGTGGCCGGCTACATCCAGGACTAAAACGGTCATCCGATTTTCGGTGAGGGTTCCGGTCTTGTCTGAGCAGATGACCGTTACCGAACCTAGGGTTTCGACGGCGGGCAGTTTTCGGATGAGGGCATTTCGCTTTAACATACGCTGCGCGCCGAGCGCCAAGGTTATGGTTACGACTGCCGGGAGACCTTCGGGAACGATCGCAACGGCGACGCTTACGGAGGTTAAAAGAATATGACGCAGATCATCTCCACGTCCGAACCCGATGGCAAAAATGATCGCGCCGATTCCGATTCCAATGACTGCCAGGGTTTTCCCCAACTTGTCTAACCGTTTTTGAAGGGGGGTTAGATCTTGTGGGACTTGTTGAATTAGATTCGCGATCTTACCCAGTTCGGTATTCATTCCGGTCGCGATCACGAGGGCGGTACCTCGACCCTGGGTAACAATGGTGCCCATGAAAGCCAGGTTTCGCCGATCGCCAAGCGGGAGGTTGGGCTGGGTTAAGGCATCCGTGTGTTTTTCGATCGGTTCAGATTCACCGGTGAGGGCGGATTCTTGAACGCGCAGGTTGACCGCTTCGAGGAGCCGAAGGTCTGCGGGAACGAGATTGCCTGTTTCTAGCTGGATAATATCTCCGGGGACAAGCTGACTTGCCGAGAGTTCGGTTAATGTACCATTTCGCAGGACGCGAACCGTTGGTACAGATAATTTTTTAAGAGCCGATATTGCTTTTTCGGCACGGTATTCTTGAAAGAAACCAAGCAAGGAATAGAGTAAAACGATCGCCCCGATGGCAAAGGCATTTTTGCTGTCGCCAAGCAAGCCGGCTACAAGCGCGGCCGCGATGAGGATCAGAACCATGGCGGCAGTTAGCTGCTCCCAAAGGATTTGCCAAGGTTTTCGCCCGCCTTGTTCTACTAAAACATTCAAGCCGTGTTCAACCTGGCGTTGGCTGGCTTCAGCCGAGGAAAGGCCGGTAGTTTGGTCAATTCGCAAGGCTTTTATGGCGGAGCTTGTATCGAGGGTATGCCAGTTCATCGGGAAAATTTCCTTTTCTTGGGCTTAATGTTTGTAGAAACCATATAGATGGATACTACGACCTTTATTGCAAAGCCGGGCTAAGGGCTATTTTGGTGGATGGACCTCCTTGGCGGGTGGCTGCATCCTATTGGAAATAAATATCATATATTTCTATTTTATACCATCAAAGACCTAACTTTGAGGGCAGAGCGGATCATCAAAAATTCAGAAACGTTCTCGGATGTGATGAGGCCAACCAATTGCCCAGCATGAGTGACCGGTAAAACCGAAGTGCCGAACTCGTGTAAAAGGGCGAGAGCGGTCTCGAGCATTTCATAACTATCGATTTGGGCTGGGTTCGTTCTCATCACCTTGGAGACCTGAATATTTTGACCATGCTGTGTGAGCGCGAGAAGAAAATCTTCACGGGTTATGATGCCTACAGTTTGGCCGTTATCGACAACTGGAAAATCATGCTGCGATCCAGCAAGGATGAGTTGGGAGATACGGGAAAGGTCTTCGGTTGGTGAAATGGATTGGAAGTTAGTGACCATGGCCTGGTTGACTGGAATACCGCCTAAAGCGTTCTTCACCTGCACCATACTGTCTTCTTGAGAAGCTCCCATCCAAACGAAGAAGGCGATGAAGAGCAGCATTGGGTTGCCAAACAAACCTGCCAAACCGAACAAGAACGCGAAGCCTTGGCCGATCCTGGCGGAGATCTGGGTTGCCCGAACGTGATCCAACCTCATAGCCAAGATGGCGCGTAATACTCGACCGCCATCCATGGGAAAGGCGGGGATCAGGTTAAAGATCACCAAGGAAATGTTGACCACCATTAGCCGCTCGATAAAAGAGCCTGTGGCAAGGGTGAGTTGGTTGAGCGGCACCAGACTGTTGGAAATGGACAGCCAGGCATATAAAAGGATGGCAATCACCACATTTACCGCTGGGCCGGCCAGGGCTACCCATAATTCCTGGATCGGTTGATCGGGCATCCTCTCCAATCGTGCCACGCCACCCATCGGATAGAGTGTGATATCTCGGGTTTTGATGCCAAAACGCCTGGCTGTTAGGGCATGGCCGTACTCGTGCAGGGTTACCGCTAAAAATAGCAATAAAATGAATGCCACCCCTTCCATGGCTCCGGTGATGGTGCGAGTTTCCTGCCAATAGGTGAATCCATACCACCCTACGATAAATAGGAAAGTTGTATGAATAAAAACATCAATTCCAGCGAAAGTTCCAAGTTTCCATTGCCATTTCATAGAAGGCTCTCCAGTTTGATAGATTAACGACAAATTAATACGACTGTTATTATCCAAATATTACTTATCAATTATTAGAGGAATGTTTAAATACAACAAGAACTATGTAAGCGTGTACCAAAAAGGGTGGAATCTGCCTGAACCTATGGCGAGGAGGTGATCATTTGAACAAAAAAAGGACAGTTGGTGGATGATATTTCAGCCGAGGGAAGGTGGTCTTTGGGTAGGCGGTAAAAGTCCATTTATGTGGGCAGGGATGAATAAAGGTCCTGCGTAAAGAGGGATGCGGCTGTTTGGTTGATGTTATGGCTTGGCGGCAGCCCCCGGCTGTTTTATGTTGGCTGCTTGTTCTTTATAGC
>CAZSLN010000048.1:0-19965 GCA_964607645.1 uncultured Anaerolinea sp.
CCATCCTCGTCCACTTCCAATGAGAGCCCAATATCTGTTGGAGTTAACAATTCAAGGTCATAACCAGCCAACAAAGCTCTAAATTCCTCGACTTTTCCCTTGTTAGAGGTAGCGATCAGTATTTTTTTCATTCCAAACCTATCCTTTTTTTGATCCTCAGGATCGCTGTTTCAGCGGCGAAGCGCACCAATTCTTCATCATGACCACGCAAAGCCTCAAGTTCCTCGATGGTTTTGAGCGTTCCTGTGTTGGCAAGGGCATTGATGATGTTCCTTAAATACCCTCGCCGTTTTGCCCTCTTTATGGGGCTGTCTTTAAATCGCTTATTGAACTCAATCGCTGTGATATTGAGCTCGAATGATAAATTAATTCGGCCAGAGTTTGGTGGGACGCAAAGATCCGCGGCGGCGGGGGTGTTCGAAAACCTAAGGTTCCATGGGCAGACCTGTTGACAACGATCACAACCGAATACCCAACTCCCTGCTAGCTCCCCAACAAACTCATCCATCCCGAACTTGTTCTCAATGGTCTGGTACGAAATGCATCGGGCGGCATCGATGGTTCGGTTTGGTTCGATACAGTGAGTCGGGCAGGCATCCAAGCAACGGTGGCAGCTTCCACAATGATCGCTGATCATTTCCACAGGTTCAAGCAGATCAAGGTTGATAAATACCTCGCTTAGGAAGAAGTAGGAACCGTGAATTGGATTGACCAAGCAAGAGTTTTTTCCGATCCAACCAAGCCCTGCCCTCACAGCCATTTCTTTTTCCAAGATCGGGCCCGTATCTGTATAGATCTTGAATTCCAACGTTTCTTCAGTGTTCTGTTGAACAAACTCAACCAGAGCCTTCAGTTTTTCAGGGATCACATCGTGATAATCTTTTCCCCAAGCATACGAAGCAATTCTGCCGTTTTCATCTTCTTCTTCCTGTTTTTCATCAAGGAGCTGGGCATAATAGGGGTACCCCACCACGATCACTGATTTTGCCCCCGGTAGGATAAGAGTGCTATCCCGTCGCCGCTCAAGCGCTTCTGTCCTTGCCAAGTACTCCATCCCCGCCTGTTTGCCAGCATCGATCCATTCCTGAAACTGGGGAAAGGACTGTGCCAAACCAGGCGAAGTAATGCCCGCCAGTGTGAAACCTAACTGGCGGGCTTTATGTTTGATCTTTTCCTGCAAAGTACCAACTATCATTGAACGGTAAATGTCACCCCAAAGAATTGGCCAAAGGGAATACCCCATTCGTTCTTAAGACGCCACCAGCTGAAATAATTTCCGGTTTTGCTTGGCGCGGTCAGGTCGATAGAAACTTCTATCTCTGTCTCGGGGGCAACCCCGCCAGCGATAGCGACGGTCGTTCCACCTAATTTTTCACCATATCCGTAGATCAAATAATAGCCATCAACCCAAGTACAAGAACCGGTGTTCTTGATCTTCCAGATTTTGGTGAATTTCTCGCCGGGTTTTAGTAGGCTTCCATCGGGAATGGTTACATCCTGCACCCAAGCGGAATCAGCGCACGGAGCGGGAGTTGTAGTGATCTCGGGGGTGGCAGTATAGCTTGGAGTAGCGGTGTAAGCCTCGGTTGCCGTTGGGGCGTTCTCGGTCGCTAAATATTCAGCGGTTGTAGTTATCTCCGCGATGATGGTTTCAACGGCGGCGGTTTGTATGCTTGCGGAATCAAATGGTGGCGCAGCGTTTTGGGCTGAACAAGCTGTTAGGATTGCGATCAGAACGATAGGGATAACCAAGTTCTGTTTTTTCATAAAGCACCTCGCTTCGTAATACTGCATTATGCTTCTTGTTTATTAATATTATACGACGCGGAGAAATAAAGTTAATCAGGAAAGATATTTTGAATCGAGTCGGGGCAGTATTTCTCGATCATATCTGAGGATAAACCATTTTGGCGGCAGATCTCAGCATAAAGATCGACGGAACCGCGTCGAATACGCTGCTGAGTTACGGTATCTAAGCCCCACAAGCCAAATCGTTGTGTCCACCCGCGTTCCCATTCAAAATTATCTACCAAGGACCAATGATAATAGCCCTTGATATTTGAATTGAAGTTGACCATATGCCAAAGTTTGTGAATATGATAAGCCAGATACTTGGGGCGTAGGGTGTCCTTTTCATCTTCCACCCCATTCTCAGTAATGTATATAGGATACCCAAAGCGGTTTGACCATTTGATCGCTTCGGTAAAGCCATCTGGTTCGTTGGCGATAAACCCGGTGGAGCTTAATTCTGCATCCGGTCGGTAAAAGCTGCGACCAAACAAGGAATTTGGCTTGGTAATGTCAAAAGAGACCATATCGCGAGTGTAGTAATTGAGGCCAATAAAATCCTGCGTGTTCTTTGCCTCAGGAATGTCAATAGTCTTGAAAAGAAAACGTACTTTGCCATCCACCGCCGCTTTTGGAAAGAGGTCGTTGAAAATGGCAGATTGGGTTTTGGCGACAAACTTGTCGAGTGGTGATTTTGTTGCGGGGTAAAAAGAGCGATAGTTGATGGCTAACCCAACTTTCGCTTCAGGCTGAACTTTGTGTATGGCATGATACGCTAGGGCATGGCCTTTCACCAAATTCACCATCACATTGAAGGCGGTACCCATATCTTTTTTCCCGGGTGGGAAATCGCCGCTAACATAGCCGGAATAGGAGTACACATTCGGCTCGTTGATCGTGACCCACTCTGTAACATATTCCTTGAGTGATTCCACAACCTTTTCAACATATTTGGCAAAATATGCTGGGGTTTCGGTGTTTTCCCATCCGCCCATTTCTACCAACCAAAGCGGATCGGTGAAATGATGCAGGGTTACCATAGGGCGTAGGTTGCGGTCGTGCATACCGCGCAAGATCGTTCGGTAGCGCTCAATGACGTTCTCGTCCCATTGGCCGGGTTCAGGCTGAATGCGGCTCCACTCTACCGAGAATCGGTGCGCATTCTGCCCGGTTTCGGCTGCCCTATCCAGATCTTCCTTCCATCGCCCGCCCCACCAATCACAAGCCAAACCGGCTGTCTGTCCATGCTTGATCCGGTCGGGTTCTTTCTCCCATACCGACCAGTTATTATTGGTGTTGTTGCCCTCCACCTGATGCGCGGCGGTTGCGGTACCCCACAAAAAGCCTTTTGGAAATTGAACGATCGCTTTTGCCATAGAATACTCCCAGTCTGAAAAAACTACTTCTTGTTCAAAACATCCAAAATGAACTGCCCAGTTTGAGCCCCCGCAGTTGCGTCTGTAAAGGTAATTTCGTTGCGAATAAATTCATGCCGTTCTTTTTGGTCCAGCGAAGGATCCATTAGATACAAATTGATCGCGTCTAGCAATTCGTTTTGATTCGCGGCAACCTTGCCGGCTTTTGCCCAACGGAATCGTTGATGCGTTGGCCAATCGCCAATGTCTTTCAACGCCAGCGAGTATTTTCCGGGGACATTCCAACCACCTGGTACATCAATAACCGCCGCTATTATGGGAGTATCGTGAACGGCTGTTTCCACCACCATGGTTGAGTAAACCGTAACAAAAATATCGGAATGCGCCATCATCGAGGATTTTTCATCCATATCCTCGCCGCCGTAATACCCCAAGGATCCACCCAAAGCCTTCGGCCTCACCACATGGATGAAAGGGTACCTTGTCTCAAGAGCGAAAATTCGCTCACGTTCTTGGGCAAAGATCTCGGGCTGGTCCTGAAAATGGCTTGGATGCAGACGAATCAGCAATTGGCAATCCGCGCCAAGCTGGCCGCTCGCGATCAACTCGGCGATAGCTTCGATGTTGGGATAATTAGGCGCAAAGTGTACAAAACTACATGCATAGGAAATCAGTTTTTTCTTTTTATCCAAGCCATGTAGATCAAAATAGGCTTCTTTTGGCATCAACCATTTCTTTTGGAAATATCCATCGTAAGACGGAATGCCGCCAATGTGAACTCGATCCGCCGGCCAATCAGATCCTTCAACCAATTCCCGCTTCTGCTCCGCGCTCCAGCAGTTCGCCCACTGCACGCTGGCTCCGGGGATGGCGTAGCTAGATGGATTATCCCAACCGACGATCATGGTCATGGTCTCGATGTTCTTCTGGGCGGCTTCGCGCAGTAAATAACGGTCTATCCGCCAGCCGGGGGTGGAGGCGATCACCAAGTCGGGTTGATATTTTTCAAACAGGTTTGAGTACAACCCCGGTATAAATTTTGATTGGACCTTCACCAGCCATTTTCGGGCGGCGCTGCTGGAACGCAGAAGCAGCGTTGCTAAATACGCCGGCACAAGCACACCAAATCGGAACTTATTGGAGTTCTCTTTCCACACTTCATAGATATGGCTATCCTGCGCCTCGTTGTTTACCCGCCAGCTTCCGCCAACCCTTCTTAGGTAACCGAGCAGCCACTGTTTTCGGTTCTCAACATTTTTGTAATATTGGTTCGCTTGGCTCAGTTTAAGGCCATCAATGATCAGACCTTCTTTGTTAAATTGCCTGGCGATCTGGCTGACGATCTCATCATCGGTGAGAAGCACAACCCGCACATTATTCTTGAGAAGCGTATCAACCACATCACTTTGTAAAAAGTAAATAATGGCCATTCCGTGATCTGCTGAAATTAAAACTGTTTTTGACATAATAGGTTTAGAACCAGAAAAACCTTTCGTTTTTTGTTGTTAGTTCGACATTTTCTCACAGATTCATCGGTAAATCAGATCAAACGCTAGCTAACCATCTCCTTTTTCGTAGTTCGCAGGAACGCAATTATTATAGTTTACTATTTTGTAGGGAAATAATAAGGCGGGTAAGAAAACCACGAAACCGGAGAGAAACAGGTAGACCCATTAGCCTCAACCGGCATGCGGACACCCCTAATAAAAAGCTTCCAACGAAAAAGGGGGAACCTATTTCGCTGGAAACTAATCGCAATTATTGGTGATTCACGTTATCGCCTAATTCTGTCAGTCTGAACCCATCACACCGTGTCCAATAACCAGTATCACCAAAAGTAACCCTGAAACAATTAGGCTGGCGTGAAATTGGTATAGCGCTTTTCGCCATTTGGAAGGGAGCGATTTCCATTTCCAAAGTAATCCAGCCACTACTAGAACCCCCGAAATAATGAGACCTACTTCAGGAAGAGGATTGGCGATGCAAGAGGATAAGCTGAGATGCAGAACCCCAATGCCAAGCGCCATTATGCTTAAATATGTGTGCATCGGCATCAGATATCTTTTCTGCAGGTTATTACCACGACAAATAACCTCTTTTATTTTTCCGCCAACCAGTGAGAGACGGATAAGTGTTTTGCAAATCAAATTTATCCCAACGGGGGCAGCCGCAATCCCGAATAACCAGGCGGTTGCTTCCCCAGTGAACTCATTTCCGGTGCTATTTAACCAAGCCGCCCGATACCCTGATACCGCCTGTAAAAAATTGGGGATAATCCAACTAGACTCCGTCAGAAAAGCTGTCAGAACAGCGAGCAAGAATACGCCCATAAATGAAAAGATAGCTACTCCGGTAAACGCCAAACCAAGGATGAACCAAGGGTTATTCTTTGTAGTCATAAGAGATACCTACCGATTTTTTCCTTTAAGGGTCATCAAACCGTCCGCAATTGTGATGGTCTCTACTCGAAAACCGCTGGTGATTGGCCCAAATGCGCTGTTGAGCGGTAAGGATAGCGCACTTGAGATCGTGGTTTTCAAGCTTTCAGGTATAGGCATTGAGCCAAAATCCGCCGCTACCAGATCCAAGACCAAATTGCCTTGCGCATCAGGAACAACTGTGAGAATCACCCGCCCGGTGGTAGACAAGAGGCCATATTGAAGAGTGCCATAAACTTGCATTTGTCCATCCCGCAAAAAGACTTGAGGGTTGGATACCAGTGGGTTAGTTTGCTCTTGTGGGACAGAAGGTTCCGCCATCTCCCCTGGAGCAATTGGCTCATTAGGTTGAACTAAATTTTGCTGTGACAAGTTTATTGCCAGCGTGGATGTCAATTGTTCCTCAGTGAGTTGGAGTGAAAAATTCCCCGATAAAGCACCTTGCGCAACCGCCTCCGCCATAGAGATCTTTAAACTATCGGCAGCTTCACTTGTGATCGGTATAACGGTAGCTGGATAAGATGGTCCTCCGACCGGAGAACCGCAAGCTTGTAGTACGAATGAAGACAATAAAACGACCAGAATGATTAATTTCTTGTTCGTAAACATATTTTTTCCTTTAGATTAACTGTGAAATATTGGTTCCCGCCAAAAAGCGATGAAGGAAACGAGCAATACTCCGAGCAAACAATGGTCCTTTTTTCACAAAATCAATTATCAAAATATTAGGTCGATTTTGCGATTCACAACTTACCATTGTTCTAGAAAATATCCAGAAATATAGGAATTCTCAAGACAAATGGAAGCCCACGCAAAAAGCACACGGAAGCAGGCTACCTGCACGGCAAAAAGCCGCTGAATAGCATGGTGTATTAGTTTTGTATGGGAGGGGGAACCAGCAAGGAACAGCAGAGTTGTGGATTTGCTATGGTATGTGAGTGGAATTTGGTTAGCAGCAACAATAAACCAGATATCGTTAATAGGACTGGTAACAGCAATAAATCTTCGCTGACGGAAGATTCCAGCAATGTATGGCCGTCGGTAAATTGCATTGACGTCAATGGCACGAACATACCAAGCACAATGCAGACTAACACGAACAACAACAGGATATTATTCTTCTTGTACATGATGAACTCCCTGTTGAAATAACGCGATGATATGAGGGTCATCTACATGGTAAAAGACTTCTTTACCTTCGCGGCGAGCTCGTACAATACGCATTTGACGTAAACCCCGCATATGATGCGAAATGGCTGATTCAGATATGCCTACCATTTCAGCCAGCGCTGTAATATTCGCTTCTTTCGCCACAAGCACAGACAGAATTCTTACTCGGCTGGTATCACTAAAAGCGCGAAAGAGTTCTGCCACATTTGAAGCGGTGTGTTCGTTTAGAAGAGAGTTTTCCATTTGTTTTATTAACGATTGAGTATCTGTTCAATTGTTAATAAAATTATATCACTGATTCTTTAGCAGAAAAACTTTTGCCTTTTTCTTGTTCCCGACATTATTTGCGGGCGTCCTTACACCTAGCTATTTGCCCGTTTTTCCTCAATCATTTTTTCCATAAAAGTAAAGCTATCCGGTGGCTTTTGCCTGATTATCGGTGATGGTATCTTTTTCGGTCTTTTTACTCCAAAACCCGTATCCATTGATCGTCAAGCATATGTTTAAAAGAACCCTCTATGCTATAATCTCAAGTTTGAGAGGACACTATGCTTCAAAAATTCATGACCATTTTTGGGGGAAACCCTAATAAAAAAGAGATCGAAAAACTCGTAGAAATGATCAAACCAGTTGGCGCGTTAGAAGCCGACCTGGAAAAATTAACCGACGAGGAACTTAAGGGCAAGACCGCCGACTTTCGCACCCAGCTCGCAAAATACCTGGAAGGCGTCACCTACGAAGCCGAACGCAATCAATACGAGCAGGACTTCCTAAATCAGATCCTGCCGCAGGCGTTTGCCGTTGTGCGGGAGGCCTCTAAGCGAACCCTTGGCTTGCGGCACTACGATGTTCAATTGATCGGCGGCGCGTCCTTGCACCTTAAGAACATCGCTGAAATGCGAACGGGTGAAGGCAAAACGCTGGTAGCAACCTTGCCGGTATATCTCAATGCCCTCACCGGCCGCGGCGTTCACCTTATCACTGTTAACGATTACCTCTCCCGCCGTGATGCCCGCTGGATGGGCCCGATTTATCATGCCCTCGGTATGTCGGTGGGTATTTTGCAGAGCGCCGCCAACACCGAAAACGGCAAGAAAGCCTATCTTTTCGACCCTGAAAAAGAATCCGCACAAGAAGACCGCGATCAGGTGGTTTTAGTGGACCGCAAGCTTGCCTATGAAGCCGATATCACCTACGGCACCAACGCCGAGTTCGGTTTTGATTACCTGCGCGACAACATGGTTTACCGCGTGGCAGAAAAAGTACAGCGCGGCCATTATTTTGCCATCATCGATGAAGTCGATAACATCTTGATCGATGAAGCCCGAACCCCTCTTATAATCAGCGGTCCCGCCCAAGGTGATTTGGAGTACTACGGCCAGATGTCCGCGGTGGTTAAGTTGTTGATCCCCGAAGATTATGAGCTTAACGAAAAAGACCGCTCCATCTCGCTGACCGAAGCCGGCACCCTGCACGTAGAGCAGATCCTCGGCTTCCCCCTGCGCGATCCCGATCGGCCCGAAGATGTTACTCCCGAGCAAGCCCGCTACTTGGGTTACCTCGAACAAGCTCTGCGTGCCCAGTACTTGTTCAAGCGCAATAAGGATTACCTGGTTCAGGGCGGCAAGGTGGTCATCGTGGATGAATTCACAGGCCGCTTAATGGCTGGCAGGCGCTGGAGCGACGGCCTGCATCAAGCCGTGGAAGCCAAAGAAGGCGTAAAGGTTGAACCTGAAAACGTTACCTACGCCACCATCACCCTGCAAAACTATTTTAGGATGTACCAAAAGTTATCTGGTATGACCGGTACAGCCCTCACCGAAGCGGAAGAATTTCATAAGATCTACTCTCTCAACGTTCTTCCCATTCCCACCAACCTGGAATACAACGCCGGCGAAGAGACCTCGCACTTGGTTGAGATCAAGGGCAAAGACAAAGATGGTTATGATATCGCCTACTTTGCCCGCCGCGATGATGCCGAGAAGAAACCCTACTTTTGGCGCCGCACCGATTACCCCGATGTGATCTACCGCACCGTGGAAGCCAAATTGCGCGCCATCACCCACGAGATCGTCCACGATCACATCATTGGCCGCCCAATTCTGGTTGGCACCACCTCGGTGGAATCCTCCGATAAATTATCGAGCCGATTAAAGGCTGAACCCGTGCGCCGCTTGCTGCAAGTAGCTATGCTGCGCGATATTTGGTTCGAGCAAAGCGGTAAAGAAGAAGACGGACGCCTGATTCCCGAGTTGGAACCGCTCTATAAGACCCTCGACGTGCTGGAACCCACCGGTTTACGCGTTTTTGCCAAACCGCTCAACGCTTCTATCAACCCCGAAGAACCCGTCAACCTGGTTCGTTTGCTCAAACTTTTAAAGCTTGATTCGGCTTATCAAGATCGCCTGATCAATGTCATTCAGGGTGGCGTGCCGCACCAGGTGCTAAACGCCCGCAAGCATACCGAAGAAAGCCAGATCATCGCCGGCGCCGGATCGTTTGGCGCGGTTACCATAGCCACTAATATGGCCGGCCGTGGTGTTGATATCAAGCTCGGCGGCGATCTTGCTGATGAGATCGTTGCCATCATCAGCCGCGTGCTAAAACGAGCCGGCTACGATCCCTACAATATGCGCCTCGAAGACCAGCGCCAAGCCATCCTAAAATTGGATGTCGCCGAGCATGGTATTTACACGTCCGAAGTGCAATACTTCCTTAATTATTTTAATGAAATGGATACCGTTCGCAAGGTGGGTGGGTTGCATGTCATCGGTTCAGAGCGCCACGAAGCCCGCCGCATCGATAACCAGCTGCGCGGCCGTGCCGCCAGGCAGGGCGACCCCGGTTCATCTCGTTTCTACCTCTCGCTGCAAGATGACCTAATGCGATTGTTCGGAGGTCAGCAAGTAGAGGGCCTCATGGCTCGCTTCAAGCTCGATGATGATTACCCCCTCGAGAACCGCGTTGTCACGGGCCTCATTGAACAAAGCCAGCACCGTGTGGAAGGCGCTAACTTTGATGTGCGTAAACACTTGCTGGAATACGATGATGTGCTCAATAAGCAGCGCACAATCATCTACAGCCAGCGCGACCGCGTAATGACCAAACCAGAACTTTACGACGATATCGAACAGTTTCTCGAAATGGAAGTTGCCAAACGCGTTCCCGCCGCCCTCAGCGACCCCGAAGGCCCTTGGAAGCTGCTGGCTTGGTTGGATCAGATCCAGCCACCCTTCCTCTATGGCGGCAATAAGCTATTCCCCTCCTTCACCCACCGACTCTTGCTCAACGAACTGAGCAAGAGCAGTATCGAACCGGTAGACGCGATCATGGAAATGGTCAACCGCGCCGTGGAGATGGAAGAAGGGCACATCCTCAAGGCTATCGAAGCGGCTGTTGAAAACACCTCCACCGCTCTCGAAACGCAAATCGAAGAACGATTCGAAGCTCTCGATGCTTGCTTTGATGGGTTGAAAGAAAACGAAGAACCCCGCAAAGCTAACGAGGTTTTGGAAGAGATTCGCTCCGCCATCCATATGGAGATCAAGCTGAACAACGACCAAACCCGGTCGCTGCTCAACGATCCCGTATCGATGGAAGATATCATCAAAGAACAGATCGATACCGCTCTCTCGGGCATAGCCATTAGCCGCCTCATCACCAGCCTCGAATTCCGCCTTAACGAAAAAATTGAAGTGAGGGTGGATGACCTTGCCAAGCTGGAGTGGACCGAAGCGGTATCCAAAATAATGAGCGCTTCACAAAAAATGCTCGCCGGCCGAAATGAAAAACTCACTGGCGCCGATAGCTCGGTTCGCAAAGACCTCAACAACATTCTCAACCGCATCGACGCCTCCAAATTGGACGAGAGCGGCCTTATCAGCATTCTCACCGGAATCTCCCGCGGCCAACGCACGGTCTTTAACGCCAAGACCCACAAGCAAGAAACCCAAGAATTCAGTCGCTTCAGTTATTTCTACCTCGCCTCCACCTTGCTCGAGAATAGCCCGGTGGAAGAATTGAGCAACGAGATCCTTGAACACCTCGAAAACGCTAATTTGAAGTTGGTGGAAGGCTGGGGGCTCACCGACCTTTCAGCCCATATTATGAACGCCACCGCGGTTTCCGATATGGGTATCGACCTTGATGGCATCGATATTGCCGCGGATGAAAAAGTGAATAACCTGCCGACCGAACAACGCGAAGTGCTTGTTGAGAAGCTGGGAAGACGCCGAATCGCCGATATTCATCGAAATGTTCTGCTGGGTGCCGTCACCGAAATGTGGGTGGAATACCTGACCCGTATCGAATCCTTGCGCGTTTCCATTGGCTTGGAAGCCTACGGCCAAAAAGACCCGTTGGTGCAATACAAATCCAAAGCCTCAGAAATGTTCGGGACCCTGCTCGATGAGATACGCTCTGGCACCATCGACAAAGTGTTCCGCTACCTACCCAAAAATGTATCCATCGAAGGTCGCACTGTGGAAGATACTCCCCGTGTTGCCGCGGTGGAAGAAACTGAATCACAGGCAAACAAAAATGCCCGTAAACGCCATAAGAAAAAATAAAACACCTGCTTACCGCCAAAGTGAGTAGAGACAAACAGCAAAAATTGTTCAAGGAGTAGTTATGCAGATAGACCAATTCAATTCACGATCGAAATTGAAAACCAGCCATGGCGAATACACCATCTTTAGCCTGCAAGCCCTCGAAAAAGCCGGCTTGGTACAACTTTCCAAGCTCCCTTTCTCCATCCGGGTGATGCTCGAAGCCGCCTTGCGCCAATGCAACGATAACGAAATTACCCAGCAAGATGTGAAGAACATCGCTGGTTGGAAGCCCAAAGGCGAACGCCCCGGCATCCCCTTCCTGCCCGCCCGCGTGGTAATGCAGGATTTCACCGGCGTGCCGGCGGTAGTAGATCTAGCCGCAATGCGTACCGCCGTTGCCCGTTTGGGCAGCGATCCGAATAAAATTAATCCATTGGTCCCGGTTGATCTAGTGATCGACCACTCCTTACAGGTCGATTTCTTTGCCACCGCCGATTCTGCCACCCGCAATGCCGAAGTGGAATTTCAGCGCAACAAAGAACGCTACGAGTTCTTAAAATGGGGGCAAAGCGCCTTCAAAAACTTCCGCGTTGTTCCCCCCATGACCGGTATCATTCACCAGGTCAACCTGGAATACCTAAGCGAAGTCGTCTTCACCAAAACCGAGAACGGCGAAACCTATGCCTTCCCCGACACCCTGGTAGGCACCGATAGCCACACCACCATGATCAATGGCTTGGGCGTGGTAGGCTGGGGCGTGGGCGGCATTGAGGCAGAAGCCGTCATGCTGGGCCAACCCATGGATATGCTGCTGCCCGACGTGATCGGTTTTAAACTCACCGGCAAGCTCAACGATGGCATTACCGCCACCGACCTGGTTCTGACCATCACCCAAATGCTGCGCAAAAAGGGTGTAGTGGATAAGTTCGTGGAATTCTTTGGCCCCGGCCTCAATTCCATGACCCTCACCGACCGCGCCACTATCGCCAATATGGCCCCCGAATACGGCGCCACCATGGGCTTCTTCCCAGTAGATGCTGAAACTCTGCGCTATATGAAGCTCTCCGGCAGACCCGAAGCGGTGATCGAACGCACCGAAGCCTACTGCAAAGCCCAAGGCCTCTTCCGCGACGAGTCCTCCCCCACCCCTGAATTCACCGATACGCTGGAGCTCGATCTCGGCAGTGTCGTTCCCTCCCTGGCCGGCCCCAAACGCCCGCAGGATCGGGTAGCCCTGGCGGATATGAAATCCTCCTTCCAGGCCGCCCTCACCGCCCCCATCAAAGAGCGCGGGTACGAGCTGAAAGACGCCGCCCTCAAGAATGAGGCAACCTTTGCCGATACCGGCATCAAAATGAAACATGGCGCGGTGGTCATTGCCGCTATTACCAGCTGCACCAACACCAGCAACCCCTCCGTGCTTATAGGGGCGGGTTTATTGGCCAAAAAAGCCATTGAAAAAGGCTTAAAAGTTAAACCCTACGTAAAGACAAGCCTAGCCCCTGGCAGCCGCGTGGTAAGCGAATATCTCAAATCCGCTGGCCTCATCGAACCGCGCGCCCAGCTTGGCTTCAATGTCATCGGCTATGGCTGCACCACCTGCATCGGCAACAGCGGTCCGTTGCCCGGTGAAGTGACCAAAGCCGTCACCGGCGGCGATATCGTCTCCGCGGCGGTCATCAGCGGCAACCGCAACTTTGAAGGCCGCGTACACCCCTTGGTCAAAGCCAACTTCCTGGCCAGCCCACCTTTGGTGGTTGCCTACGCGTTAGCCGGCACAGTTGATATTGACCTGAACAACGAGCCGATCGGCGAAGGCAAAAACGGACCGGTTTACCTGAAAGATATTTGGCCCACCAGCCACGAAGTATTAGAAGCAGTTACCGAACACGTTCGCACCGAAATGTTCGAAGAACGCTATAACAGCGTCTTTGAAGGCAGCGATATGTGGAAGGACATCAACGTGAGCGGCGGCGAGTTGTTCGGTTGGGATGACAATTCCACCTACATTCACCACCCACCCTATTTCCAAACCCTCACCCTCGATGTGCCATCCATCGGCAACATCTCGGATGCCCGCGTTCTCGGCATGTTCGGCGATTCCATCACCACCGATCACATCTCGCCGGCTGGCAACATCGCCGCCGATAGCCCCGCAGGCCTCTTTTTGCAGCAACGCGGCGTACAACCCAAAGACTTTAACCAATACGGCGCCCGCCGCGGCAACGACCTAGTGATGGCGCGCGGCACCTTCGCCAACATCCGCCTAAAGAACCAAATGGTCGCGCCAAAAGAAGGCAACGCCACCAAATATTACGCCGCCAACGGCGAAACCAGCGAGATGTCCATCTTCGATGCCGCCATCAAATACAAAGAAGCGGGCATTCCTTCGGTTGTATTGGCCGGCAAAGAATATGGCACCGGCAGCAGCCGCGACTGGGCAGCCAAAGGCCCCATGCTGCAAGGCGTCAAGGCCGTCATCGCCGAAAGCTTCGAGCGCATTCACCGCAGCAACCTGGTGGGCATGGGCATTTTGCCGCTGCGCTTTGTGGATAGCCAAAACGCCGAAAGCCTTGGCCTGGATGGCAGCGAAATGATCAGCATCGCCGGCCTCAGCAACGACCTGCAACCGCAAAGTGAAGTGAAAGTGGTTGCCAAAAAAGCCGATGGCAAAAAGGTAGAATTCAGCGCCAAAGTGCTGCTCAACACCTCGGTCGAGGTCAACTATTACCGCAACGGCGGCATCCTGCACACCGTGCTTAGGAACTTGGTCAAGTAAGCTTCGCTTTTAGATACATTTCAGCCATGCTCTTTCCGAAATTGAAAGAAGCATGGCTGTATTATTTTAAACGGGAGACCGCGAACGAAATCGTTCGCGGTCTTGTTATTAAACGTGAACCTGGGCTTACTTGCCGAGGATCTTATACATGCCGGTTCCGCAGGTGGTGCATTTGCCTTTTTTGGCTTTGCGGCCGTTCTTCATGGTTACTTCCTCAACGTCCTTCATTTCTTTCTTGGCCTTGCACTTAACGCAATAAGCTTCTTCTGCCATATTTTATCTCCTTTTCAGTTTGAATATTTCGAACATACTAATTGTAGTATATAAAATCGTTTATTGCGCAGTTTTAAAAACCAAATCAACGATAGGTTAAATCTTAAAGAATAGATGCAAAAACAGAGTGGAGGCAGAAAATTTTTGTGTCCGATAAATTTCTTCAGGTAAAACCAATAGACTCTTGAACCTTAATATAACCTTACAAAACTGTAAGGTTATATTAAAGACTTTAAGCGTATTATTATATAAATGTTTAATTATATTTATTGATTTGCTAAGGAGATTGTAATGAAAAACCAATTTTCGTTATTGACTGTTTTTTAAGTATCGTATTAATACTTGGATTGTTACCAATTAACGCAGTAAAAGCCAGTGATGTTGGTAATGATCCACAAATCGAACATTTAGCCCAAACCAGAAATTTGATTTTTCCTGGAAAAGGAACTTGGTATATTTGTCAAGGTATGAATAACCCTGATATTACACACAATAATAAAACTGGGAAAGGTTTACAATACTCCTTGGATTTTACAGTAGACCCGTATGGGCCAAATTATGGCCTCAAAAAGGGATGTTCAAACACAACCAAATCACCTAATTCGTCCAATCTTTCAACAGGACAAATTATTGTTGCTCCTGCAGATGGAAAAATAACATGGATAAGTACTGATTTAATTAATATCGCGTTTTCTACCGGTGGATGTATGCAAATCGGACATTTTAAAACCCGGTACTCTAATGGGCAGCTAGTAAAACAAAATGATCCAATCGGAGAAATCGGAGTATTAAGCAATGGTACCGGTGGCACTTACAGTCACCTTCATATAAATGCATGGTCAAACAAATGTTATGGAATTAAATCTGGATTTGATGAAACAAATAACTTGAAGTTTTATGGAAATGACCCATTTCCTTTAACTTCCACAACTAATGCTTATTATGGCCAAAAGGTAACTCAAGTGATTCCGAATAACAATACAGCCCCAACAGCCCCAACTTCATTATCTGTTACACCTTTGAGTAGTTCAAGCGTAAATTTCAGCTGGTCGGATAACTCAAACAATGAAACAGAGTTTAAAATTTATTATTCTGGAAGTTATAATAATTCTGTTTCGGCAAATATAACTTCTCAAACATATGTTTCGCTTGCCCCTTCAACACAATATTGCTTCCAGGTATCTGCCAAGAATAACTACGGCGAATCGGCTCTATCTTCACAGAAATGTGGTACTACAATGTCAGCTGGTTCAGCCCCGGCAACACCAACCATTTCTAGTGTTACTGGCTTAAGCACTTCAGGCGTAAGAATAAGCTGGAATGACGTCTCAAATGAGACGGGTTATTATTTATATCGAAGCGGATCATACATTACTTCGTTAGGGGCTGGGTCAACGTCTTATGACAATTATGGGCTGTCATCTGGCTCCAGTTATTGTTACCAAGTATCATCTTATAACTCGTACGGTCAATCCGCAAAAAGTAGCCAAGTCTGTGGCAACACATTATCTGCCAGCGCACCAAACTTAGCGCTCAACAAATCGGCTTCAGCTACTTCGCAAGAAAGTTCAAGTTTTACACCTCAAAAAGCAGTTGATGGTTCAACAAGCACCAGATGGGCGTCTATCGCTAGTACTACATTAGGGACGCAAAATTTTATTATCGACCTTGGTAACCCGACCACACTCAACCAAGTTGTGGTTAAGTGGGAAGCAGCGTATGCAACCAATTATTTTGTTGGGGCAGCAAATCCACCTTCTGGCTCAAGTTGCGGGAACCAAACTTATTATGGTGTAGGTAACCAAAGTGCCTCATCAGCTCAGGCTGTAACGACTACATTAGGATCAAAATACACACGATGTATTCTAATTCAGATGTACTCTAGGGCTTACAGAATGAATAATTATTCAATCTACGAAGTCGAGGTTTACAATCGATAAGACCGACGAACAAGCAGAGGCACCGGAACTGCCTCTGCTTGTTTTTCAATTACAATGATTATGTGATTAAAATGACTGATAACATAATTAACGTTAATAATTTAACAAAACAATTTATCAAAGGCAATATAGTTACAACTGTAATAAACGAAATCACCTTCCAACTTTCGAGAGGTGATTTCGTTTCAATTGTTGGTGCGTCTGGCTCTGGAAAAAGCACTCTGCTTTACCTACTCGGCGGATTGATGAAACCAACAGTAGGTTCAATAATTATTGAGGATCAAGATCTTTCAGATATGGATGATTCAGCCATATCAAATTTTAGAAATGGCTCGTTAGGTTTTATTTTTCAATCATTTAATCTGATTCCTAATATGACCTGCCTGGCAAACACAATATTGCCATTTACCTTTTCAAAAAGAAAGGTTCTCAATAAAGAAGTATTAGCCGAGAAAATATTAACAAATGTTGGGCTGGCTGACAAAGCTAAAAACAAGCCTTCAGAATTATCAGGCGGAGAGCAACAACGTGTTTGTATCGCACGTGCTTTAATAAATGATCCAAAAATTATTCTTGCGGATGAACCAACTGGAAATTTGGATAGCAAAAACGGTCATGCCATAATGAGTTTGTTAGCTGAACTTAACGAAGCGGGAAAAACCATCATCGTTGTTACTCACGATGAAAAAATGGCCGCTTACACCAGAAAGAAAATAAAATTGTCTGATGGTAAAATCCTCGGAATTGAATAAAGGAAATTTATTTAATGTTATTTACACAAAAAGTAAAAAAAAACAACTTGATCTTCAGTTCAGTCACGGTT
The DNA here is from genome assembly GCA_964607645.1 of uncultured Anaerolinea sp. Lineage (GTDB taxonomy): Bacteria > Chloroflexota > Anaerolineae > Anaerolineales > Villigracilaceae > UBA5195. The sequence goes on from CAZSLN010000048.1 coordinate 17,138, forward strand.
TTGTTTCTCATAATTTTTTTTAATTTATTTTTTTCCCATACCGAAAAAGTTTTAGCACAAGATTTGCCAACGGCGACGGTAGAACCCACTGCTGAAATTTCAACGCCAACTGAAGAACCTTCTCCAACTCAAAATCCAACGATTACTCCAACAAGCGTTATTTCGAGACCAATTATTGTAATAAAAAGCTATTCTACGAATAATGACTCAATATCACCAGGAAAATCCTTTACTGCAAATATTGTCCTAATAAATCAAGGGGCAGATACAGCAAGAAATATCCTAATTTCATTTCCTCCAAGCGATTTTATACCTAGATCATCGGGGGGGGTAATAACAATATCAAGTATGGCTTCAGGTGAACAATTTTCGATCAGCCAAAAATTAACCGCTTCAGATTCAGTAGCTGGTAAAACGATAGCTTATATGGGGGTGGGTATCGTTTACTCTAATAACAATGGCGTCAATTATTCTACCGATACCACTTTATCCTTTAATTTACTGAGTTCCACTCCAACTCCATCAAGCAGTTTCGGCGGCGGTAACCCTAGCCCAACCAGCACAACTTCTTCACGACCTCAACTTATAATTACCAATTATTCAGCAAGCATTGACCCTCTTCAACCTGGGTCAAAATTCACATTAAACTTATTGGTAAAAAACCTAGGTACAACTGAAGCTAAAAATATTACATTTATTATTGGAGGTGGAAATTCAAATCAGGGTTCCTCTGGTAGCCTCACCACCAACCCACCTTCTGGTGGTGTATCTGGATCTTCTGGAGATTTTCAGAATTTTGCTCCCCTCGGCACCTCAAATATTCAAATAATCCAATCATTGTCTCCGGGTTCATCAATTGAAATAAAGCAAGATCTGGTTGTAAATGTCTCAACGAATCCCGGAATTTATCCATTGAAAATATCCGCAATTTTTTCGGATCGTAATCAAACAAACTGGCAAGATGATCAGGTTGTTACTTTGTTGGTTTTTCGGTTACCTCAGCTTGAGGTTAGTTATTACACCCCTGTTCAAGCAGTTCCCTTAAATTTGCCTAGTACTTTACCGATTCAAGTTGTAAATATTGGCAAATACAATACCATTTTAGGGAAGCTGGAAATCAATTCAGATAAAGGGCAAATGGAGAATAACATTGGGTTTGTAGGTCAGTTGGAACCCGGCGGATATTATCCATTGGATGTTATCTTCACGCCAAATACAGATGGAGATAACGTGGTCTCAATCAAAGTAACTTTTACCGATGACTTTGGACAACAACGCGCCCTAGATTTCACACTCCCAATAGCAGTAATAGCAAACGATATGTCCTCCCTAGCTCCGACGGACCCAGGTAGTGAAGTAATTGCGAAACCAGAAGAGTTTGAAGAAAATTTCTTTCAGAAGTTAATTCGAATCTTAAAAGAACTGTTTGGAATTGGACTTTAGCAATCGCAAAAAGAGTTGAGCTGACTATAAGTTTTTCAACCCACACACAAGAGGAGCTGTCATGAATCTCGGTGGTTTTTTTGCTTTAATCATCGATAACCTAAAAAGGCGAACTATTCGAGTATTCTTAACAGCAATAGGAATTTCTATTGGGGTGAGTTCGGTAATAATAATGGTCTCTTTAGGGATAAGTCTACAAAATAATTACCAAAGCCAACTAACTAGTATTGGATCATTAACAAATATTAGCGTTTACCCAATTTTTGGAACTTCCCCTCAAGAAAATATAACTTCCCCTATCAGTGGAGGTTCAACAAAACTAATTACACCCTCAATCTTAGAAAAATTCAAAGCCATTAAGGGGGTTAAGCTGGTAGTCCCTGAGGATTATGCTCGGTTATCATCAAAAATCTTGTACCAAAATTCTGAAACATACCCAAACCTTATCGGCGTTGGGATAGATGATATATCATTATTAGATCTTCGGGTTGAAAGCGGTGCATCCATCCTTCGTCCAAGGACAATGATCATTGGATACCCTATACAGAAACAATTTACTAACCCACACTTACGACCTGGTCAAAATCAACCCGGCGAATTAAATCTACTTAACAAGCCTATCAAATTAATTGTAAGCCGTTATACGAGTGATGGCATTGAAATAAAAAAGACTTTAAATTACGTGGTAGTGGGCGTATTACCTGAAAGTCACGGTGAAAGCGACTATAGCGTTTATTTACCAATAAATGAGGTCTCAGCCATAAATGACTGGGGCGAAAACAGGAGAACAAGTCGAATTAAGGATGGCTACCAAACGGTCATAATAAAAGCTAGTGAAACAAATAACATTTTGCCAATCATTAAAGAAGTCGCTCAACTTGGTTATCAGGCAAATTCTCCACAGGAATATGTCAATGGAATTAATTCTTTTTTCACCTTGTTAAATTTACTACTTGGTGGTGTGGGGGCAATATCACTTTTGGTCGCTGGTATCGGTATAACAAACACTATGGGTATGGCTATCTTAGAAAGAACAAACGAAATCGGTCTTCTTCGTGCATTAGGCGCAACAAGAAAAGATATTTTATTTATTTTCCTTGGAGAATCGGCAATTATTGGTTTTATTGGTGGTTTGATCGGTGTGATATTAGGTTGGATATTTAGTACTGGGTTAAATTATATTGTCATCAATCTTACACAAACTCAAAATTCAATTGACATTGTTGGCGATCAATCTGTTATTAATTCAACTCCACCATGGTTACTTTTCTCAGCATTACTATTTTCAATTATTGTAGGGGTCATTTCCGGGCTATTTACTTCTATCGAAGCTGCAAATAAAGAACCCGTTTCAGCATTAAATTTTGAATAAAAAAACCTTTTAC
>CAZSLN010000049.1:0-19556 GCA_964607645.1 uncultured Anaerolinea sp.
AAAGGATGATGTAATTTGTCAGACATATATATGATACCTTGGACTTGCCATATGTTAAAATTGAGTGATGAATAAGAATGTGAATGCTTTTGACGAACGATCGAAAGAATGGGATCTTGATATCGCGAAGGTGAAACGCGCCAAAAAAGTTGCTGACTTGATTCGCGGTTCACTCGGAGCGAAAACAGAATTGGTTGCCATGGAATACGGATGTGGCACCGGTTTGTTAAGCATAGCGCTGGCGGAAGATTTCAATAAAATAATTTTGGCAGATACCTCTGATGGAATGTTAGCGGTCCTCGCTGAAAAGATAAAAAGCCAAGGGATTCGCAACTTTCATCCTCAAAAACTTGATCTCATAAGTGATACGCGCTTTCCTAAAAAGAGCGTTGATGTGATCTACTCTCTGCTAACCCTACATCACATAATGGAAACAGAAAAGATTATTGAGCGGTTTTCTGAGGTAGTAAAGCCAGAGGGCAGAATTTTTATAGCGGATCTCGATCAAGAGGATGGTTCCTTTCATCCAGCTGGCACTCCCGATATTCATTTCGGATTTGCCCGAGATGTTTTACGGCAGATAGCGAAAAGCGCTGGTTTCTGCGAGGTACATTTTACTGATGCTTTTGAAATTCGTAAAAAGTCAGATCTGGGTGAGAAAGTTTACTCCGTATTCTTGATGGATGCGAAAAAATCCTAATGTAACACGCGAATGAATTGTATTCGAAAGGAAAAATTATGACAGAACATTTTGATGTGATCGTGATAGGGGCTGGCCCCGGTGGATATGTTGCCGCAATTCGGTCGGCTCAATTAGGTTTAAAGACCGCCATCGTTGAAAAACAATGGATGGGTGGAGTTTGTTTGAATGTAGGTTGTATCCCATCCAAGTCTTTGCTCAAGAATGCTGATATTGCTCACACCTTGCGTGAAAGAGGAAAAGAATTGGGTTTCAGTTTTGAAAATCTCGTTCTTGATTATTCAGTAGCTGTCAAACGAAGCCGCCAAGTATCAGATCGCCTTGTAAAGGGCGTAGGATTCTTGATGAAAAAGAACAACATCACTGTCTTCAACGGCACGGCAATATTATCAGCCGGGAAGATGGTTACCGTTACAGACAACGCGGGAACCGAAACAGGGTTATCCGCTGAAAATATCATTCTCGCGACAGGTGCTTCTTCCATTGTGCCCGGCCCTTGGGGGATGGATGGTGAGAATGTTCTCACCTATAAAGAAGCGATTCTCCAAGAGAAAATGCCAAAATCAGCCATCGTTATTGGTTCGGGTGCTATTGGAGTTGAGTTTTCAACAGTATGGAGTTCCTACGGTTCAGAGGTAACGATTGTTGAAATGTTGCCTCGCATCGTTCCGCTCGAGGATGAAGAAGTAAGCGCGGAATTGGAAAAAGCCTTTAAGAAACGTGGCATTAAAATTATGACCAACCACAAAGTGGAATCGGTGGAACGTACCGAAACCGGCGTAAAAGTTACAGTTTCATCCAATGGCGAAGTGAAAGAACTGGAAGCGGAACAAGCTTTGATCGCAATTGGCTTCCGTCCCAATTCAGGAAATTTGGGTTTGGAAGATGCCGGCGTAAAACTATCTGATCGCGGATTTGTGGTGATCGACGACGCTATGCAAACCAGTGTGCCGGGTATTTATGCCATCGGTGATCTAACTGGTAAATTAATGCTGGCCCATGTAGGTTCCACGATGGGCATTTTAGCCGCTGAGCATATTGCCGGGCATAGGTCTCAACCCCTTCGGTACGAAATGATGCCTCGCGCCACGTATTGCCAACCACAGGTTGCTTCTTTTGGCCTTACCGAGAAACAAGCAGATGAAACTGGTGCGGAAGTGAAGACAGCGAAATTCCCGTTTCAGGCGAATGGAAAAGCACTTGGGCTGGGTGAGTATGCCGGCTGGATCAAGTTTGTAATCAATGCCAAAGAAAACACCTTGCTCGGCGCTCATATGATCGGCCCAGAAGTAACTGAGTTACTTCCCGAGTTAACCCTTGTTGAAAAATTAGGCATCTCAGTAGAAGAGATCGCTAAAAATGTTCACGCTCACCCCACAATTTCAGAAGCGATCATGGAAGCGGCGCACGCCGCAACCGGCGCGCCGATCCATATGTAATTCTTCCAATAACAAAAAGCAAAAACACCCAAGCAATTTAGCTTGGGTGTTTTTGCTTTTAAAGCAGTTTGCACCGAGGGAGGACTCGGTGCAAACATTCGCCAAAGGAGGAGACAACAATGAGCATTCAATTGCTCTGTTGCAATTAATATATCATATTGTGTATTATTTCACAAACAATACATGTCACAAAATAACATGACAAACTTCATGTTATTTAGCCGAATGGCTACTCTTCCGCCTCATCCAAGGATCGGCTCAATTTTGGAGCAGCCGGGCCAGATCCGCCGGTAAGTTGTTCGCTCAGTTTTGAAAGAGCTTTTTCCAGATGTTCTCCTCGGATACTAACCGTAATATCGCCGCGGGTTTTTTCTATGATGCTGCGCGCGATATCGGTTTGCCGACGTAAACCATTGGTTATAGCGTCGGGGTAATCCATAGTGACCAAAACGGCATAAATATCGTCCATTTGAGTCAATAATCGTTCGGCTTCTTGTGAATAACCATTGCGAAGAATATCCAGGCAGCGACGCCGTAATTCGCCTACTACTTCTGAGAGACCATTTAGGTAGGTATTAGCCTCAACATCCAGATCTTGTGGTTCTGGCATTGTTTGGTTTTTAATGAGGGCGCAGGTAATATTGGCTTCCACAAACTCTTTGAGAGAATCCTGAGTGTAGCCAGCGAAATAAAGATCTGGATAAGCGGCGACAGCTTTTCGTAGCTGATCAGCAAGATCCTTGGCCTCTTTTAATTGGGCGACCATAGATTCATCATCGTCTCGGTGAACGGCTCGGATCGCCTGTGAACAGCTGCGCGTGAGGGCGCGCGCGTGTACTAAGGCTTGGTCGCGGGCAGATGTTTTTGCGTCAAATTGCGTTCTGATCTTTTCCGAAATTGATTCAAGCTGATCCATTTGTTTCTTCACCTTCCGATCCTTTTTCGGGATCTTGGCCTTTATTGATTTTATTAAATAATTGGTCCGCTAATGGTACGTGGGGTGGTTTGATCTCACCAAAATTTTGTTCAAAAGTTGCTAAGTGTTCTGTTAAAGCCATATGCAATAACTTGGTGCTCAAAGGCGACATAACGATGCGGGCATTGATCTTGCCAATTTGTTCACCGGGTAGGATATGGGCGAAATCCAAAACAAGATCAGCTGGTGAATGCGAGATGCGTACTAGGTTTGAATAAACGGGTTGAACCCCTTCTGGAATGATCAGACTTATTTGCTTTATATCCATCAATTGCTCCATTAAATTAAAACCCCGATATTGCTATCGGGGTCATATGCTTTAGAACGGGATATCGTCATCGCCGTCAGGGGCACCAATAAAGCCGTGGTCACCACCTCCGGTAAAATCACTACCGCCACCGCCCCCATAATTTCCACCGGGAGTATCGCTTTTCGAGGATAAAAATTGTACCGTGTTAGCGGACATTTCAAAAGAGGCTCGCGGACCAGATCCATCTTTAGGAGTATAAACACGAGGGCCGCCGGTGGCAGGATCAGAGGTTAATCTGCCTTCAACAAGCACCTTCATTCCTTTTTTTACATACTGATTGCATGTTTCCGCGCTTTTTCCCCAAGCCGTAACACGAAACCAACAAGTCTCTTCAACTTTTTCACCATTATTTGAGGTGTATTTTCTGCTAGTAGCAACAGAAAAAGAAGTGACCGCTTGACCATTTGGGGTGTAGCGCATCTCGGGGTCTCGTCCAACGTTTCCAACAATTGTAAGGCTTTGATACATAATAATCCTCCATACTGAATTAGGTACCGGCGCTGAGCGACGGGGCAAATGTTTGTTGTTTTATTTTACACTAAATTTGCAAAAGTCAATCATTTTTCGAACTTATTTTCTAATCATCTTTTGGGCGACAAGTTCAGCAATATCTAGTACGTCCATCGGATGATCATCTTCTTTTGATGCGTCTGTTAGCATGGTTAGGCAAAATGGGCAGGCAACCGCAATTGTTTGGGATAATGTTGATTTTGCTTGCTCGTAGCGGGTAATATTTATTTTGCTACCTCCGCCTTCTTCCTTCCAAACTTGCGCTCCCCCTGCCCCGCAACAGAAGGATTGATTTCGGTTGGATGGCATCTCTCTTAGGTCTTCGGATAGGCTTTTCATGATGTTTCTTGGTTGTTCAAATTGTTGGTTGTGCCTTCCGAGATAACAAGGATCATGATAAGTAACGGATGGAGAAGTGCTATCTTGCTCAAGTTCGATCTTTCCTGAACCGATCAAATTATTGATCAGCTCACTATGATGGATCACTTTGTAATTCCCACCAAAAGCAGGGTATTCATTTTTGATCGTGTTCAAGCAATGTGGGCAGGATGTGACGATTAACATCGGGTTGACTTCATTGAGCACTTCAACATTTTGCGTTGCCAAGGCAAAAAAGATATCCTCTCGGCCGGCTCTTCGAGCGGAATCGCCGGTGCAAGATTCGTTTTTACCGAGTGTTGCGAAGTTGATGCCCGCTGTATTCAAAATATCCGCAAATGCCCTTGCGGTTTTTTGCGCTCGTGGATCTGTGGAGGGAGAGCAGCCAACCCACCACAAAATATCAGGAGTTGGGTTCGTCTCGATCGTAGGAACATGGATTCCCTCAGCCCATTTAGTTCGGTTAGCGATAGGTTGGTTCCACGGGTTGGCATTCCGTTCCATGCCTTTAAAAGCGTTCTCCAACTGTTTTGGGAAGCTGCTTTCCATCATCGCCAGAGAACGCCTAATTTCAAGTATATCTTTCATTGGCTCATTGCCAACTGGGCAAACATCCACACATGCCCCACAGGTAGTACAAGCCCAAACAGCCTCTTCGCTGATCAAGGTTGTCAATGCGATATCGGTTTTTGCGCCAGAATTAAAGGCATAGCGTTTGTTAATTTCCAAAGCGGCAGGTGAAAGTGGTTTTCCGGTTTGATACGCCGGGCAGGCATCCTGGCATCGAAAACACATAATGCAAGCATAGGCATCAATGACTTGTTCATAGCCAAGGTCCGAGATGTTTGTTGCCCCAAACGATTCGATCGATTCATCGTTGAGGTCGATGTAGGGGATTTCTGCGAGGGCTTTACGATAAGGTTTGAGAGCTTGGTTGATCGGCACAAAAAATATGTGAATGTGTTTCGACAACGCGAAATAAGGCAAAAATAGAACAACCGCCCCCAAGGATAACCAAAACATACTATGTTCGATGCCAACCAAAGTTGACCCGGAAAATTGATACAGGTCTTTTGCTACATAGGAAATAATCGGTTGCCATGGGTCATTCGCGTTGTACACTCTGGCAACGTATGCGGCTTCCCCAAACAATCGCGCGGAATTGTGAAGGAAAATAAAACCGGCAACGATCGCCGAATCTCGCGCTATTCCTGAGATAGCTTTTGGATGAATGGTGACATTTTTATTGACAAAGAATGTATTGGGTGAAACAACAAATCGCCGTATGGCTAAGGCCATGATCCCCAAAAGGATCAGAACATTGAAAATATCTGTGATCGATCGGTACATATTACCGAAAAGCCCCAACGATTCAAGTAAGCGAAAATCGAAGAAACCATAGAGAACATCATTTAAATTGATCACCAAAAAAGTTAGAAACCCCCACGCCACCAAAGCGTGAGTGACTGAAACAGCCAAGCGAGTTTTGAAAGTGCGATTGAGGGAAAGGTAATTGAAAAAAGTGCTCGGCAAATTCGCCAGAACCTGCTTCCAGTTTATCTCTCCTTGGGCAGAAGAAATATTCGCCGCAATTTTTCCAACCGCAACGGAGGTGAAGTAGATGGATAGGATTGAAAAGAAAACAAAAATCAATTTTTCGATACCTAATAGCATAGGCACCTCCGGCTAGAGTGAAATTTATAAGGTAGATAAATTGCTTAGGAACTCTTGTGAGAGTGATTCTCTGTTATCAAAAATAAATTCCCAAAGCTTATTCGTCGCTAAGGTGGAGTTGTTGCTGATGTTTCGAACGAGGTAAATGGGTTGTCGTATGGTTACCCCGGTTACCTTTACCTTCACAACTTTTCCCAGCGCCAAACTTCGAGAGGCCATCATTTCTGATATAAAGGTAATGCCAATCCCATTTTCAACAGCCATCAATACCGCTTCAGCGTCTCCAAGACGTGAAATGATGTTGAACTTACCAGGATCGATCCCATGGAATTTGAGGGAGTCATACAAGACCTCAAAAGTGCCTGAAGAGGATTCTCGGCGAATGAAGGGCTGTTCATTTAGTTCTTCTGAATTGATCTCGTGGCGAATTGCCCATGGGTGATCTGGCGGTACGATCAGGATGACGCGGTCCTCAACGATCAAACAACTTTCCAGATCGCGATGGTTAATTTCTCGCCCAATGACCCCAAGGTCAAGGTTTTGGTTTACCATGGCATCAATAATAAAGGACCTTGATTTTGAATTGAGCACGGTGCGAACTTTGGGGTACATTTTTTGAAACGCGGCTAAAATATTTGGCAAAAAATAATTACCTGAGGTTGTGGCGCAAGCGATGTTGATCGATCCGACCAATTCTTCTTGAGAATTTTGGAAATGATCTTCGCATACTCGGGCGGAACGCAACAACTCGCGGGCAAAAGGCAAAATATTCACACCTTCTTGCGATAATTGGATTGTTCTTCCCATACGTAAAAACAAGCTAACACCATAATTTCGCTCGAGGGATTGAATATTTTGGCTCACAGCTGACTGCGATAAATGTAATCGGTTGGCTGCTTTGCTAAAACTCATTTCTTCGGCTGCAGTAACAAAAACTAAGATCTCGGCTAGATTGATCATCATTATCCTCGATAAGTATTATTAACACTTATAACATCATTTTCAGTATATTGCAGACGCTTATAATAAATTAGGTACAAATATCACCCCGCATATACGTAAAAATGCATATAAAACCGAAAGGATAAAATTACATGTCACAATATAACAAATCCAACAAAAGTCGTTTGAACCGAAAACCGGGTAGGGGCAATTATGATGAGGAAACCGTCAATGCGATCATTGATGAAGCCTTAGTTTGTCATGTTGGATTTATCCAAGAGGGTATGCCATTTGTGATCCCAAGCAATTTTGCGCGCATGGGCGACAAGATCATTTTGCATGGCGCGAAAGCAAGCCGCTTGATGAAACAAGCAGCCTCAGGAGAAATGATCTGTATCGAAATGACCCTGCTTGATGGTTTGGTCTTAGCTCGATCCGCCTTTGACCATTCTGTCAATTACCGCTCGGTGGTGATATTTGGTAGAGGAGAGCTGCTCACCGAACACGCCGAAAAGATGGAAGCGTTAAAGGCAGTTTCGGAGCATTTGGTAAAAGGGAGGTGGGATGAAATTCGTCAGCCAACCGAACAAGAATTGGACGCGACCGCGGTCGTTGTAATTCCTATCGAAGAGGCTTCGGCAAAAAGTAGAACGGGTGGGGTGATCGATGAGCCGGAAGATTACGTCCTTCCAATTTGGGCGGGGGTTCTGCCATTAACCTTACAAGCCTTAGAGCCGATCTCAGACGACCGATTGGTGGATGGCGTAACTGTTCCCAACCATGTAACTGCGTTATTAAAAAAATAAAACCTGAAATTAAGGTCAATATTCGCTAGGAACACAAGCATCGAAATTGATCAAAAAAAGGTTCATCAGAAAGTGAATTTACGCAGCCGTAATTTACGGCTGCGTGGGTTCGGTCAATGAGCGATCTGTGCTTATATCATTGACGTAATCCACAGCGCCCGGGCAGAAAAGGTTCAAATTTGCGGCAACATTATCCCACGAGACGGTCTGGTCAATGCTTGGATCATAAGCGTTCGTTACGGCGTCCGAAAGACAACCGCTTCCCGCGTTGTAATTAACCAAGGTGAACTTCCACATTGTTTCAAAATCGGTGGTTAAGCCAGGTTTATCCCCAGTTACATTTTCCACAATTTTGCCAGCTTGTTCACAATTTGCCAAAAGGGTATGAGCGAAGATACCAATGCTAAAATCCGCCCGCGAAAGATCCAGCCCTAATGGGCAGGTATCACATCGGGCATCTACGCTATTGACCAGTGCGCCTTGAAGTAATAGCTGTTGATTCTTGGAAAGATTGGCGTAACCATAGGTTTGGCATACTTCCAGATCCAAGACCAGCGGGCAAAAACCATTATAAAAAATTGGGTTCCATAGTAATGCGGTATCAGCACCACCTTCGGTCATTTGGCCCAGACCAACGTCTTTCCCATTCCTAAACACACCTGGCCAAAATTGGCTTTCTCTGCTGAACAAATTCTTAAGAAGTTGGGCAGGAACTTCTTTTTGTTTTGAAACTTTGAGAATGACCTTGTCAAACCTGTTTTGCCATTCCCCTACATCTTTTTTTGCCGCTTCAAGACCACAGGCGTTTACCGAACCATCCGAAAAAAGACCGCCATCAGGGCATTGCGACGCGTTTGTGACGCCCTGCCGAATAAGGTTTGATGCAAGATAGTCATAAGGAATATTAGTTTTGAGTCCCGTGCTGTTCTTTGGCGTGGTTAACCAGTTAGGTAAACCTTCCTCTGGCCTAAATGTTTCCCAAACAGCCGCGCAAGAGGCGATCTCGGGGCCCTCCCATTGGGTGGAAAAAACATCCACCTGCCAGCGTTCGAGCAAGCGTTTGTCATTCGGATCCTTGGTCACTCGCACCAAGGCGTCAAAGGTGGCTGAATGGTCCCCATAAGAGGAATCAGCCCAAAAAGTTAAGCGGACCCCATCGACGGATGTTTCGGAGAGCTTAAATATACAGCTGTCCCCTTCGCAATCAAAGGAATCTTCGCCGGCATAGCCATGGATGGCTGTGATCCGTTCATTGGGCAATGGTTCTACTCCGGTAAGCACGAGATTCGGTTGGGCGGTACACCAGCCTTTTTCATCCAATTCGCAGTTATCTAAGCGTACTGTTACGCTTGGAGAGGGTAGCTTCACGATTAGTTCTTTTTGTGAACTCTTTTGAGAAATGTTGATAAAGTAAAAGCCGGGACAATCCTTCGGATCTTTTTCAGTACAAGCAGAGTTGTTATTTTCCCACTCCTTGAAGATCTCTTTTTCACAAGCAGAAGAGATATCTACCGAATTTGGTAACCCAGGATGATCGACAAAAAATGAGCAAACGATCTCATCCTTTTTCCATCGAGCCATCCACCATTCCACCAACTCAACGTCAACCGAAATGGATTGATAGCGGTCTGGCCCTCCTTTATCAGGGTCAGGATCCTCCGCTTTGGCAAATTGAGGCATAAAAAGAACGCTCACAAAGGCGATCGCGATAGCGATCAACCAAGTGTTTCTTTTAAAAATAAAAGAAAGGTTCTTTTTCATATGATAAATTCAATTAACGGATAAAAAAATCCGCTTTTATAGTATAGCGGATTTTTCTGCTCATTTTTTAATTATTTTGAGCCCCAAGCTCGTTGAGTAATTTTTCTTCTTCCTTCAACGCCTTCCACCTAGAGACCAAACTCCAAAGGTATATCGCCATCGTCACGGTGAAGACGACAAACCCACCGATCATGTATGAGGTTGTTTCTGCTGTTGTTTCCATTGCCACTCCTATTGATTAATTCTAAGTTTAAGCTGTTCGATCTTTTCAGCGTATTGCCCTAAGCGAATACGATGCCAATATAGGTCCACAAACACCACCGAAAAAGCAACGATCGAATAGAGCATGACAAAGACCATGGTGTCTGTCATCCCCATCTTTTCGCTTCCGCCACCGCCTACAACAACGGGATGGATGGTTCTGAAAAGGCGAATCGAGACCAGAGTAAGGGGGACGCTAAGTCCACCGAGAAGTGTGTAGACCGCGCCAAAGCGAGCGCGTTGTTCAGGATCTTCTATTCCCTGGCGTAGCAATAAGTAGGCAAGGTAGATCAATTCCAATATAGCGGCGGTAGTAAGGCGAGGTTCCCAAGTCCACCAAGTTCCCCAAGCGGGCCTTGCCCAAATGGAACCGAGAATAATTGTGATAAAAAAGAAAACCAAACTTATTTCAACGGCGGCTAATCCGTACGAATCCCATTTCATATCTTTTGATTTGAGATAGAAAACCGCGAAAGCAGCGGCAAGTATGAATCCGAGCATGCCGACCCAAGCGGTAGCAACGTGAAAGTAAAATACTTTTTGAACATTGCCCATTACTTTTTCGGTAGGGGCATAAAAAATGGAAAGATAATATCCAGCAGCTACCAAAAGCACGGATAGAACATTTAGAAATTTCAATAGTTTAGGTTGCGGTGCCATACGTTCTCCTGAAAATTATTCTTCAACGATTGAATCGAAGACCATAAATGAAACAGAAATAAAAATTACATCATAGACAAATAAGATATTTAGCCAAGGCATGATCTCAGCCCAGGTGAGCGTTAGAAGGAATCCGTTTGAGGCTTTAACGGCCGCAATTAGAACAGGGATCAAAAGGGGGAAAAGCAGAATTGGAAGTAGTACATCCCTTGTTCGTGTTTGAATCGACATCGCTGATAAAAGTGTGCCGACCGCGATATAGCCGATCGACCCAAGCAAGGTAACAAACAAAAAGCCTGGAATGAAGAGATTGATGTTGTACATCATAGCGTAGGCTGGAATAACAATGATCTCAACGATCAACATAAACGCTAAATTACTGAGAGCTTTCCCAAAATAGATCACTGATCGATCTACAGGAGCCAGCAATAGTCCATCCAAACAGCCCCTGTCCTTTTCAATTGCCATAGAGCGATTTAAGCCAAGGGTGCCTGAAAAAGAAAAAGTGACCCATAACGCGCCGGCTGTGATCGCGCTGCGTGTTTTTATATCTAATTCCAGAGTGAAATAATAGATAACGATGACGAGGAGTGAAAAGACCAGCATAGACGATAATAATTCACGTGATCTTAACTCAGAAGAAAGATCCTTCCATGTGATGGCAAAGACACTCTTCCAATAATCAGATTTTGGGTTGTTTAATTTTTCTTTGGTATTCATATCAACCTGACAAGACCGATTTGTAATAGGAGAGCAAATTTTGGCCGCCAAGATCATTCTTATGGATCGAGTTGCCGATACGGCCTTTTGTCAATACATCGAAACGAGTTCCAAGATCTTCTGCCCGCGCCAGATCATGGCTGGTCATTACGACCGTTCTGCCGGCGGCAGCTACATTCTGAAGCACGCCATCCAGCATTTCTGAAGCTTCCTGATCTAAACCAGTGTAAGGTTCATCAAACAACATTACTTCCGGATCGTGTAAAACCGCACGGCCAATTGCCAAACGTTGCTGCATCCCACGCGAAAATGTTCGAACCATATCTTTTCGCCGGGTAGAAAGACCTATCAACGATAACACTTCCGTAATTCGTTGATCCATCCCATTGATATTGTACATTTTGGAGAAAAAACGTAAATTTTCTTCGGCAGTAAGGTCGCCGTACAACAAAGGCATATGAGAAACAACGCCCAGACGCATCCGCACGGCAGCAGCCTGAGATGGCAAAGAATACCCGGCAACTGTTACGTTTCCGAGTGTTGGGCGGGATAATGAAGACAAAATTCGCAGGAATGTGGTTTTACCAGCGCCATTTGGCCCTAGTAAAACCACGAACTCTCCCGGAACCGCTGAGAAATTCACACCAGCGAGAACGTTCTTCAATCCAAATCGTTTGATAAGGCCTTTTACTTCGATCATGATGTGATATCGATCAGCTCTTTAAATTCTTGAGTTTTTCAGTTAGTTCAGTTCGGCGATTCTTGTAGACAGATTCTTCGATCTTTCCATTTTTGTACTGGTCATCCAACGCGATGATGGAATCCATGATAACTTCTTCTTCGGAAGAGTCACCATCAATTTCAACAACTTCTTCGTCATCCTCATTCTGTTTTTTACTACGGAAATACATCCAAATTCCAACCAGAATTAGCACTAGACCGAGCGAACCAACGCCGATAATGATGCCAGCGCTAGAACTTGAGGAGGCAACTTTGCTGTCTTTGGGTGTACCGCTAACGGTAAGGTTGATCATCTTGTCAGTACCCGAAAGCGTTGCGGTATAGGTGAGGTATTTTGCGCCATTTCCCATGTCCGTAAGGCCGCCAGCTGTTACATTGGAGCCTTTTACGGTAATGCCTTCAGGGGCAAGGATAGTGATGGTCGTTACATCGAAGGTAAGTTTTTGGCTGATCTCAATGGATCTTCCACCAAACAAATTTGGTTTGGATAGTGGCAGATCAACGGCAAACACGATCTGTTGCTGTTGGTCGCCAGGTAAAATGGCGGTGGTATCAGCAAACCCATCAGTTGTTTTGAGGAACCGATCACCAATGGCGCCCGATTCGAATTGTAGGTTTGTAAATCCAATCGGTAATGGAACCTCAATGACCGAGCCACCTTTTTCAGCAGCGACGATCGATTTATTGCCAGTATTGCTGAAAATGAGGAACTCGACCACTTGAGCCACGTCCGGGTTGGTGTAATCAAGCAATAAGTGAACTTGGTTGGCTTTAAGAGTCGATTTATCGGTGGTTGTTTCGTAAATATTGAGCGGGAGGTCGAGTGTTGTTTTCCCAGGTTCAATAAAGCCAGGATCGGAGTTGTAGGTTGTATCAGAAAAATCAACCGAAGTATAGAAAGCTTGGCTTTCATCAAAGGAAACATCCTCAAACGAATAACTGCCGTCGGGGTTCACTTTGCCTTCAGCGGTCAAAACCTCATCAAATTGTTGGGTCTCAACGTTGTGCGAAAAACCGTGGAGGGTGATTACCATACCGCTGGGGAAGGTTGACCCTGAACCATTGGTAATTTTACCGCTGATGGAACCGGTAACAGCTTCGGGGGTTGGGCTTTCGGCGGCGACAGCCTCGGTTGCTTGGGCGGTACCTTCACCTGCAGCAGGAGTGCCTTCAACCGTTGCGGTCGTTGCATCGGCTGCCGCTGCTTCGGGAGTTGTAGCAATTTCTGTACTAACCACTTCCACGGTAGCGGAGGATTCCGCGCTTACAACCTCAGCGGTTGCGGTAGCGACCACTTCGGTAATCTCGGGGGCGGCGGCGCTATTTCCTTCCGAAACCGGAAGTGTGAACGTCCGAACATAAGAAGCGAGCGCGAATAGCTGGTCTTGAGGAATGGTGTTTCCAAAACCGGGCATCTTACCAACGCCATTGACAACAAAATTGGCGATATCATTTTGGCTAAGCTTGGACATAAGAGCTTGGTCGTTAAAATCGGCGGAAGGAACAAGGTTGCCGGTTTGACCATGGCACTGAACACAAGCTGATTCATAGATCCCTTTGCCCACCATAGCCTCGTTTGAGCTGTACCCGCCTAAAGATAAGGCATAGGCAACAACATCCCAACGTTCTTGGTCGTTCAACCCGTCTTTAAACGGAGGCATGAAGGAATTAATATTCCCATCGGTAACGGTGGTGTACCAATTAACCAAGGCCGATTTTCTACCTAACTCAAGGTTGGCGAGAGCGGCTGGTGGTTTTTGCAGTTGAGCAGCCATTGGGCCGTCGCCTTGGCCGGAAGAACCATGGCAAGGGGCGCATTTTTCAGCGAAAATGACCTGTCCATTGGCAACGTCAGGCATCGCTTGAGGAAACAAGGGGCTGTCGGTAGCGCCGGGTGTGGGTGATTGGTAATCAGCGGGGGGAGTAATATCTTCCGCAAGGGAAAAACTACAAGCGCTAAGAACAAAAATAGCAATTCCTAATAACAATACGTTTCGAAACTTCATATCAATTCCTTCTAAAATAGGTTAATTCTGGGTTTTGCCACAGGTAGGGCAAAATTTATCTGACTTCAGGATGGGTTTACCACAGTTTGGGCAAAACCCAGTGGCTTTTTCTTTACGGGCTGATCTGCGAGCGGCGAGAATTTCTTCAAGGTCGTCATCGCTGATCTTTTTTGCAGAAGCGGCCTTCGAAAGGGCAGCATCCGTTCTTTTGGAGGCGATCTCGGACTCTAATTTGAGCTCAATATCGCTTTCAGTTTGTGTGACCGATCCCATTTCATCCAACTGCTTTAGGATGGCGGCAGCTCGTTTAAGCAAAACCGCTCTCATGGATGGATAATCCTCCGCGGGGATCTTTCCTAAGGAGTTATCAAAATCGAGTTCCTGAATTGCCTCGATTAGCTTATCGCGGTTGGCAAGCAAGGTAGAAAGTTCATGCTCGCTATTGACCGCGCCTAAGTTTTTTCTGTTTTCGATAAAAGGTCTGGCAACAAACAATGATGCCAGGATGGTAACTGCAAGTACTAATAAAATTGAGCCGATTTCCATAACTATCCTCTAATTTCCGATCAATGGATCAATGATCGCGTGAATTTCGTCTTCTGAAGCAAATGGCCCAATTTGAATGTACACAAGTTTACCGCTTTGATCGATAAAATACGTTTCGGGTACACCTTTGATCCGGAACATCTGAGATATTTTCGTGCCAAGATCAGGTCCATTAGGGAAGGTGATGTCAAATTTTTGAAGGTATTTTCGGGCTTCGGGTTCTGTGTCAACATAATCTACCCCAATAAACACGATCTTCCCAGAGTCAGCATAGCTTTTCCAAGCCGATTCCAGCGCGGCTGCTTCTTCTTCACAAGGAATACACCATGATGCCCAAAAGTTCATCACAACCACTTTACCCTTTAGGTCGGATAATTTTAGATCCGTTTTTCCATTGAGTTGGTAGCCATCAAAGAACTTTAAAGCGAAATCAGGGATCGTATCCCCGACCTGTACCGTTCCTTGTTGGCTTCTACGTAACCCAAAAGCCACAATAGTAAGCAAGGCAAGCAGCAATAGCCAGATGATCACCTGGACATATCCTGGAACCCCTTTTTTTGATGGAAGTATCTCTTCTTGAGATCCATTATTTTCGAAATTTGTCATTTTACGCTCAATTCCGCTTATTTATTTCATCTTCGATCTTTTTCAGGTATTCATCCTCTTCGTGATGATCCGTGTTCTCCTTTGCCAGAGCGACCGATCTTTTCGAATTGTTTCGCATAGTAATAAATGCTTTTGTAAGGATATATACCCCAACCAGCATTAGGGCTGGTGGAATAATATACACTAACCAATTCAGCCCTTCCATCGGTGGCTCAGAGAGCACTCTAGCGCCATATTGTTCCACAAAATATGCCTTGATCTTGGTTTCATCCCAACCTTCGCCGAGTTTTGTTCGAATGAGTTCGCGCCATTGAGCGCAAGCTTGGGTAGGGCATACATCCAATGGGGTGTTCTCGCATACCGGACAAAAAAGTTGGCTAGCGATCTTGTTCACATCATTGTCCGATGGCCCGGGAACTTGGGCAGCAACTGGCAAAATAGCAAAACCAAGGCCGAGCACGATCAGGGTTAGTGCGGCGGTAAATTTTAGAAGATTTGTTCTTAAAGTCATAATAATTACGCTCTCATTTCCTAATTAGCTTTAAGGCGAGAGGTAGGCGGCATATATTCGGTTTCTTTCTCTGGCCAAGCCGCAACAACGGAACCCACGATCATCATGAGCGATCCAAACCACAGCCAGTTCACTAATGGATTGTGATACACCTTGAAAGTAGCGCCTTCATCAGTGATCGGCTGCCAATCAACCAAAATGACATACAGATCATCTTCGATCGTTGATCGTACGCCCGGAATGGTCATAGGCTGTTGGGATTCATAGAAGTAATCCCTGCGGGGATAAAGTTCGCCCAGATCTTTTCCATCTTTTGTTATAGAAACAACAGCTCTGGCAAGGTTTCGATTATCGTTCGAATCAAATATTGCCAGTTCATTGTAGGTAACAGTGTAGTTATCAATGGTCAAGGATTCACCCTTTGCTAAAGTGCCTTGGGTCTCGGTTTGGAACATTTCGATACCTATGATACCGACGGCCATACAAATAATGGAAAGGTGAATTAGGTATCCACCATACCGGCGGCGATTCCTACCGAAGAGTCTCCACAAGGCAACAAAGAGGTTTTCTTTCTGGGTTCGCATACGAGCGTTAGCGGCTCGCCAATACTCGTAAAAAGTAATGAATCCGGTGAATAAAACCGCGAAGAACCCAATAATGGCGAAGATATTGCTGAGCTTTCCAACAATAATGATCACCAATAAAGCAATAACAGCGGCAATGGTTGGTTTCCATACGGCTTTGCCGAGTGTTTTAATGGTTGAGTGTCCCCATGCCGATAAAGGAGCAATACCCATCAAAACCACCAACGCGGCAAATAATGGGCCAGTTGCCCTTTCGTAAAAGGGAGGGCCAACAGTTACTTTTTGGCCGGTAGCGAGCTCTGAAATGAGCGGGAACAAAACACCCCAAAAACAAACGATCCAAATGCTGACAAAAAGAAGGTTGTTCAATAAGAACAAAGCTTCTCTCGACAACATCGAGGTTAATTCAGCTTCCGATTTAAGATCCGACCAGCGGTAGATCAACAAGGCTGTTGAAATGACCAAGGTTAGCCCAATAAAAATGAAGAAGGCTGGGCCGATCGCGCTTTGAGCAAAGGCATGAACAGATGAAAGGACCCCAGACCGGGTAAGGAAGGTTCCAAAAATGACCAAGGAATAAGTAAGAATGATCAAGATCATATTCCATTCCTTGAACATCCCTCTCTTTTCTTGGATCATAACGGAATGTAAGAAAGCCGTACCGATGAGCCAAGGCATAAATGCCGCGATTTCAACCGGATCCCAACCCCAATAACCGCCCCAACCAAGCACATCATACGCCCAGCGGCCGCCAAGAATGAGGCCGATCGATAAAAAGAGCCAAGCAACAATGGTCCAACGGCGGGTAATCCTCGTCCAACGGTCGTCTGTTCGGCCAGTTACAAGCGCCGCGATGGCGAAGGCGAACGGGATGACAAAGCCAACAAACCCTAAATAAAGCATTGGAGGGTGAATGATCATACCGGGATGGCGCAGTAATGGATTTAAACCTTTTCCATCTGGCGGAGTGAAGGGTGTTGACCCAGCCGGCTGAAACAAGGCTGAAATCACATCGCCACTAAATGTTTGCCAGAATTTTTCAAAGGGGTTTTCGTAAAACACAACTAAGCCGATGAAGAATGCAAGGGTTAAGCTCGAAACAACCACAACCCAAGGTAAAAACTCACGATCCCGATCCCATTTCCGAAAGGTGACTGCCGTCGCGAAAGCAGACATCAGCCAGCCCCAAAATAGAAGCGAGCCCGATTGTCCACCCCAAAGTGAGGTGACCTTCAGGTAGAGCGGCATAGATCGGCTGGTAACTTCATAAATAAACGCGACATGGTATTCGTCGTTTACCAATAAATAGACCAATGTGCCTACAGAAATGGTAATAAGCGGGAAGGTCAGCTGCATTGCTAACCGTGAGCTCTCAACCCAAGTGAAGGAATTTTGATAGTAACCATAAATTGCGGCTATTACCGCAAAGATTGAGAGCACAAAAGATAGTACTAAAACTCCGTATCCAAAATCAGGGATCATTAAACAACTCCAATAATTAACGGAAAGAGTATCGGGTGCGATCCGATACTCTTATTTGAAAGTAAGGAAAAAGGATTATCCTTCGGCCTGTTCAGGAACAGCCTCTTCATACTTGGTGGGGCATTTGAGTAATAATTCGTCAGCGTAGAAGATACCATCCGCGCCGAGGTGGCCAGTCATAATGGCCTGGGCTTCATTTCGCATAAGGTCAGGTTTCACCCCAACATAAACGATTTGTAACTTTGGTCTAGAGGGTTCAATTACAGCTTGGTGTAAAACGCTGGCAAGACCGCCCAATTTCTCAATTTCGGCATTATCGCCAGTTACATGAGCAACAATGAACTCGAGTTTTAATTCGTCTGAATTGTATTTAATGCTATCGCCGATAACAGCGCCAGACACGCGGACGTTTTGGTCTACCATAGCGTCTTTTTGAGCGATCAATTCCTCAACAGTGAGGAAATATTGCGCGCTTGCCTGAGTAGATGAAAAAATGAGATAAACAACAGCAGCAAGGATAAAAAATCCGCCGATGATGAATTTGATTCTAGGATTAGTCATTTGGCCTCCAATGATAAAAATATGAGTAAGTAATAACATATTGTACATACCAAGATTAAGAGAGGATTAGAAAAAACATAGGATCTTGAGATAAAGCCCCCACAAGAACTGATCTAGATGATTTTGAGCCTAGTTTTGGTAAGTCAACGAAGTTTTAGGTGACAACCGGGAAGATCGATAAAAAAAGTGCCGGTTTCTTTTCCGGCACTTTTTTTAGAACTATACAAATTTTAATTTTTAGTGAGATTTGTGTTCTTCAGGGTTTCCAAAAGGTAGATACCGAGTCGCAAGGCTGAAAGCGATCAACCAATAAGATATCACCAGACCACCGACGGCAAACTCAACCCAAGTTGGAGTGTACGAATTGAGCCGGACGATAGGAGTATAAGGATCATACGTGGTTGAGCCAATCAAACCTGAAAAATTGTAATTCCAGCGGGTGATAATGGTGGATACCACTGGTAGAACAGCAACCGCCATCAGAATCTTAAAGTTCTTTATCTTCTTCGCATTCAGTAAAACCCCACCCGCTATCGCCGGGAAAAGGGCTTGCCCTAACCAGAAGGAGAGCGAGTAAGGGGCGATTTTGTTCAGCAATTCTGTTTGAAGGGTTATTTGTTCGTTGAAACTGTAATAATTACTCACTGCCCAATCCCATACTTTTAGGTAGGTGAGCAACAAGGTGACCGCTCCAGCTAATCTGGCGATATTATAAAAGATCTCATCCTTTACAATGCCGGGGCGCATAACTCTGAAAACAAAGATCGACAAGATAAATAGCAGGGAAATACCGCCACTCATTGCTGAAAAGACGAATTGGGTAGGCGCGCTTTGGTTGAACCAAATTCCGCGACCGTACAGCACAGCATAGGTTGCGCCAAGCGAGGCTTGGTGCAGCAAGGAGAGGGTCATTCCAAGAATCGCCAACCCCAAACCAAACTTGTGTACGTAATGAGTAATGGTCTTGGTATATGGGGCGATCTTAGCAATGAAGGGGAATTCCTTCCAAAGAGGGTGCTCATCAAAGATGGGGTGTTCAAGAAGGATCGGGAGTAGTTCGATCACCAATACGGTGAGGTATAGAACTACGCACATGGTTACTTCCCACAAAAGTGAGTGAGGCTGCCAGAAAATAACGGGGTGCCAAAAACGCAGGGGCTGCCCAAGATCCATCAACAGAATTAGACCTGCTGAAGAATATCCGAGGAATCCGAGAAGAACCGCCAACTTACCAACCGCTTCGTATTTCTTCATCTGCAGAATATAGACCATAGCACCAAATACAAAGGCGCTGCCTCCTAAAGCAATCGAGGAGAGGTCGATGGATATCCATAAACCCCACGGAACACGATTAGATAAACCGGTTACTTGTAAGCCATCCC
>CAZSLN010000050.1:0-19190 GCA_964607645.1 uncultured Anaerolinea sp.
GGCTCGCAGATTTTTTGATGCCATAACCAAACCCATACCCGTACGGCCATTATTTCTATTGGACATACTGAGTAGGCTGGAATAAAGCACACCCTTTTCAGCGGAAGGACCATGTTGTAAGATCTCGATATTATCATCAGCCAATTCGGTTTTCAGAACGTCATCGACCTGACCAGTTTTGAGACCTGATAAATGTGAGGCATCTCGAAATTCGATCGTATCATTGGTGACGAACAAGTAAACAGGTTTAGGAGAAATTCCTTTTACAACCAGACCGTCATATCCCGTAAATTTTAATTCCGCTGGGAAGAATCCGCCCCCTTGGGAATCGCCAATACCGCCCGAAATGGGTGATTTAGCGTTTGCATTAATGCGGCTTTGTCCTGATATTGGCACACCTGTTGTAACACCAGCCATTAATGTAAGGATATTATCAGGACCTAAAGGATCCGCATTCTTTGGCATTTCTTTAAGAATGTAATAAAGGCCCATTGCAGAGCCACCCATATATTTCCGATAAAAAGCCTCGGGAGGGTTTTCAACCGTGATCTCTAATTTTGAGAGATCAACATGAATAATCTTTCCGTTAAAACCATACATAACTCACCTCCGAGTAAGATGAAAAGATTATAGTAAATCAAACGCAATATGGCAAATAAAATTTTCCGATAAGGAAAAATACTACATATCCATTATGCCGTATGGGAATCCATAGGATTCCATCTTCTCCATGAACGGCATAGGCGGGAAAGCTTCTGGGCCCAAAACGCCTACCCCAGACCATTGCTTATGATGTAATAGATCTAACGCGATGACCGCTGAAAAAGCTGTTTGCGCTACAACAGCCTGACAACCCCAATGCTTCATACATTCTTCATTATCAGCGACTTGGTATAGGTACACTTGTTTTTCTTTACCATCTTTTGTGCCCTTTACCCAAGTTCCAGCGCAGGTTTTTCCGCTCATCTTATCGCCCAAGGTAGCGGGGTTTGGAAGGCAGGCTGCTACAACATCTCTAGGAGCAACCTGAACGCCTTTTACGGTGATCTTATTTTTATTATCAAGCCCTAGCATATGCAAGGTTTTTAGAACACCAATAAATTTATCGCCAAGGCCGTATTTGAAGGTTACACGCTTGCAATCAACCCAACGAGGCATCAACAATACTTCTTCGTGTTCAACATTAACAATTTCCATTGGCCCAATGCCGCCCGGAAAATTAAATACTTCTGGTTCAGAGAATGGTGGTGTGGTGAACCACTCTTTGTTCTTCTCCCAAATAACAGGGGGATTCAAGCACTCTTCGATAGTTGTCCAAATGGAAAAATTAGGGGCAAATTCATATCCTGAGATCTCGATATTTGAGCCATCCCGAACACCAAGCTCCTCTATCTCATCAAACAGGTAATCTTGGGCATATCGGGCAAATACATCAGCCATTCCCGGTTCAACCCCAATGCCTACCAAGGCCAACAATCCATTTTTCTCCCACTCTTTTGCCCGGTCAAACTGGTAATCGCCGAGCTTTACACCAACTTTGTTAAATGGGTCTACCGGGTGGGGTTCAGATAATGTCATTGCCATATCCAAATAAGTTGAACCCGTGGCAAACGCGGCATCAAAGATCGTCTCATTATAAATGGGGTCAACACCATTCATGATGACGTCTGTGCCATGTTTCTTGACTAATGCTTCAATCATCGATTGATCTTTCGCATCTATAAATTCAGCTACAAATTTCGAATCATCATTAAGTTTCTTCAAAACTGACTTAGTTCGTTCAACATCGTAATCAGCCAAAACACATTTTTCTACCCACGGTTTATCTTTCAGCATAACCGCAAACGCTTCCCCAACACCACCTACACCAACTAACAGTATTTTCATAACATCTCCTATTAAAATGGTTCTTTAAATTATTGGCGTTGAGGGCAAAGATCTAATAATAAATTTCTTTTTCGATCTTCAGATGTACAAATGTCTCAGACTCTCGAACACCATTTACTTTATATAATTTTTCAGTCAGGAACTTGAGTAGATCATTATGGTCTCGACAAACAACCTCCGCGATAATGTCAAATCGACCGCTAACAACGATCAAATAGATCACTTCATCGAAAGCAGCCACAAGCCGGGCAACTTCGAGTAACCTTTCTCCATCTGTTCGTATTCCTATCATGGTCATCGCTGAAAAGCCCATATTCAAGGGGTTTGTTATTGCCACCACCTTTATTAGACCTTGCTTTACCATACGGTTATATCGGACGCGGATCATCCCTGGCGATACCTTCAGTTGCTCCGCTATTTGAGCAAAAGCGATCCTTCCATCTTGCCGCATCGCCTCAATGATGTATTTATCAACATCATCGATCTCTATGTTTCCAGGATTGCTGTTTACGTTGTCCATTTCACTATTTTATACCTTTTCGTTATTATTTTCAATAATATATAAGTAATCGTCATAGATAATCCCTTTTTCGTGATGAATCGATAAATAAAAAGAGGACAGGTTTCCCTATCCTCTTTTTTTATTTTTTTCGAGTTGGTCTACGGTGCTTTAACCTCGGTCCAAATTTGATCGTAAATTGTAGTTGCGTCGCCAACATCTGAGATCTGATGAGCTGCGGTAACTGCTTCCGCTGGTGGATTAGTGATATTGGAGTTCATGAATGGGTCATACAGGTCAGTATGGTTTTGTTTTGCATATTCGAGAGCTGCCAAATTCGGATTCAAATATGGGAAATCTCGCAGCATAAGGTAGAACATATCACCTTGCATTGTGTAGTTGAGCCAAGCATAGACTGCGTCCAAGTGGGGTGCGTTGACAGGGATAGCATAGTTATCCTGCCAAATGACGGTGCCCTCGCTTGGATAGACAAATTTGAAATTGGAGTCTTCTTGGTTTGCGGTATAGGCTTCACCGGTCCAAACGATACCCAAATCAACATCCCCTGCGATCAAAGCGGTTTTGGGGCTATTGCTATCGAATAATTTGATACTAGGCATAAGTTCTGAAAGTTTCGCTTTGGCTTCATCTAATTGGGCAGGGTCGGTTGTATTTACGTCATAACCAAGGGTAAGCAAGGTGATACCGATTACCACACGTGAGTCGTCCAAAACTACGATCTTTCCAGCGTATTCTGGTTTCCAAAGATCCGAATAGGAGGTGGGTGGATTGGTTACCTTTGATGAATTATAGATGATCGCATCCAAACCACCTTCGTAGGGGATAGTGTATTCATTGCCCGGATCAAAGGAAAGGTTCATATATTTTGGATCAAGGTCTTTGATTACGGTTAGCTTGTTTTTATCCAATTTCTGTAACAAGCCTTTTTTGATCATCAATGACACGATGTAATCGGTTGGTTGTACGATATCGTAGGTGGAGCTGCCTGAAGAAAGTTTGGCGTACATTTCTTCGTTGCTTGAATATTCGCCATGGTTGATGGTCACTCCATAAGCATGCTCAAAGCACTCTTTCCACTCACCTGGAATATATTCCGTCCATACGAACAGATTCAGTTCTTTCGAAGTAACTTCCATTTTTGTAGCCGGCTCTGGGCAAACAAACCCAGAAGAGGTGGTGAATTTCTCTCCACCAGTTGCGGCCTGGTCGGTTTTTTCAGCACTGCCACAGGCAGAAACCAAAAAAGTGAATACCAAAAACAAAACAAATGTTTTCCAAACTTTACTCTTATTCATCTCATTCTCCTTTTTATTTTTCGTGCGGTTTACAATGTTGTCCGAATTATTTATGGCTGGACTCACGATTTTGAAGCCATTGCAACAATAACACCACTGTAAATACAACCATGATCCATATGGTTGATAGGGCGTTTACTTGTGGTGTGATGATCTTACGTAATAAACCGAATACATAAATTGGTAAGGTAGTTGAACCCGGACCATTTGTGAAGAAGGTAATAACAAAATCATCCAAAGATAAGGTAAATGCCATTAGCCCGCCTGATAATACGCCGGGCAATAACATAGGTAGGGTGACCCTGAAAAAGGTGGTGAGTTCGTTAGCGCCGAGGTCCATGGCGGCTTCCTCATACGATTGGTCCATTCCCTGTAATCGAGCACGAACTACTAGTACAACGAATGGAACGCTAAAAGCGATGTGCGAAACAATAACAGTAAATAATCCCAGCCCCAATCTGGCGTCGCCTTGCAACCCTATAAGAGAGTTTAGATAATTAAATACTTGGCTAAAAAACGTAAGAATGCCTATACCCATCACGATTTCAGGAATAACGATTGGAATATAAAGGGACATCTCGGAAAAAGGTTTAAGTTTAAAATTGTAACGGGATAATGCTAACGCCGCTAAAGTTCCGATGATGGTTGAACTTATAGTAGAGATGAAAGCAATTTCCAATGTGTTGCCGGCGGCGCTACGGACTTCTTTGTTCTTAGCTAACTCGCAGAACCAATGAAATGGACCGCAAGGACTTTGCAGCACATTGCCATCAACAATTTGCAAATCTCCAAATTTGCTAATTACCCCTTCAAAAAGAATATTTGTCTTCGATGAATTGAACGAGTAAATGATTAAAACAAATATTGGCAAATAGAGAAATGAATAAACTAGAAAAGTCATGATTTTTACAAAGACAGATCTTCGGTGTGGGTTCATGCGACGATAATCTCCTCACCGAAGCCAAATTTTTTGGTGTAAAAGTACGTGACAATCAAGGTCATCACCATCAAGACCAAAGAAGCAGCACTTCCGAAGGTAGGATCGCGGGCATCAAGGAATTGCCTTTGAATTAGATTACCTACTAGTATCACCTTCTGCCCACCTAAAAGATCAGACACAATAAAGGTTCCCATCACAGGGATGAATACCAAAATGGTTCCAGCGACAACGCCAGGCATAGACAAAGGCAATGTAACCTTAAAAAAGGTTTTGATTGAATTTGCCCCAAGATCAGCAGCAGCCTCATACAAAGAATTATCAATTTTCTCAAGTGAAGTAAAAATTGGAAGAATCATGAACGGAAGAAATTCATAGACCATCCCCACTAAAACAGCGCCAGGTGTATAGAGCATTTCAATCGGAGCAAAAGGAATGTGCAAAAAATTCGCGATTGCCCCAAGAATGCCATTAATCACCCCTTGTGTTCTCAAAATCATCATCCAGGCATACACCCGGATAACAAAATTAGTCCACAAAGGTACTAATACCATGAACAGGTAGGTGTTTCTTTTTGAAGGAGTTGCTCTGGCGATAAAATAGCTTAGCGGATATGCCAATGAAATTACGATCAAAGTGGTTTGGAACGCCAGTGTTAGTGAACGCCACAAAATTTGAACATAGAGCATATCAAAACAACTTGATGCACCGGAGTCACAATTGGTCGAATAACCGATCAATTTATAATAATTGTGTAGACCAAAGGAGTAAATAACTCCACCACTCGAATCTCTTTCGCCAAAAGAAATCACCGCCGTGAGAATAAGTGGGATGATTAGCAATCCGATCATGAACACGAGAGTTGGAGCAACCAGCAAGGTTCCTTGAAAGGATTTATTTTGCCTGAGCTTGTCAAACATATTATTCACAAATCCTATTCGCTGGAAGAACCAAAGCGTTTTCAGGGAGGATGGTGGCAAACGCCTTTACCTCACCTTGGTGGTAGGCTCTTGGATCGAGAGTTGAAATATGGTTTTGCTCCCAGATCTTGATCCTCTGTCGATCTGATTCGACCTCAAGGCGGGTGTCTGAACCTATATATGCTGAAGATTTAACGTTTACCTCAAAACAGTTGTATGTAAGAACGCACGTTTCTGTTAAACGTATTTTTTCAGGTCTCACCGAGATTACAACTTTATCGTTTAATCCCACTCCACCAGTGTTCATCCCAACCAACGTCGAGTTCAGCAATGGGATATGGGCTGTCACTTTCTTATCATCGATTGCTGTAACTACACCCTCGAAGAAATTGGTATCTCCGATAAAATCTGCCACAAATTTGCAATTTGGTCTTTCATATATCTCGATCGGTGGGCCAACTTGCAATACTTTCCCATGGCTCATCACAGCGATGCGATCCGACATGGTCAATGCTTCCTCTTGGTCGTGGGTCACGAAGACAAATGTAATCCCTACTTCACGTTGTAAGGATTTCAGCTCAAGCTGCATTTCTTTCCTTAGTTTCAGATCCAACGCGCCTAAAGGTTCATCTAATAAGAGTACTGAAGGCAGTTTAACTAAAGCTCGAGCTAAGGCGATTCGTTGTTGCTGCCCGCCGGAAAGTTGTTTGGGATATCGCTTATCCATGCCAGATAGCTTGACCATCTCAAGTGCTTTGCCAACCCTTTCGGCAATCTGCTTGGTGGGCACTTTTTCCATTTCTAATCCGAACGCTACATTTTGATGAACTGTCATGTGTTGAAATAACGCATAACTTTGAAAAACAGTATTGACTGGGCGTTGGAACGGAGGTTTTTTCCCTTGGGGTTGGCCGGCAATAAAAACCTCGCCCTCGGTTGGCCACTCAAATCCTGCCATCATGCGTAGAGATGTCGTTTTACCGCAACCTGAAGATCCCAAAAGTGAGAAAAACTCACCATTATTGATCTTCATATCAACGTGGTCAACGGCATTTATCCAGCCCCCTTCGGGGGTTTGAAATGATTTAACAACATCCCGTAATTCAACTGCAAAATCGCTCATCTAAAAACTCCTGAAAATCGGAAATGAAAAATTAAATTAAATGGACTTTGCTACTTCAGATAAAGCATCGTTTAACCTGTTAAGGCCTTCGTCGATCTCCTCATAGGTGATCACCAAAGGGGGTTCAATACGGACAGTCTGCGCGCTCGTAAGAGTACCAGCCACAACAACGCCACGTTTGAACAAACTGGAAGCTACCTTGTATCCGATCTCGGGGGTTGTAAAATGTTGGCCGATCAACAACCCTTTCCCTGTGACGTCTTTATAAATGTTGGAATACTGCTCCTTGAAATCAAGCAGTTTCTCCATGATGTAATCTCCTTTTTCGGCAGCCTGCCGAGGAAGATCATATTTCAACGTTACATTAATAGAGGCGATCGCCGCAGAACAAGCCAAGGCACCACCACCAGTTGTAGTTGTGTGCATAAATGGATTCGGGTACATCATTGGCTTGAAGATCTCTTCTGTAGTACACACCGCGCTAACGGGCATTACTCCTCCGCCCAAAGCCTTGGCGACCGCCAAAATATCAGGTTCAACGTTCCAGTGGTCTACACCCCATAATTTACCGGTACGCCCTAAACCGGTCTGAACCTCATCAGCAATCAGGAGGGTATTGTACTTGCGGGTAATGGCGCGAACGCGCGGCCAAAAATCATCCGGGGGAACAATAGCCCCGGCTTCACCCTGAATTGGCTCAAAGATAACACCCGCCACTCCAATGCCCACTTTCTCGCAGATCTTTAATTGCTTCTCCACGGCGTCAGCATCGCCAAAAGGAACGTGGAAGACCTGCCCACCATACAAGGTACCAAGAGATTGTCGGTAATCAGCCTTGCCCAAAAGCGAGAGAGAGCCCATTGTTTTGCCATGGAATGCCTTGACGCCAGCGATAAAAGCGCTTTTCCCTGTGTAAAGCTTGGCGATCTTGATAGCTGCTTCAATAGCTTCTGTTCCACTAGCGGCGAACCAAGAATAGGTAAGATTACCAGGGGTTATGTCTGATAATAATTTTGCTAAAACTCCACGCAATGGATCGATCAATTCCTGGCTTGGCATTGGCGTTCGCATTAGTTGAGATTTCACGACTTCGATGATCTCATCATTTGCCCACCCATGGCTCATCATTCCATAGCCACCAAGAAAATCGATGTACTCTCTACCCATTACATCTTGAAACTTAGCGCCTTTTCCAGTCCATTCTACGGCTGCCCACTGGCCAGCTTCCGTAACCGATTTTCGATATTCCAACCAATTTCGATTGAAATGTTCGGCAAAATTGTTTTTCGATTCATCGATGATCCACTTGGCGGTATCCTGATCAGGCAAGGAAGGGTCTTTGATCAGACCCAACCATTTGTTTGAATACTCCAGCGCGTTTGAAATATTTCGAGTCATTATTCTGTCTCCAAAGTATTTTGGTTAATTTACATTCAAGGATCGATCGGCAAATTCAATGGAACGATCGACAATTTGCAAGCCTTCATCCAATTGCTCTTTGGTAATGCATAAGGGCGGGACGATAAAAATGATGCTACCCATTTGATTTGCCATCAAAAATGTAAACAAACCATTTTTACGAAGATAAGCATTGATCTCTCCCATTACCTTAGCTGAGATAGGTTCTTTAGTGATTTGATCCTGTACCAATTCGATAGCGGTAAACAAACCGATGTATCGAACATCCCCTACTGAAGTATGGCTTTTTTTGATCTTTTCCAACTGCTCGCCTAAATAAGCGCCTATCAATCGCGCGTTTTCGATGAGCCCATCTTGTTCATAAACTTCGATGGTTGCTAAGCCAGCGGCGCACGAAAGAGCATGACCGTTATATGTCAGCCCCGCGGAAAGCATTTTATCGTCAAAATAAGTGGCGATCGTATCCGAAACGATGACGGCACCTAGGGGCAAATAGCCGCTGGTTATGCCTTTGGCGGTGGTGATGATATCCGGTACTACCTGCCAATTATCAACCGCAAACCACTCGCCAGTTCTCCCCCAACCGCTCATCACTTCATCCGAGATGAGAAGAATTCCGTACTTGTCACAAAGCGCGCGAACCCCCGCCCAATAACCATTTGGCGGAACGATCAATCCGTTTGAGCCAACAACACCTTCCATTATGATCGCCGCAATCTTATCAGGGCCTTCATATTTGATGATCTCTTCGAGGTGTTTTAGGCATTCCATGGCACAAGTTTCTTGTTTTTGGCCAAATGGACACCGGTAACAGAATGGATCAAGAAAGTGAACAACACCAGGCATGGCAGGTTCCACAGCCAGCCTACGATAATCACCCGTGAGGGCTATGGCACCATGAGTAGCCCCATGATACGAGCGATACCGAGCTAGGATCTTATTTCGCCCAGTGAAATAACGTGCGATCTTAATGGCGTTCTCATTTGCTTCAGCACCGCCAAGGGTATAAAAGGTCTTTTTTAGGTTACCGGGAGTAACTTCAGCTAGTTTTTTCCCTAATAATCCGCGCACCTCGGTAGCATTTCCGGGGTGAACGAAACACAAGGTATCGGCTTGCTTTTTGATGGCTTCGATCACGTGGGGGTGTTGGTGGCCAATGTTGGTATTCATTAATTGCGAAGAAAAATCGATATATCTTTTTCCGTCTTCATCATAAAAATAAATACCTTCTGCCCTAGCAACAGGAATTGGATTTACCTGGTTTTGAATAGACCAGGAAAAAAAAGTAAATTCTTTATTGAGTGCAACGATCTCATCGCTTTTTGACATTAGTTGTTATCCTGTTTCTATAGGGTTTTAACAATTTGAGAAAAAACATCTAATGTTTTATTGATATCTTCCTCTGAGTGGGAATAACACAAGAACCACGGCTCGCGAGGATCATAATCGGGCATTACACCAAGATCGATAGCCTTTTCCATCAAAAGTAGATAAAGATCTTTATTTGTATCGGACCATTCACGCTGGTTGGTAATTTTTTCTTCGGTGAAAGCGAAGGAGAACATTCCCGGGTAGCCATTGAAAACCGCGCTCATTCCAGCTTCCGCAAAGATCTTTTTCAAACCATTCATCAACATTCCGCCACGCTGATTGATGGTTTCGATGATATTTTTTTCTTTAAGCAGCTTTAAGGTGGCATAAGCCCCCGCGACACCAGGTTTATTATTGGTATAAGTACCGCCCTGTGAAACACCATGGCCTATGATCTGCATAATTTCCGCTTTACCGCCAATGGCTGCCAAAGGGTAACCATTGCCGAGAGCTTTTGCGTAGGTAGCCATATCTGGCTTGAGGTTGTAATACTCCTGCGCCCCGCCATTAGCTATGCGAAAACCCGTTTTAACTTCATCAAGAATAAATACGATGCCGTATTCTTCGGTCTTCTTCCTGATTAGTTCCAAAAACCCTGGAAGTGGAAGTATGGCCCCGCAATTACCTTGGCATGGTTCCGAGATAACCGCGGCTATTTGCTCGCCATACGAGCGCATCACCCGCTCAAACCCATCAAAATCATTGAAAGGCAAGGTGATTATTTTTTCACCCAAAGATTTTAATATTCCGGAAGAAGCCGCGACGGGTATAGGATTTCTTTTGTTCCCATAAGCTTCCACTGGAGCGTAGGTGGACCATAACGTATGGTCGTGGAAACCGTGGTAATTCCCTTCAAATTTTACAATTAATTCGCGGCCAGTGTAAGCGCGAGCAATACGAATGGCATGCATGGTCGCTTCTGTTCCCGAGCAGGCAAAACGAACCATATCAATGCCCGGGCACATTTCCACCATCATTTCGCCCACTTCGATTTCTAACTCAGATGTCATCGCCGCTAGCAGGCCATTGCGAATCTCAGCCGCAACGACATCGTCTACTTCATCATAAGAATGCCCTAAAATGATTGGCCCAAAGGCCATGCGATAGTCAATAAATTCATTTCCACCAACATCCCAAATGTGAGATCCCTTACCTCTTTTAATGTAAGGAGTTATTCCCTCACCCCAATAACGAAAATTCGAATTTACCCCGAGTGGAAAAACTTTTCGGGCGCGCTCTTGGACTTTAGCATTCTGTTCAAAATTTTTCATAAATTCATCCTCGTTTTTCTAATCATTCAGCTTCATCAAGTTTTTTATCCGTTACAAATTTCTCTGGAATCTGCCATTGGAAAATATCCTTCAAAACGATAGGAACGATCGAGGTGGTCGTTTTTCGAACCCCTGGAATCTTTCCAATCACTTCTGTTACAAAACGGTATACTTCAGCCGTATCACTCGCCAAAACTTGCAGGCTTATATCCGTCTCGCCAATGGAGCAAGCTACGTAACTAACGTATTCAAAATCTGCTACTTTTTTCGCAATCTCCATGATCGAATCGGAATCAGTTTCCAGCAATACATCGGCAACCACATTTAAACCAAGACCACGCGGCTTTACAATGGCGGTCAGCGAGATAACTTCCTTCTCGATCAATCGGTCAGTTCGATATCGAACTGCTCGTTCGGACTTATCTCCAAGTCGTCTGGCAATTTCTGATGCCCTAATACGGCCATCTTGTTTCAAGAGTTTTATGATTTCATTGTCAATTTTGTCGATTTTATACATGTTTTATACCTATTTTTGTCTTTTTCTTACAACTATTTTATATAACGTTTTCGTTTCTGTCAAATTCAGAATCTACAGCCCAAAACAGGCGAATAGTTTGACAATATCGGAGTTTCAGTTATAATCATTCTTCGGCATTAACCCCGATATTCAGGAGAAACCTTATGGTTGAATCAAACGAAAACACTTCAACTCCCCTCACAGATGTGAAACCAAAAACACAATTGGTAGGGAAAGTTGTTAAAACTACTTTAGCTGGCGTGCTAGTGGATCTCGGTTTACCGGTCCCTGGCGTGATTCATATTTCACAGTTATCCGATCAATCGGTTAAAAAAGTTGAAGATGTATTAACCGTTGGGCAAGAAGTAAATGCTTGGGTAAAGAAAGTCAAAGCAGATCGCATTGAGCTTTCCCTTATCAAACCACTTGGTTTGGACTGGAAAGATATCAAAGCCGAAATGGTTCTTAAAGGAACTGTTCAGCGTCTTGAAACCTACGGTGCGTTTGTGGAGATCGGCGCTGAAAAACCAGGTCTAGTTCATGTTAGCGAAATGGGCCATGGCTACGTAAAGACCCCCTCTGATGTTGTCAAAGAAGGCGACGAGATTGATGTAATGGTCTTGGATGTTGATCGCAAGAAGAAGCAGATTAGACTTAGCATCAAAGCAACCTTACCCGAACCCGAAGTGAAAGAAGAAGTTCGCCGAGATGACAAACCCAGGCGGGATGGCAAGAAACCCACTGGCGGAAAGCGAAAAGAAAAGGTTGAAACTTTTGAGATGAACGAAGAACTCAAAGGTGAGCCCTCCCCTACCGCTTTCGAATCCGCTTGGCAGGCTGCGCTTGAGAAATCAAAACTTGAAAGAGCCAATAAATTCAAGAAAAACAAAGAAGCCGGCGCTTCACAAGATGATTTTCTTGACCGAACTCTCAAGAATCGAATCAAAACCAACTAACAATCTAAAGCCTCGAAATTTCGAGGCTTTTTTTATTGACATCAAGACTCGAATCTGATAATATTTGTCATATTTAGCATCACTAAAGGAGAATAAATATGCTTCAGGAAGTTGAAACCATTACAGTTAGTTCAGTAGCCGCTACTGAGTTCAAAAAGATCTTACAAGATAAGAATATGGAAGGCTCGTCATTACGGGTTTATGTTGCTGGCGGTGGTTGTTCAGGTGTTAGCTTTGGCATGGCTATAGAAAATAATGTCCGAGATAACGACATCACCATCAATTCCAACGAAATTAGTATTGTTATCGATGACCAATCCATTAACTATCTCAAAGGGGCTCACATCAATTTCATTAATGATCCACAGCGTGGAGCTGGATTCATTGTTGAAGGTGTAAGCGCCGCTTCTGGTTGCAATTGCGGAAGTGGCGAAGCAAAAAGCGGCGGTTGCGCTTGCGGCTCCGAGGGTCATGCCCACGACCACAGTGATTCTGATGCTGCTGGTGGCTGCGCGTGTGGCGGCAGTTGTAGTTGTAATTAAACACTACCCAAACAAAAAGTAAAAAAAAACAGCCTTACGGCTGTTTTTTTTATATATAAGGTTTTTGCTTATCTGCCCCGTAAGAACGAAACCAAAGCCGCAAAAAGACCTGCAAGGGCAAAACCCGCAATGATCACCCCGATCGGAAACGGAACAGAAAAACCGTCTTCTTGATAGGTAACTGGCTCCACAGGGGCGGCTGGGGTGAAAGTTGGCAATCGGGTTGGAGTGTATTGCGGAATAAATTCAGCGGCAAGGGTTGGGTCGTAGGTGGCTGTCGTTAGTGGAGTAGGTGTTGGAGGGGCATCCACTGGCAATAAGTTAGAGTTGGGAGATAAACTCACCAGCTGTGTATACACCCACCCAACGTTGTTCGGCACACCCATATAAACGATCTGGATCCACTCACCGCCCGTGGACCGGCCAATAGCCGGAGCGGTTTCGCCAGGAAGCAAAACGCCGATGGCATTTGGGTAAATGGTTGAGCTCGGACCAGAGCGCACATTGATCTGTTCTGGATAAGTAACTGTGATGAAAGCACCTCTGGGCGTTCCTGTAACTGTTGGGATTGAGCCGGTGGGCTGCTGAGCCCGCACAACAACCTCAGGTTTTGGGTTAACCGCTAAAAAAGCTGTTGCCAACAGCAACACAAAAATAAATGAAATATTCTTAATATTCTTTCTCACAAAATTCCTCATTCTTAATTTTTGATTATAATCTATACCATGGACCAGTATCTACTCAAAGATTTCAATGACGCCAAAGAATTCATAGGAACATTATCACAAGAATTTGACACTGATTCTTTTGATGTTTTCTCGGAATTTCATGATGAAGCGACCATTTCGGCAAAGATCACCAGCCAAACTGATTTCGGCCGTGGCAGCCGAACATCTATCTACGTTTATGCCAAGAAACAAAACAATGATCTGCTAGTTACAGTTAGTGATCAAGAATGGTCAAGCATTGCCTCGAGCTTAGGAACAACCCTTCTTTCCGCCGCTATCAACCCTATTAACCTGCTTCACCGTTTGGATGATCTTGCGGTAGACGTTCAGAATATTCAACTAAGTGATCGAGTAAAGACCTTCGTAAAAGAATTTAAACAACATAAAAGCGACCTTGCCATCGAAGAAATTGATCGCTATTCATGCAAATATTGCAAATCAAAAAATGAACCCAAAAGCACGCATTGCCGTGCCTGCGGAGCACCCTTATAAAAGGGAAAATACTAATCGTAAACAGACCCATCGACCACGTTTGGCATTTTTTGCCCAGCTAATCCAGCCAATAAATTAATACAAGCCATTTCCGCCATCTTTTTCCTAGTTTCCACTGTAGCGGACCCTATATGTGGAAGGATTAGGCAATTTTCCAGTTGAAATAAGGGATGGCTGGCTGACAATGGCTCAGGATCAGTAACATCAAGGGCTGCCCCGGCGATCGTTCCCTTTTTCAACGCCTCTACCAACGCTTCTTGATCAACCACTTTTCCTCGAGATGTATTGATCAAAATCGCGGAACGTTTCATCAATTTTAGTGAATGAGCGTTGATTAGGCTATTAGTTTCATTATTAAGCGGACAATGCAAACTCACAACATCGCTATTCCCCAACAGATCTTCTAAATTCGCCGATCGATAATAATCCTCTTCTACAACCGATGATCTGCTGTAATAGATCACCTTCATTCCAAAGGCAGAAGCTCTCTTCGCGACCGCCTTACCAATTTTTCCCATTCCAAGAATTCCGATGGTCTTACCATCTAACTCACTTCCCAACCAACCTGTAGGTGACCAAGTCTGCCATAAACCATTTCTTGCATCCGCGCTGGCTTTTTCGATTTTACGAGTGATCGACAATAGTAATCCCATCGCTATATCCGCAGTGGCGTTTGTCATAATACCTGGCGTATTACCAACTGGTATCTTTCTCGCGGTACAGGCAGCAACGTCCACATTATCGTAACCCGCCGCCATGATGCTCACAACCCGTAACTTCGGTGCTTTTGTTAGCACGGATTCGTCTAATTTATCCGATAAAAGGCAAATAACTCCGGCGGCATCCTTCAGAGCCATTTCTACATTCTTTGAATTGATTCCAATCGTCGCATCGCCGATAACTAGGTTCACTTTGTCGTCCAAAAGCGTTAGCCAATCGTTTGGCAAGGGTCTGGTTAGTATCACTAAAGGTTTTTTCATTTTGGCCTCGTTCTATTCGGAGTTTAGGTTAAATGCTTATTCTATATTAGAATTCGAACAGGAAACAAATTTTATGGGTATATTAAACGAGATCCTTCAATGCATAGCCCCCTCCCAAGAAAGAATTCTTCTACATCAGATCGACTCGATCGTTAATAAGATCACTGAACAAATGGCGGGACTATCGCTCGAATCAAAAACATCCTTTCTTGAGATCGAGATACGATTATCTGCAAGCACCTATAAAATATTAGAAATGATCACCGATCTCGACCACCAGATCGCGAATAAACTTGTAAACAATCCCGCATTACCAATTTCCGCTGATTCTTTGATCATTACCATTTTATGCGATGTTCAATTAAACAGGGAATTTAAAGTTTTTTTATTTGAAGGTCTGCGAGATGAGCCTACCAAAACTATTCAGCTAACTGACGCAACGCGGGAATTTGGAAATGGATTTTTACTCACAACAACAAAACGATCCTATCAACTTTACTCAGATCTCACTACTATTGGTAGGAACACCGAAAACGACATTTGTATTGAAGATGCCTACATCTCCCGCAATCACGGTCAAATACGCTTGATTAATGATCGGTATCATTATTTTGATCTCAAATCTTCAGGCGGATCAAAAATTAACGGTGAAAACATCTCTCAAAAAATTCTCGCTCAAGGAGATGTCCTTTTTATTGGCAAAACAACGTTGATCTTTATGCAGGATGAATCTGAGGATGATGAATCTGGAACTGCTCCGATCAAAATTCAGGTGCTTTAACCCTTTATAATTAGGGTGATATGGGCGTCTTCCTACTTTTTCTACGATTTTTTGAAGCCTTTTTGTTATATGTTTTCCTTATTGTCATATTCTATTACTTATGGAAGTTTTTCTCACAATCGACACCGAAACAACTAGGTTCTACTAATTCGATCATTACCTTTGGAATTTTGGACTCGGAAGCGAAGATCCATTATCTAAAAGAATTTAAAATTGAAACAATCAAAATCGGTCGTGGATCACAGTGCGACTTAATTCTCAACGACCCATCAGTTTCTGGCCGGCACGCTACCATTAGCTACACCGATGAACAATGGTGGATAGAAGATGAGGGCTCGCGCAATGGAACTTACCTTAATAACAATAAACTCACGAATCCAACCATATTAGTAAACGAGGATATGATCCGATTCGGTGACGAACGTATCAAGATCATTTTGTAAATGGAGCATATATGAATAAGGTAACTTTGGGAATCATTGGTGGGTCTGGCGTTTATTCAATGAAGGACCTAACCATCCTTGATGAAATGAAAGTTCAAACCCCATTTGGCGAGACCAGCTCACCCATCACCATTGGCGAAATTGGTGGGACGAATGTCGCATTCTTAGCCCGCCATGGTATCGGTCATTTCATCAACCCCACCGAGGTAAATTACAGGGCCAACGTTTACGCTCTCAAATCCATAGGGGTGAAACAAATTGTGAGTATTAGCGCTTGTGGATCTCTTCGTGAGGATTTTAAACCTGGCGAAATTGTGATCCCTGACCAAATTTTTGATTTCACCAAGGATCGCGTACGTACATTTTTCTCTGACGGCTTGGTTGCTCATGTTGGGGTTGCCGATCCTTTCTGCAATGACCTAAGCTCGCAAGTATTTGATGCGGTAACAGCAACCGGCGCTATAACCCATAAAGGTGGAACGCTAATTACCATCGAAGGACCCAGATTCTCGACCAAAGCAGAGTCGAACACTTTCCGCGCCTGGGGGATGTCGATCATCGGAATGACGGCCTCGCCAGAAGCGTTTCTTGCCCGCGAAGCTGAGATCTGCTATTCCACTATGGCTCACGTCACCGATTACGATGTCTGGCACACCTCAAATGAGCCGGTCACTGTAGAAATGGTGATTCGCACCCTAAATAGCAATACGCAGATTGCGCAAGAATCGATCAAAAACTTGGTAAAAACTCTAAGCGCAGAACCAACTTGTTCCTGCCAATCAGCATTAGCTGATGCGCTGATCACAAACCCAGTGGTAATTCCCACGGAAACAAAAAATCGATTGGGCGTTTTGGTAAAAAAATATACACATTAATCCTTTGATCGCGATACTTCGTAACCCTAAGAAAAAATATCAGGTGTTGTTCGCGCTGCAAGCGGCAATCTTATTTGTTTATTCGCTTGCATTGTCTTTATCAAACACCTTGATCTACCAAAATTTTAATAGCGGTTTTCTGTGGAAACATTGGATCGGTTATGCAAGTTGGTTTGTGTCGGTCTTTATTTTAAATAAACTAGTCCTCAAGCGTCAAAAGACTATAGAATTGTTCCTTTTCCCAATTGCCACAATGCTAACCGGCATCGGGATAATGACCATTTGGCGAATCAGCAGCGATTTCGGATTTCGACAATCGATCATTTTTGGTTTTATTAGCCTTTTCCTAGCCTGGCTTCTTTCCGACGATGAGAATATTCGGCTCTTTACCAAGCGATTCGATCTAATTCTTGTTGGCGGAATCGTACTCAGTCTGGTTACCATCCTCTTTGGAACGAACCCATCTGGTTTCGGCCCTAAGCTTTGGCTTGGCTGTTGCGGAGTCTATCTTCAACCATCCGAACCATTAAAACTGATCTTTCTTTTCTTTTTAAGCATCTATTTACCCAAACTAACCGGAAAAAGAAAGTCGGTTTGGTTCTTCCTATTTGTTTTATGCCTAACTTTTTTGGTCTTGATCACCCAGCGTGATCTCGGTACGAGCAGTATCTTTTTTATCTTGTTTTCAACCCTTCTATACATACAAACAAAAAACATTAAGACCCTGTTAATTACTCTCCTGTTCCTGATACTCTCCGGAATAACCGCTTATTTTTTCATTGATCTAGTACAACAACGTATCCTTACCTGGATCGATCCATGGCAGGATCCTACCAATAGCTCCTATCAGGTAATTCAGGCCTTGATTACCATAGCAAATGGTGGGATAAATGGTCGCGGGCCAGGTATTGGTTACCCATCTCTGGTGCCAATAGCCCATTCCGATTTTATTTTTACCTCAATCGTTGAAGAGTTAGGTTTGATCGGTGGGTTTGCAGTAATCCTACTGTTAGCTATGCTCACCTTTCAAGGCTTTCTTATTTCGAACCGATCCACTGATCCAACGAAGAAGCTTTTGGCTACCGGGATCGCGATTTACATTAGCGCGCAGTCGATCGTGATCATTGGCGGTAACGTCAAATTGTTACCTTTAACAGGTGTAACACTTCCATTTTTGTCGTACGGTGGCTCCTCTTTATTCACGTCCTACCTTTCTGTTATTACCTTATTCCTGCTGAACGAGGAGTCAAAAGAAAACCCTATCCTAGAGAGAAAAGTTGAGACGAATGTTTTTCTTGGAATTTTGGGAGGATTTTTACTTTGCGCATTTGCTTTGGGGTGGTGGGGAATTGTTCGATCTGAAAATTTGCTGAATCGCACTGACAATCCCCGTCGATCTATTAGCGATTATTATGTGCATCGCGGGTCAATTTTAGACCGAAATAATGATCCACTAACCATCACTGAGGGCAGCCCCGGCAGCTATTTCCGCCATTACCTCTATCCAGAACTCTCACCGATCTTGGGATATAC
Source organism: uncultured Anaerolinea sp. (assembly GCA_964607645.1). Lineage (GTDB taxonomy): Bacteria > Chloroflexota > Anaerolineae > Anaerolineales > Villigracilaceae > UBA5195. Next base: position 18,591 of record CAZSLN010000050.1, read on the forward strand.
CCACCCTGTCTTTGGTCAGAGCAGTATTGAAGCTAGTTTTGATGATATCTTACGTGGAAAAAAAGGGTATTCTGACCTGGTCTTGTGGTGGGACCATATGATCTACGGGAGACCGCCAACCGGATTAAATATACGAACAACGATCGATTCAACCTTCCAAAAAGACCTATCTACTGCCTTCTATCAGAAAGAAGGGGGAGCTTTGGTAATTAACTCCTCTACGGGTGAATTATTAGCGACAGTGTCCGCACCCTATTTAGACGCAAATAACCTTGAAGAACTCGCCCCTTCAGAAATTCGGGGCAATGCCCCACTCATCAATCGCTTGTCCCAAGGCGAATATTCCTTATCCCTGATCTATCCGTTTGTGGATGAGTTATCAAAAAGCCAGGCAATTTCTTTAAATGAAAAAACACCAATTGAATACCTTACCCAGATCGGTTTTTTTGGAAAACCTACCCTCGGCTTTGAACAAAATAATGAAATTGATGACATAAAAAAGAATTTTGCGCCAATCGAAGCCATTAAATTAATGGCTTCGATAAGCGAGGTTGGTATTTGCCCAAGCTTAAAATTCGTTTCAGCTGTCCAATCGCCTGA
>CAZSLN010000051.1:0-3942 GCA_964607645.1 uncultured Anaerolinea sp.
AAAATAAGTATAAGCCCAATCATTTTTTGCACCCACATTGTTTGATTTAGGAATCGTTAAATCTAGGGATACTGTTGGAATTACTTCTTTTGCAATTGCAGGGTCAATCTCCGCTAAATCCTGTTTGAATTGTTTTAATTTATTAAACAGTTCTTCTCCTTTAGATACCCCTGCTTTTTTATTTAAAAACAATCTTGTGGTGGCATCTAAATTATCTTCTTTAAATGTCTCTTTACCATCTTTAATTTCTAATCCAGACTCTTCTTTCAAAGCTAATTTCAATGACTCTACATAGGCATACATTTCGTCCGCCATTACTTTTGGCAGGGCATCGTGGGTTACTACCGCTTGGGTTTCTTCAATGCGGAACTTAAGATGGGTGAGGGCGCCATTTAAGGCGTGCTGGCTTTCGCACACCGCGTTCTCTTGCGATGTCAACCCAACTCGAGAGTACATAAGGAGATCTAAGATCTGGCGCTGCATGGTGCTGGCGCCATCTACCGCAAAGGCAATGAACTCGTCGCCTTTGGCATCGAGCTTGCCTTTGTAGCGCCGTTCGATCAGCTGCAGGTAGCTGGAAACCATGCGAAGCGGTTCTTGCAGGTCGTGGCTGGCAACGTAGGCGAATTGCTCCAGTTCGGCGTTGGAGCGTTTTAGTTCTTCTCGCTCTTTTTCCAGCTCGATCTCAGCCATTTTTCGGGCGGTGATATCGATGACAAAGCCCATGACGCCTTTTATTTCACCATCCTGGATCATGGGGGTGGTGATCTTTTGGGCAAAAAAATGGAAGCCATCGGGTAATATTACTTCTTCTTCATACTCTGAATGTTCTCCCTTGAAGGCTGCTTCATCCAATTGCATCCAATGGTCTACTGGTAAAGTGGGAAAATGCTTTTCGGAAAGAGTTTCGTTGAGGTGGCTGCCGTATAAATCAATGGCATACTTGTTTTCGGCCACCAATTTGCGCGAAGGGTCGCGTGCCCATATACCAAACGGGGCGGTATCGAAGATCGTACGGGTGAGCAATTCCTGCTGCCGTTCGCGAGCCTCTGATGCCCTCATTTCGGTGATATCACTGAAGGCTATCAACAGGTTTGCTTCGTTGTTTAGAAGGATATTCTTCGCCGTCACAAAAACGATACGGGAGGATCCATCCTTGCAATGGATGCTCGTTTCGAAATTTTTGATCTCATTATTAAAACCGTGAGCTTTTCGGTATTCAAATTCTTTCTCTGGATTGGCCCATAGGTCGAACTCGACTGTCCTTTTGCCGATGATCTCGGAAGGTTGGTATTGGGTCAGCTCGGTGAAGCCGGCGTTCATCTGAACAATAATTCCGCTGGGCATGGCTAACAATAAGATCGCTTCGGGTGAGAACTCAAACAAAGCGCTGTAGCGTTTGTTTGAATCGATGATCTGCTGCCTGGCTTGGATCGTTTCGGTGAGATCCTTGAAAATGAGAACAAACCCAATAAGGGTTGAATCGTTCGCGAGGACGGGAGTGAGGGTGTATTCCACCGAGATGCTTGGTTTGCCGGCGGGGATCAGCAACCCTTCTCCCTTCACCTGTCCGGATGCACTGGCAGTAGAGTGCCGCAAAAGATCGACATTTTCTTCAAATTGGAAAACCTGCGGCAGTAGTTTCCCGATAGCCTCTTCTTCGCTGATGCCGGTGATTTGCTCGGCTGTGGGGTTGATAGCGGTAATGCTGCCGGTAGAGTCACAGGTGATAAAGCCTTCGGTAATGGCGTTTACGGCGGAGGCAAGCTCGGTTTGCGCCTTGGATGCCTGTGATTCAGCAAGGTAAAGGTTTTTATAGGAGCTTCGCAGACCGTTGGCGTACATAGTGTAGCCCAAACCGGCAAACAAAAATAACAAGAAGAGGGTGGCACCGGCAAAAACATCCATCAAGAAATAAAAATCAGACAACAATTCGGCGGAATCTGCCTTGGTAACGATGAACCAATTTGAATTGGGTACCGGTCGTACAACCGCCATTACCTTTTTACCTGAATAATCGACCCCTTGAACAAACCCGATCACCCCATTGAGAGCCATGATTGCAGGGAGCTCTGTTTGATTAGCCGTGGCGAGTACTGATAGTAGGGGTATGGTTTCATCACGCACAGGGCTAAGAACTACCGCGTCGCCATTGGCATCTTTGATCAGGAAGGATTCGATGGAGAGATAATTGGGGGTGAGCTTATCGAGGTGAGGGTACAGGTAAACTTTTGGATTAGCGGATAACACCACTGTGCCTAAGACCTGGTTGGTTGGAGTGATGATGGGGCTGATGATGAGAATTGCTAAATGATCCCCAGCTGTTGTGGATAAAACATCGCTGACCATCACTTGGCGGGAATCCATGGCCGCATCGACCAATTTTAGGTTTTCAAAATTGAGATGGTCGTGCTCTTCGTTGTTTTGGTAAATAATATTATGGTTCGAATCTAATAACTGGATGTTGGAATAGTCATATAACTCGGCTGCTCTTGTGAAGGATGTTACCACTTCCTGATAGTCGTTGGGTTCAACTACTTCAGAGTTGGGGCTTTTAATCAATTGCTGTACATTAGGCAGGCTAGATAAAAAATTAGCATCGTTTGCGCGCTCCTGCCGCAAAAACCGGATCGATTCTAGTTTTTCTTCTGAGGTGGCCTGCAGCAATTGGCTGGCCGTTTTTAGGTTTTGTTCTAACTCGTTATTATAATAAGTGACGCTACCCCAAATAAGTAATATTATCAACAACGAAAAAAGCGCGCCTCCAACCGAAAGAAAGCGAATGGATTTTTCCTTTTCAAAATCGGGCGATACAGAAGGGGCTGGTTTAATTTTCATTTTATCTTGGAGGCGCGAAAGGACGAACGTTAATTGTTAAAAAAATTTAATTTCTATTTTTAATACATTTATTATAAACGAAGTTCTTCTAGAATTCCGTATACGGTTGGCCGGTTGATGCGGCAACCGATTTTAGGAGAGGAAATGAACCTCCCCCTGGTGGATGACTTTATCGAATCCGCCGTTTTCAACCGTTACCAGCAGGCTGCCATCTTCTTGCAGGTGCTTTACCCGCACCCGGTGGGCGGGCTCCCCTTCAGTGATGAGCATGACCGTTTGGTTCAGAAGGGCTAAGTACTTTTGAACGCCTTGTACGAAGGCGGGGTCGGCGATCTGCGGCCGCAAAGCTTGAATTTCGAGCAGCAGCTCACGCAGCAGTTGAAGGCGGGTGGGCGGGGTGGCGCAAAACTGCTGCAAACAGCCGGCCGGAAAATTGAGCGGAACATCGGGCGGGTAGGCATCGCTGAGCAGGTTGATGCCGATCCCTAACACAATGCTATCTACCTTGGCTCCGGTCCACACGGCTTCGGCTAAAATGCCGCTTACCTTTTTATCTGAGATCAGAACATCGTTGGGCCATTTAATTTGGGCTGGTACTTTGTAATGATTTCGCAAAACGCGCGCCAACGCCAAAGCCCCCAAAAACGAAAAGCGGCCGGTATGAGACTGCTCGTCAGGGGTGGGTTTTAGGATGAGGCTAAAGGTGAGGCTGGAATCGGGTTGACTAAGCCAGACGCGGCCATTGCGCCCGCGTCCGCTGGTTTGGGCATCGGCCAGCACGAGGCAAAAATCGCTGGCGGTGCCGGCAGCCCAGGCGAGGGCCTCATCGTTGGTAGAGCCGATGGTGGTGAAATAACGCGACCCGCCCAGCGGCACCCCTTTCAATGCCTTATCTACATCGGAAGAATTCATACCTTAATAGTACCAAAAAATGGATGGTTTGGGGAAGAGAGAAGACACAGGGAGGCTTCGCGCGAAGGGCGGGCGTATCGCTCGCGTAGGTGCACGGCGCTGACGTGCATGGTTTTGATCTTTGGGTTGGGGAAGGGCGGGTTGGCTGGCGCCAACTCGGCTTGTCAGCGACAAGCCGCTACGCGAGGCTAT
>CAZSLN010000051.1:4042-18121 GCA_964607645.1 uncultured Anaerolinea sp.
TGGGTTGGGGGAAGGGCGTGTTGGCTGGCGCCAACTCGGCTGGTCATGCCCAGCCGCTACGCGAGGCTATCGCCTCGGATGGGCTTTTCGCTCGCGTAGGTGCACGGCGCTGACGTGCATGGTTTTGGTCTTTGGGTTGGGGGAAGGGCGTGTTGGCTGGCGCCAACTCGGCTGGTCATGCCCAGCCCCACCGCGAGGCTATCGCCTCGGGTTCGAGCAGGTGGGTTTGCCTTGGAATTGGCTGGTAGCGGAAGCTGCTACTGATGGCTTAGAACGATTGCCCGGTGAACAGGTAAACCAATAATAATAGGATGCCGAACAGGATGGAAACGATGAGGCGCCGGCCTAGCCAGCCAAAAAACTTGCCGGGATCGCGCAGGATGAGAAAAGCGATGATGCCGATCACTACGATGCGAAGAAGATCCATATCCAACCCTCTAAAAAAATTCCGATATGAGCTATGGGATGATGCTAATTATATCTTCAGGAAGCCGATCCCTTTCATCCCAGTAGAAACAAACGTGCCGGGGTTATTGCCCCAGCACGTTCCATGGGTTGATAAAGCCGCCGTTGAGGCGAACCTCGAAGTGCAGGTGGGAGCCGAAGGAGTTGCCGGTATTGCCGATGGCACCGACCATGGTGCCGGGGCCAACGCCTTGGCAAAGTACGGCATTGATGGTGCTAAGGTGGGCATAGAGGGTGGCGTAGCCGTTTCCGTGGTCGATCATCACTACGTTGCCGTAGCCGCCGTTCCAGCCGCTATCGGCTTTTACCACTACGCCGGCATCGCTGGCCCATACGCCATCGCCTTCCGCGCCGGCAATATCTATGGCGAGGTGGCCGGCGTAATAATCGTTGCCGGAGATGAAGTTATTGGAGCTTGGCCATATAAAGCCGCCGCCGCCAACCGGGCCGCCGCCGCAAGCGCTTTGCGAAGCGCCGGTGGTGCCGCTGCTGCCCCTGGCGATGGTGGGGATGAGCCATTGTTTGAACTCGCGTGAGCCGCCAGGGATCATCACCAGGTCTCCCTCTTTAAAGGAAGGGTCCGAGAGATCGATCTTGTTTCCGGGCCAGTTCAGCAGGTCATCCACGTTGGCTTTGTATTCTGTCACAACGTCATCCAGCGTATCGCCTTCTTCCCAGGTGTACAAAATGCCATCGGTGGGTGGAATGTTTAGCTCTTGGCCGGTTCGAAGGCTATCGGGGGTATCGTTGAGAACATCGTAATTTGCCCAAAGTAGGGTATCGGGTTTAATGTTGTAGCTTTTCGAAATGCCAAAGACCGAATCACCGCGCGCAACTGTGTGGGTAAACACTTTGGTTCGCGGTCGTTCGGGGATGACGGTTTTTAGGGTGAGCTTGCGTTCTATAGCGGGCAGGCTGAGCATAGAGGGCAGGTTGGCGGTGCTGATGCCTTCCATGGCGGCGGCGGTGGGGGTTGCCAAAATTGCCACACTGGCGCCGGGTTTAATGCCAAGCGCCAAGCTGAGGGCGGCACCCTTGCGCACCATTACGAACCCTGCGGCGCATAGAACCAGTACAATGGTGATCCCCCAGCTGATTTGGTTGAACCAGCGTGAAGTCGTTATTTTTTCCATAAATTACATATTGTCGGTGAGAGTATCAAGGAATTCCATATTGTTGCGGGTTTTGATCATGCGATTGATCAAAGCCTCGGTGGCAACCGTTTGGTCCATGCCGGCGCCAGAGGGGGGTGAACCGGTCATCTGGGCATACATTCGGCGCATGGTCCACACGCGCTGCAAGATATCTGGGCCGAGCAGCAGGTCTTCCTTACGGGTGCTGCTGCGCTCAATATCTACGGCGGGGAAGATGCGTCGCTCTTGCAGTTTACGGCTGAGGAGGAGCTCCATGTTGCCGGTGCCTTTAAATTCTTCATAGACCACATCATCTAAACGGCTGCCGGTATCTACCAGGCAGGTGGCGATGATGGTGAGGCTACCGCCTTCTTCGATGTTACGGGCGGCGCCGAAGAAGTTCTTGGGCTGATAAAGGGCCGCGGGATCCATACCACCGGAGAGGGTGCGTCCGGAGGGGTTGACGGTGAGGTTGTAGGCGCGGGCGAGGCGGGTGATCGAATCAAGCAAGATCACCACGTTTCGGCCAATCTCTACCAGGCGCTTGGCGCGCTCGATGGCGATCTCGGCGGTGCGGACATGGCTGGCAACTTGTTCATCAAAGGTGCTGGCGATCACTTCGGCATCTACCGAGCGGTCCATATCGGTTACTTCCTCGGGGCGCTCGCCGATGAGGGCAACCATGAGGTGCACATCGGGGTACTGGGAGGAAATGGCATTGGCGAGGTCTTTGAGGATGGTGGTTTTGCCGGCTTTGGGGGGGCTAACGATCAGCCCGCGCTGGCCGCGGCCAATGGGGGTGATCAGGTTGATCATACGGGTGGCGATGTTATCGCTGCGGCTTTCGAGATCGAAGCGTTGATCGGGAAAGATGGGGGTAAGGTTTTCGAAACGAGGGCGGCGGCGGGCTTCATCGGGGTCGATGCCGTTGACGGTCTCTACCTTTAATAGGCCCCAATGCCGTTCAGAATCACGAGGGGGACGGGCATGGCCAACGATCAGGTCGCCCTTGCGCAGGTCAAAGCGGCGTAACTGGGCTTGGCTCACGTAGATATCGTCTTCGCTAACGCTATAACGAGCGCTGCGCAGGAAACCGATACCTTCATCCATAATTTCGAGGATGCCGCCGCGGATCTCTTGGCCTTCTTTGGCGCCTTCGGCCTGACATAGGCGGAGCACCAAAGCTTCTTTTTTGAGGCGGTTGGCGTTTTCAATTCCATAATCCCGTAACGCCATAGTACGCAACTCAGCAAGCGGCCGTGATTCTAATTCTAAAATATTCAGCATAAACAATCTTTCTATTAAGGTGGAAAAAGGATGGGTGGTTAAACGAAAAATTCCTTCCCGTTTTGGGAGGTTGTTTTTTGGTTAAGGTTTGGATTGGTTGGGTTGTTTATTCAAAGTTGATGTTACGCCCTAGTGCCCTGATGTTAGTATCTGGGTTTAACGTATTATAACACCATTAGCGTATGTCAAGGGTTGGAATTTTTGTTTTTTTGTGCGAGGGGAAGGGCGGGTTGGCTGGCGCCAACTGGGCTTGTCAGCGACAAGCCCCTACGCGAGGCTATCGCCTCGGGCGGGCTTTTTGCTCGCGTAGGTGCACGGCGCTGACGTGTATGCTTTTGATCTTTGGGTGGGGGAATAGCGGGTTGGCTGGCGCCAACTGGGCTTGTCAGCGACAAGCCCCTACGCGAGGCTATCGCCTCGGGCGGGCTTTTTGCTCGCGTAGGTGCACGGCGCTGACGTGCGTGCTTTTGACCTTTGGGTGGGGGAAGGGCTTGTTGGCTGACGCCAACTGGGCTGGTCGTGCCCAGCCCCTACGCGAGGCTACGCCTCGGGGGGCTTATTTCTTGGCTAGCTTTTTGGTTAGCCAGAGTAGGGGCCTTAGCAGTGTGTATAGGAAGAAGAGGGAATCGGGCAGGTCTATTTGGAAAAAGTCTTCCACTTTTAAGCGCTGCTGCCATAGGAAATGGGCGCTGGCTTTCCAGCTGCCGCTGAGGCGTTGGTCGTAGAGCAGGTGGTTGAAGTAGCGGTCGCGGCGGGTAGTTTGGGTTTCGGGGCTGTCGCTGGCGATCTCTTCGAGGGCTTTTTGGGTGAGCCAGGCGCGGTGTTTGCTGGATTGGGGGGTGGCTTGCGGCAGCGGGGTGCCGAAAAAGGTGCGGCACAGGTCGTAGGCCTGGGTGAGGCAGTGGGTTAGCTGGTATTCTTGGGCGGTGGCTTGCACGGCAGGCAGGTTTAGGTTGAGGGCGGCCTGGTTGGTGATCATTTCGTTGACATCTACCAGCCAATTTAATCTGGACCAAAAGTGTTTAGCGCCATGGAAGCAAAGGTAGAGGAAGAGATCTTCGTTGGTGAAGATCTTGATGGGCTGATCGCCCCAGACGGCTGGTAGGGCGTGTTTGGTGGCTAGCTGATAAATCGCTGGTGGGCTCTTTTGATGACTTGTGGGAAGAGTCTGGTGGATTTCGTTGACCACTTTGCGGGCGGGGTGGGTGAAGGGGAGATCGTGCTTGCTGCTAAGGATGGCCTGCCACTTGCGCGGGGTCATGCGGAGGGTGGAATATGGCTGCGCGTAGCCTTCTTTTTGGAGCAGGGCGGTGATGGGGAGCATGGTTTCGGGTAGGGTATACCAATCCAGATCGGAGGAGGTTTTTAGGTAGGCTTTGCCATAAAGGGTTTTTGATAGCACAGGCCCTTTGCTGATGACCAATGGGTAGCCGGCTTTTTCGGTGATGGAGGCGACGAAGCTAATTTCCATGTTCGCGCGCAGGTTCCATTTGGTGTATTGAGCGGCGGCTTCTTGCAGTTGGGCGATGAGCAGGGGGGATTGTAGGTTGTGCTGGTTTAGTTTTTCCAGGGCTAACGCCACCAGTTTGTGCCGTTTGGCGAGAGCGCAGAACCGCTGAACGTTGAGGGTGGTTGGGTCGATGACGGGGGTTGGGCTGAACAAGGCGGTGAGGGCGCGCAGCTCAGGGCTAAGCTGATTAACCGAGGTCATGGATCTCCGAAAAATTTATCTTGGCGAGCGCCAAGAGGTTGCGCAGGATGCGGTTGGTTTCGAAATCGCCCGCTATGCTGCGGTGTTTTTTTAAGGCCGCGTACAGGGGGCCGGCGTTGATCAACGGGTTTATAAGCGGTTCGGGAGAGGGAAGTTCATCCAGCATCAGCTGAAAGCCTTCGGCTATGGTGTTTTGAAAGATGGGTTGGCGATAATCTTCGCGCTTGATCTTGCTGAAGGCCTGCTCGCTGCCAATAAAACCACTGAGCACTTCGCGGATCAGTTTGCCGCGGGTTGGGTAGGGGTAATTGACCTCAAAGGGGATGGAGATGACATACTCAAGCAGGCGGCGATCGAGCAAGGGGTAGCGGTACTCCAGCCCGAACGAGGCACCGTGACGATCCCAATGGCTGACGCGGTTAAAGATATGGCCGTTCTCCCATAATTTTTTTTGGTAATAACGGAAGGATGGAAACGGGACTGGTTTAGGGGGTGTGTGTTGAACCGCTTGCAGCAGCGCGCCGGTGGTGAAGGTGGATACGTATTGTTTGCGGGCGTTGAATTTGTGATGGAAGGGGAATTCTCCACTGTTCATAATTTTTAGGCTGTTGTAAACGGAGCGCGCCATTTTTTTGAATTGGTTATAAGAGCTTAGGCCATTGGTGATTTGGATAAGTTTTGCCCACTCCAACCGAAGGAACAAAGCGGCGGTGTAACCGGGAGGGTTGGCGGAAACGACTTCATCGCCGCCCCAACCGCTTAGCATCACCCGCACGCCATCGGCCTGCGCTTTTTTTAGGATATTGAATTCGCTCTGCAGCGTTTCGGTGGGTTCGCTGAAAAAGTTACGTAAAAAAACCTGCCGCACTTCTTGGGCGGTTAGGTCGCAATAGCGAATGGGGAGGTTGAATTTGCGCTCGATGCCGCGCAGCACCTGCAGCTCGCCGGTTAGGTCTTCGGCAGGGGCGGGGGGGCTCCAGGTGTAGCCGATGAGCGGGTTGCCTGATCTTTGGCGCAAGGCTTGTTGGGCAAGGAGCGTTACGGTGGTTGAATCCGCGCCTCCGCTGATGTGGCTGCCGTTGATCATGGCGGGTTCCACTCTATCGCTGATGGCGTTGGTGAGAAGTTCGGCAAAATGGGTTTGGTAATCTCGTGGGTCTTTGTACCGCAAGGGAGGAACCTGATCGAACTTCCAATGGAACGAAAGTTGGTGACGGCCGTTTTGGAAGGTGAGGCTGCCGCCGGGGGCCAGGATGTGTATGTTTTTGAAATCGGTCTTTGTTGAGGATGAATTGGTAGGATAGACCAGATGCTTGGCGACGTGGTCCAGATCCACCTCGGCATGGAGGATGGGCAGGGCGAGCAAGGCCTTGAGGCTGCTGGCGAAGGCGATGCCGTTTTGCTGGGGGAGAAGGGCGTAGTAGAGGGGTTTGATGCCGCTGCTATCCCGCGAGAGAAAAAGGTGTTGGAGTTGGGGCTGCCAAACCGCCAAGGCGTAATCCCCGTAGAGGTGCCGGCTGAGCCGCGGGCCATAGCGCTGGAAGAGTTGTGGAAGCAGGTTTTGCCAGCGCGGGTTTTCTTGCGGCGAATGGGTGAGCTCTGATAGCTGGCGCAGGTCTGTATCTGAGAAACGGAAAGCGGAGCAAAAGAGAAGGTCATCGGTTTGCCAAGCGTGGGCTGTATGGCCGATGCTGTGGAAGGCGGCGCCAATGGCTGTGGAAGAGGAATCGGCGCCGAGGGAGCGGTATTCGCCCATGGCGTTGAGCATGGCCTGCAGCCAGGTGGTTAATTGGGCTTCGGGGACGTTGGCGATAATGCCGGCGATGGCGCTCATGACTTGGGCTCCTCTAAAAATTGGACAGTTCCGTTGGGTTGGGTTTCTTGGGTGGGGAGCTGGGTGATCAACTCGCCGGGACGGATGATGGCTGTTACGGTAAAGGTGCGGTGGTTTTTAGCGCCGGTGAGGATGAGCCACTCCGTTTTTAGCCAGGCGTGGGCTTTTAAGCCTTGGGGGGTGGTACGGATGCCCAAATAGATCTCGCTGGGTAGGCCGCGCCGCAGGGCCATTTTCATACCGGCGGTGGAGAGTGAAAAGCAGTTGGGCAGCAATGGGATGTGCCTCTCGACCGAGCTGAGCGCCCAAAAAAGCTGCTGGGACGCGACGGCATGTGAAACCGCGCTGGATGATGGCGAGACGGGGTCGGTTTGCGCGATGGCAGCGAGGTTAATTTTGGGGAAAGAACGGACGATGGAGTCGAACGGGCGAAAATGGATCATCGCCCGGAAATAGGTCGTCCAAATAAAAGCTTCAGCGAAGAGCGCAAGCTTTTTGGAAAAAGGCAGGGGATCACTCCCCTGAAATGGTGACGAAGCCTTTTTCATGTACTTTTTGCAGGAAGGGCAGAACTTCAGCTTCGCACTGCTCGCGGGTGACCTCGTACTCTGATAGAAGGGTGGTGATGATGGATGGATACGTTTGGGGCGTATCGATCAGCTCCCATATGCGGGCGCCGATGGCATTGATGTGAAAATATTTGCCGGATTCTGGCTCTAAAAGCACCAGGTCGGCATCGATCTTATTGAACAGAACGCCATCCGTGCGGCGATAAACTTGGTTGGTGGGAGGGTTTTCCATAAGGCGTTTTCCTTTTTAGGGTTGATTCTTGAAGGCGACACGAGCAAAGTTTGGCATGGTAGTGGCACTTGGTATCGCAGGCGGAGGTTGGTTTGGGCGATGGTTTGCCGGCAACTAACGAAACCCTAAGGGAAATTATAAACGAAAAACCGTGCCTCGGCATGGGTTGAGAGAAGCCAAAACAAGCCTGCGAGAAGTTTTTTGAGTTGGAATGGGGCAAACGATTGGCGAAGGGGGAGGACGACCTGGGGTTTAGGGGGCGATCAGGGGAACCTCGCGGATGGGGATTGGATGGTGGTAAAACCTACTTTAGACTGAGGTGAGGGATGTGGAGGATTGGCGCATGAATGAAAAGGAGGAAGAACGTGAAAATGGATATTGGATTGGCTTTTTTCGCGTGAAAATGGAGATCGGAATAAGGGAAATGGTTATGGAGAGGAAATGCTGGGTGGGCCGCAATAGGGAAGAACGTAATCAAGAAACGCATGTCACTTTTGATCTTTATCAGCGAATACGCCGGTTATGGAGCGCTGGGGGGTTTTGGGTAAACTGATAGGGGTTCCACCCATACAGTGAAAAACTCACCGTGGGTAATTTGCATGGAAGGTTCTTTGATCTCGGGGGCTTGTCCAGTTTGTTGTTAGTATGGTTTGAACGTTCATATCGATAAAATTTGAAAAAATATTTTTTATCATGGATTGGTAGGGGGATAACCAGGTTGTAACGGATTGGGGATGTGTTTCGATGAAAAGATGGTTAAATGAAAATAGGGGCAAGGGCCCCTGTTTGGTTTGGGTGGTGGGAAGGTTATTTAGGGATTGCTAGTGGCAGAGAAATATGTTGTGCCTTCCATGCTACCTGGATTGGCGCCACCTTGGGTATTTTCAATAATTAATTCTTTGAGTTCGGGGGCTTGCCAAGTTTGTTTTTCCATGGTTTTCTCCTTGAATGGTTTTATTGTTAAGTTATTTTAATTAATAACTCCCTTTTTGTAAAGGGTATAAAATATTAATAATCGGGTGAGGGGCGGTGTTGAAACGGGGGTGGGTAACGAAAAAATAGGGGCATTTGCCCCTATTTAGGTTGTTGAGAGAATGCGCGGCTTACGGGTTGATGGTTGCTAAATAGAGAGCGGTGAAAAGTTCGATGCTGCTGGAAACGACGCCACCAAGCGTTTGATCAATGGAAAGTTCTTTAATTTCGGGGGCTTGCCAAGTTTGTTTTTCCATGGATTCTCCAATAATATAATTAATTATTGCATTTATTATCATGAAAGCCCCCTCAACTGTCAATGGATTCCTTTTGCGAATACAGCAACTAGGCACAGGCAATCACAAGGATGTGGATCGTACTGTATGGACAGCATTAGGGAGGTGATCTTTGCGCAATGATTGACTTGCTTTGATGAAATTAGGCGGTGGGGAACTTACTGGTCCGAGTATCCCAGTTTTCGCATTACTTCTTGGTGTGAATTCCAAAGTTGGGCTGCTTGCTGAGGGGTTAGTTTGCCTTTCCAGTTGCCGGTGCCACCGGTTCGAAAGAAGGCGCTGGAGTGACGGCTTTTTTCATTAAACCCTTTGGTTTGTTCCTGTTCTTTTAACTGCTCAAAACGAGAAAAATCCACCGCTTTGGTGCCCTCGGATAAATTCCATACCATGCCGATGCCATCAATCACTTTTTTAAACTCGCTGATGGTATCCACCAATAGATCCTCGTAGCGGATCAGCACCACAGGGAAGGCTGTTTGGCTGGTCCAGCTGGTAACATGTTCGGACCAGTTGCCCATGGGCTGCTCGAACTGGGCGTGCCAGCGGTTTTGGCTGGTCTTCTGGAAGGTGTCGGGCTCATTCATGAAGGTGATGGTTTTTTCGAGGGAGAAGCCAAGGTGGTCGGCATAGGAAAGCGCCACGTCGCGCGGATCGCGCACGATGTAGACGGCGGCTTTGGTGGCATCTGTGGGGAAGATGGGCTGGGCATCTTTGTTGTAATAATATTTTTCGTGGGCTTTGATGAAGGCTTCGCGGTCGTTGGTTTGGTTTGAGAAGGCGCGGAAAATTTCCGGGCGATAGCGGTCGATCATTGATAGATCCATCTCGCTGGTGTTCAGGTCCAAATAATTTTCGAGGAAGTGCCGCGAGCTGCTGATGGAATCGGTGGCCAGGTTATTGATATCGGCTGGCTCGGGCTTGCCGGAGAGGTAATTGGTGAGCAGAACCCGCATCCAGGTGTTGCCCGATTTTGGATACGATGCCAGCCAAACGATGTTCTTCATTCCCGCATCGCCTCGAGAATCATTTTGTAGTATTTTTCATCGATGGTTTTCTGGTCAGGACGGGTAACGAGGTAACAATCGGTTTTGGAAGCGATGCTGGTAACGGTGAAGAACCATTTTGGGGTGGATTTGATCTTGGCGAAGGTGTTTGATAAATAGGCGTTGAGATTGAGCTGGGAGATCTTTTGGTCTGATCTTAATTTTTCGATGGTGAACTCATTTTTTCGGTTGGTTTGTAAGAAGAAGATCTTGGCGACCTCGGTAGGGTGTTGGTGGAAAGAATCGCTTAGCGGGCGGGCGAATTTATTGTTGCGTTGGATGAGCCGTTTTAACGAATCGGTTTGTGGGATGCCAAAGTGGTTTATGGCGTCTTGCCATAGTTTCATTTGCGGGATGCCGCTATGGGTGAACACTTTGCCTTGGGCATCTTGATAAATGGGGCAAATGTCGTCGCTTATTAGGGGGTGTCCTTGCATTTCGAAGTAGGCGGCGGTGGTGGATTTTCCGGCGCCGCTTTTTCCGCAAAAGAGGATGGCTTTTCCATTTACGTTGATGGCACTGCTATGCAGGGTAAAAAAACCACGCCTTGCCAACAGCGCGCCTAGCACCGTGCCCAAAAAATAGGAGCGCGCCAAGGGTAGGTTTGATTCATCCAACAGTTCGATAGTAATGTGGTAGTTGTTTACGATGTAATAATTGGCTACATCCTGGATCTGAAGCAGGTATTCGGTCTCATTGGCTTGGGTCATAAAGTTGCTGACACTCACTTGAGCGAGGGCATTTGGCGTTTTGCCAAGGGTGATGGTGAGATCGGTTGGGGCGGGGTCGATGGGGAGTAATTCGGAGAACTCGAGCTGAGAGGAGATAGAAAGGCCAAATGCGGTGTAGTAGTAGGTCATGGAAGCTCCAGGTTAATGTGGGGAAATTATAACTCGATTGATGTTATTTGGGGTTGGCGGGGGATATTCGGGTTATGGCATAGGCACGGAGTGTGTGGGCGCGGGTTTAGCAGGGTTTAAGAAGGTTTGGGGGTGGTTGTTGGGGAAGGCCGGAATGGTTGGGAAATGGCGCGATATTACGTACACATCGGGTTTTTCAAAGGTCTTTTGTTCTATGATTGTGGCGGTCTCGAGACAGGTCGCGATGGTTTGGGGTTGGGAGGTGTGATATTTTTGAATACAGACATTGGCGGTAATTAAGATCAAAAAGGTAAACGTCGGTGCCGTGTAGCTACGCGGGGCTTTCGCCTCGGGAAAAACTAACAGTGCGGCGACTGGGGATTCGGCCACGGGAAAAACTAACAGAGCGCTGACTGGGGCGGGTCGTTATCAAAGCCGGTGAACCTCTGCCTTTGGCTGGCGCAACCGAGAAATACCAACAGACCATGGATTGGGGCATGGAGCGTGAGCAGTAGGGGCAACCCCCTTCATACGGCTGGGGCTGTTTGTGAAACTGGCAAATAACGACCAAAATTCAAAGAGCCTAACGCGGATTAGCGTTAGGCTCTTTATTATGCTCTATAAGGGATTATCTTGAGCGGCTGCGGGTGGTTACGTCGAAGACCACGGCTGCTACGAGTACGATACCGCGGACGATGTATTGCAACGAGATATCGATGCCCATCAGGTTCATGCCACTGGTGAGACTCATCATCACGATGGCGCCGATGATGGAGCCGGTTACTTTACCGATACCTCCGCCTGCCGATACACCGCCCACGTATGCCGCAGCGATGGCATCCAGCTCGAAGAGGGTGCCGGCTGTGGTAGTGGCCGATTGTAATCGCGAGGTGAACAGGATGCCCGAAAGCGCGGTGAGCATACCCATGGAGCCAAAGACGATATAGGTGATCTTCTTTACGCTCACGCCGCTTAGCTCAGCGGCTTCGGGGTTGCCGCCCACGGCGTAGATGTGGCGGCCGAGCACGGTTTGGGTGGTGATGAAGTGGTAAAGCGCGACCACCACCAACACGATCACCAGGGTCCAGCTGAGGCCGTTGTAGCCGGCCAAGATCCAGGTGATGCCGCCGATAACCGCGGATACGAAGATGAGTTTGAGGATGAACATATCCATGGGGATGACCTCAAACTTGTAATCTTGTTTTTTGCGGCGGGTGCTAAACTCGCTCATCACAAAGAGAACGATGGCGATGAGACCGATGAAAAGGGTGAGTTTGTGCACGCCTTCTAGGAAGGTGAGGCCGGGGAAATCGGGGATGAAGCCGTTGCCGAGGGCGTTGAAAAATTTATCGGGGATGACGATGGTACCGGTTTTGATGGTTGCCAGCACCAAGGCACCGCGGTAAATAAGCATGGCCGCCAACGAGGCGATGAAGGATGGGATCTTGAGTTGGGCAACCGGGAAGGCGGTGATGAGGCCGGCTAACACGCCCAACAACAGCACCAACACGATGACCACTAACACCGGCAGCTTCCAAAAAACCAGCATGGTTGCGGCTACCGCCCCTAAAAAGCCAGCCAAGAAGCCGACCGAGAGATCGATATGACGGATGACCATGACGAGGGTCATACCTACCGCCAGAACGCCAATGTAACCAACCTGATTGATCAGGTTGCTGATGTTACGTGGGGAAATAAAGATCCCCTTGGTGGTGTAGGTAAAGATCGCCATGATCACAAACAGGGCGATGTACATACCGTACTCACGGATGTTTTGTTTGAATAGTTTTTGCGCGTTACTAAAAAATGACATTTTGGGCCTCCTCAGTTTGTTGCCAGGTGCATGATCTTTTCCTGGGTCGCTTCTTCAATGGGTAATTCGCCGGTGATCTTGCCGGACGAAACGATGTAAATACGGTCGCTCATTCCCAAAATTTCGGGCAGCTCGGAAGAGATCATGATAATGCTCAGCCCTTGAGCTACAAGCTGGTTCATGATGGTATAAATTTCATATTTCGCGCCTACATCGATCCCGCGGGTAGGCTCATCGAGGATAAGGATATCCGGCTTCACAAACAACCATTTGGCAACGGAGACTTTTTGCTGGTTCCCGCCGCTTAGATTGCTTACCATTTGTTCGATAGAGGGGGTTTTGATGTTGAGTGAGTCTTTGTATTCGGTGGCAACTTTCACTTCGGCGTTATCATCCATCACCCCGCGCGACGAGATGGCTTTGAGGTTGGCCAGGGTAACGTTGTTTTTCACATCTTGGATGAGGATGAGGCCATTGCCTTTGCGGTCTTCGGTGACGTAGGCAATGCCGGCATTTATGGCTTGTTCGGGATGAGTAAAGTGTTCTTTTTTGCCGTTGAGGAAGAACTCGCCCTGAATTTGGTAGCCGCCAGGGTTGCCAAAAATGCTCTTAGCTAGTTCGGTTCTACCTGATCCCATAAGACCGGCGAAACCGATGATCTCGCCTTTGCGCAGGGTAAAGTTGGCATTCTTTAGAACGTTACGGCCAAGGTTGGGGTCGTAGGCAGTCCAATCGCGCACTTCCATGACCACATCGCCGATGGCTTTATTTGGGCGGGGCGGGTAGATGTTATCGATCTCGCGGCCGACCATATGCTTGATGAGGATGGATTCGGTTACTTCGCCTTTGCTGGCATCGAGGGTGCAAATGGTTTTTCCATCGCGCAGTACGGTTACCGAATCGGCTATGGAGATGACTTCTTTGAGTTTGTGGGAAATGAGAATACAGGTAACACCATGTTCTTTTAAGCCGCGCAATAAATTCAATAAGTTATCGCTATCGTCTTCGTTGAGGGCGGCGGTGGGTTCATCGAGGATCAGCAATTTCACTTCTTTGCTGAGAGCTTTGGCAATTTCAACCAGCTGTTGTTTACCAACACCTAGGTCGCGGATCTTCATTTCAGGGTTTACGTTCAGTCGCACTTTGGCGAGCATTTCAGAGGATAATTTTACGGTTTCGTTCCAGTTGATGGTGAGGCCGCTGGTGATCTCGTTTCCGAGGAAGATATTTTCGAAAACGGTGAGATCTGGGATGAGGGCAAGCTCTTGGTAAATGATGGCTATGCCGGCTTTTTCGCTATCGCGAATGCCTGAGTATTTCTGAATTTCTTGATTGAATAAGATATCGCCGCTGTAACTGCCATGCGGATATACCCCGCTCAACACCTTCATCAACGTGGATTTTCCCGCTCCATTTTCACCAACCAAACAATGAATCTCGCCCGCTTTTACGCGAAAGCTAACATTGTTCAGCGCCTTGACGCCGGGAAATTCCTTGGTGATGTTTTGCATCTCCAAAATGGGAGTGGACATAAACTGCTCCGCTAGTAAGATTTTTTTATTAGGATGATTATACAAGAATAGTGATGGACTTGCGCCATCACTATTCTTGTTTTTGTACAGCTAGATGTTAGGGAAGACCAGTAAATTCAGAGGCGGGCCAGTAGCCAGAATCGACTACAGCTTCTTTGACGTTGGCCTGATCCACTGAGATAACGGCGGATGGCTTGGCGGGAACATCAATTTTGCCATTGTTGTAGGTGTTGGTCTGCTCGGGGGTCTTGCCTTCGAGGAAGGCAACGGCGGCGGCGATGGCGCCGTTGACGAGGGTGCGAACATCCTTGAGAACGGTCATGGACTGCTTG
>CAZSLN010000052.1:0-17625 GCA_964607645.1 uncultured Anaerolinea sp.
CTTAACCAGTGACGCCAGCGGCTGCCAATACTGCACCATCGCTCAAAGTTAAGCGTAGAAACTTAAGCACGCATCTCAGCCGCACGAACGCTCGCGGCCAATTTATCCAACACCTTCCCGGGGTCCGCCTCACCATTCCAGGTTTCACCGAAAAAGATCGAGCCGATCTTGAATTTGGTTTAAGCCAAAATGTAGATTTTGTAGCTATCTCCTTTGTTCGTTCAGCCAAAGATATCACGCGAGTTCGTGAAGTCATCGATGCTCATGAAGACAAAGGGCTGACACCATTTATTATTGGAAAATTAGAAAAGCCGGAGGCGTTGGATAACCTCGAAGAAATTCTACAAGTTGCCGATGGAGTTATGGTTGCCCGAGGGGATCTTGGTGTAGAAATGTCACCCGAGATGGTGCCGATCGCCCAAAAAAGGATTATTCTCGAAGCGAATAAACATGGCAAGATCGTCATTACCGCCACCCAAATGCTAGACTCAATGATCATGAATCCTCTCCCTACTAGGGCAGAGTCCTCTGATGTTGCGAATGCAATTTTTGATGGTACCGACGCGGTAATGCTCTCAGGTGAGACCGCAAACGGACTGTACCCAATTGAATCTGTGCAATTTATGGATCGGATCGTTCGTTCGGCTGAAAAGAATTTTTTTGATTGGGGTCACTTTAGCCCACCGCCGTATAACACCGGCGATGATGCCGCTTCAATTACCCGTGCAGCCAGAGAATTAGCTCACGATTTGAACGTGGCTGCCATCGCGGTTTTTACACATACTGGTCGCACAGCGTTATTAATGTCAAAATCGCGTTCTCGCGTCCCAGTAATGGCTTTTACGCCCACCGAAAATTCCCTTGGGCGAATGTGCTTGCTCTGGGGTATTATGCCGAATTATTTAACGATGTCATCCACCTTGCGCGAAATGGTAAACAAAGCAGATCAAGTATTTGAGGACACCAATTTAGTGGCAAAAGGTCAACAAATCGTTGTGCTAAGCGGGTTTCCAGCGAATCAGATCCGCCATACAAATATGGCGATGTTGCACATTGTAGGCGAAAAGCTTTAGCTCGAGATACTAGAAAGATAAATCCCAACACAGATCAATGCCCCCCCGATCAATATCAGGGGGGTTATTGTTTCCCCTAAAAAGAACCAACCGAGGAATGTGCCTACAAGGGGTTGGGCAAAAAACGTTAGGGAGGCTTGCGACGCGGAAATTTTGGTAAAGGCAAAGTTCCACAAGAACATCGCCAATGCGGTTGAAATAATACCCAAGAAAAGAATACCTAAGATCACAGGGAGGTCGATGGTTCCGTATCCGATGGTTTGATATTCCCAAAAGCC
This sequence comes from uncultured Anaerolinea sp., assembly GCA_964607645.1. Classification (GTDB taxonomy): domain Bacteria; phylum Chloroflexota; class Anaerolineae; order Anaerolineales; family Villigracilaceae; genus UBA5195. Next base: position 1,352 of record CAZSLN010000052.1, read on the forward strand.
AATGGGTAAAGAAATTGGTAAACCGCCGAGCAACATGATAGCTGTGGCAAAGACAATATCATTGCTTTGAGTGTATTTTCGAACTAGTACCGAATAACCTGCCCAAGTAATGGCAGCGCCGATCAGGCATAAATTTCCAAGAAACAAAGTAGAAGAGAAGTCGATGGTTCGAAGATCAATGATAGCGATAACCCCCAAGCTTGCGACAACGATGGCAGCCATTTTTAATGGGGTTATTTTTTCCCGTAATAGAAAATACGCGAACGGCAAGACCAACGCCGGGGTGGAAGATGTTACCAGAGATCCGTTAGAGGCTGAGGATAATTTGGTGCCCATAAATTGAAACCCAAGCGAAATACCATAACCAACCAGCCCTACAAAAAAATAGGTTCGAATATCCGCATAAGTCCTTACACGCTTTTTTGAAAGCAATACGATGGTAATTAACACCAAAAAGCCAAGGACAAGCCGTGTGGTGAGTAAAGAAAACGGTGGAATGACCTCAAGAATTACTTTTGATACAACGTACATACCGCCCCAAATAGCGGCGGCACCGAGGCCGGATAAATAGCCAAAGATCTGATTATTTCGCATAGCTACTCAATTGTTCTGAATTAGGTTTTCTACGGAAAAGAGCCGGTCAATTTCCGATTCTGGGAGGATGTTTTGAGAGAGTAGAATCTCTTTAACACTTTTATTTAGCCGAAAAGCTTCCTTGGCGACAAAGGTAGCTTTTTCATAACCAATGATCGTGTTGAGTGCGGTGACCGTGCTGATGGATTGGTTAAATATTTGAGCGAGCCTGTCTTCATTGGCGGTGATGCCTTTAATACATTTATCAGCCAAGATCAAACACCCTTGGCGTAAGTAGATAATGCTATTCATTAGGTTTTTCGTAATGATCGGTTCAAAAGCATTCAATTGCAATTGGCCCGCTTCAGCAGCCATCGTAATGGTGATGTCGTTACCGATCACGTCAAAGGCAATTTGGTTTACCACCTCGGGTATAACAGGGTTCACTTTACCGGGCATAATGCTAGAACCAGCTTGAACAGCCGGTAGGTTGATCTCTCCAAAGCCGGCGCGCGGGCCGGATGAGAGAAGCCGCAAGTCGTTACAGGTTTTGCTAAGTTTCACCGCTATACGCTTTAGAACACCCGATAACTGAACAAACGAACCCGCGTCTTGGGTCGCTTCTATGAGGTTCTCGGCGGTAACAAGTTCTAGCCCGCTAATTCGGCTGAGATGATCGCATACTTTTGTTGCGTACCCCTTTGGGGCATTGATCCCCGTTCCAATAGCTGTAGCGCCGAGGTTAATTTCTTGAATTAATTTTGAAGCCTCCATCAACCGTTGTTGGTCTTCGGACAGCATCACCCCGTAGGTGCTAAATTCCTGTCCAAGCGTCATTGGTACCGCGTCTTGCAGTTGAGTGCGCCCTACCTTAAGGAGCCCTGAAAAATCAACAGATTTTTTCTCAAACTCATAGATCAATACACCCATCGCGCTTATTAATTTTGTGATCTCATAATTCAGGGCAATCTTTACCGCTGTTGGGTACACATCATTTGTGCTTTGGCTCATATTTACATCTTCAAGTGGATGCAATTCTGCATAGGTGCCTTTTTGGTACCCAAGAATTTCAAGAGCTCGGTTCGCGATCACCTCATTGGCGTTCATATTGGTTGACGTGCCAGCTCCGCCTTGAATTATGTCAACGATAAAGTATTCGTGAAAATTTCCAGATTGGATATCTCGGCAAGCCTGAATGATGGCGTTTGCTTTTATTTCCGTCAGAAGCCCCAATTCCAAATTTGCGAAGGCGCACGCTTCTTTTACAATAGCAAGAGAGTTGATCAAATTAGGATAGGAACTGATCGCTATGCCGGTAACGGGAAAATTGTTGAAAGCTCGCTGTGTGTGAATTCCATAATACACATTTGCTGGAATTTCCATATCCCCTAAAAGGTCGTGCTCTTGGCGTTTTGGTTGGGTAGTCATTATTACCTCAAATTTAAATAAAAACCGACCCTTATGCGGGGTCGGTTTTGAAAAAAACTAAAACATCGCGTCGTTGATCGCTTTGATCGAATCTGCCGAAGGACGAAGGTCTTTTTCGGTCAATCGATTGAGCGGTGAATCAACCAAGTTGTAATTGTCCATCAAAGCTGGTTTTTTCGGATTCAAATAGATCAAGCCAGTGATCAACAAATTCTTTTCCTGTGCTTCTTCAAGCGCGCTCAAGGCTGCATAACGGCTGGTTGGATCATAATCTTTTTCAAGTTTCTTGAGCACGATAGACGAACCGTCGTGCATCTGAACTTCACGAGTGCCACCCTCTTCAAAATCGTCTGCCAGCATGATCTCATCACGGGCTGGTACGTAGGAAATTTCATGAAGGGGGGCTTCATTGTCTTTGCCCCAAGTGTAAGAGTGGTATGCGTTATCCTGGTTGTTGAAGGTAACACAGGGGCTAACAATATCGATCACCGCGACACCATTGTGGGCAAAAGCGGCTTTGATCAACTCTTTAACCTGTTTCGGATCTCCAGCAAACGAACGAGCGACAAAACTGGCGTTCGAAGCGATCGCTTCCATACAAATGTCGATCGGCATATATTGATTGACACCTTGCTTTTTCAAGGATAAACCAACCTCAGCGGTAGCTGAGAACTGCCCCTTGGTTAGGCCATAAACACCGTTATTTTCAATAATGTATACCATATTGGTGTTACGCCGCATGGTGTGTTTGAATTGACCCATACCGATGGAGGCGGAATCCCCATCACCCGAAACGCCGATGCCCTTCATAGAGGAATCACCGAATAAAGCTCCGGTTGCCAACGATGGCATACGACCGTGAAGGCTGTTGAAGCCAAAGGAACGGTTGAGGAAATAGGTGGGGGACTTACTGGAGCATCCAATGCCACTGAACTTGATCACATTTTCGGGACGAAGGTTCAGTTCGTAGGCGGCGGAAATGATCTGGCTGGCAATGGAATTATGACCACAACCTTGGCACAGCGTGCTGGGTAAGCCTTTGTAATCATTTTTACTGAGGCCTGCCAAGTTAACTTGAACAGCGTTTTCAGCCATGGGGAGATTTTCAGACATATTATTTTTTCTCCTTAAGTTGGATCTCAGCGATGATCCTTTTCGCGGTTGGGGGCATGCCATCGCTGAAGGCTACCGAAATGAGTTTGCTGGATAGATGTGGCATATTGATCAATAGTTCTTCGTATAACTGGCCGTCTCTATTCATTTCAACAATATAAACTTTATCGTGAGTTTTGATATAGTCTTCTACTTTGTCAGAGAATGGAATGGCACGGATCCGTAACAGATCGACCTTCTTCCCCAATTCTTTATCAAGGATCGAGATAGCTTCTTCAACTGCAAAGGTGGTTGATCCAAAGGTTATGATACCTTCCTTGGCTTTGTTATCGATCTCCAAAATTGGTTCGGGCAAATAATTCTTTGCTGTGGCGAATTTGGCTTTGATTCGGTTCAGGTTATCTTCCCAAACAGCCGATTCTTCAGAATACTTGGCGTAAGCATCGTGGCCGGTTCCGCGGGTAAAGTAAGGAGCCTTGGGGTGTTTATTGCCCGGAACTGTGCGGTAAGGAATACCATCTCCATCAACATCGAGGTAGCGACCCCATTCTTCCTTCATTTTCTCAAGGTCATCTTCCCATAAGATCTTACCTCGATCCATCGGCACATCTGGGAATTTGAAGGGGGCGGTCATCCATTGGTTCATACCAAAATCAAGGTCAGAAAGAATTATGACCGGTGTTTGAATGCGTTCGGCGATATCGAAAGATCTCCAACCAAATTCAAAGCATTCGTTGACCGAACCTGGTAATAGCACGATGTTATCGGTATCACCGTGGCCCATATTCACCGCGAAATTTAGGTCGCCTTGTGAGGTGCGGGTGGGTAAACCGGTGCTTGGGCCAATTCGGGTAACATCCCAAATAACAACAGGAATTTCTGCATAATAAGCCAATCCAACGAACTCGGTCATTAAGCTAAGACCAGGGCCGGATGTGGAGGTCATGGAACGTAGACCTGACCAACCAGCGCCGATGCACATACCAATTGCCGCAAGCTCATCTTCAGCCTGTACAACGGCGTATGTTTCTTTGCCATCCGCGGTTTTTCGAAGTTTGGGTAAGTATTCATTCAATTCTTCGGCAAGGCTGGTTGCGGGGGTAATAGGATACCAGCCCACAAATTGAACACCACCATAGATAGAACCGAGCGCGCCGGCTAAGTTACCATCAGCCATGATCATGCCTTCGGTCTTATCTATTGGTTCGAAGACATAGGGGTCTACCTTGGTCAAGTTTGTTTTTGCCCATTCAGCGGCTAATTTGGCAACATTTAAATTGAGGTCAATGGGTTTTCTCTTACCCTTGAAGGCAAAGGATAAGGCAGCCTCAATTTTTTCCATATCAATATTGTGCATCTGTGAAAGAATGCCAACATACACCATGTTCGAAATCAAATCTCGTAAATTCGTGGGAATATCAACAGCGGATTTTACGATATCTTTGACGGCCATTGGATAAACAAAAATGTCATCCCGTTTGATCTCCGAACCGATCGATTTATCGTAATAAAACACACCGCCCGGGGTTACACTCGCCAGATCTTTTTCAAAGGATTTGGGGTTCATGGCAACAACGATCTCTCGTTCGTCTCGGCGGGCAATGAATCCATCTTTGCTGGCGCGGATAATATACCAGGTGGGAAGACCCTGGATGTTGCTCGGGAATAAATTCTTCCCGGAGACGGGTATGCCCATTTTGAAGAGGGCGCGCAAGATGGTTGAATTCGAAGTTTGTGACCCCGATCCATTTGCGGTTCCAACGATTATAGAAAAATCATTAATAATTTTTTGAACCATATAATCCTCTAAGTGTGAATTAACGTCCACTCGCTGGACGGTTATCTAACAAATTTACTAATAGATCCGCGTGTTCCTTCATCGCGTCATATCCTTTTTGGTAATCTTTGGATACTATGGAGTCAACCATAATTTTATGATAATCCCACACAGCGCGAAGATAGGCATAATCAGTAAAAAAATTTAGGCCGATCAATTCGTAGGCTTTCCAATAAGCTTCCAAGATTCCGGAAACAAAGGGGTTATTTAGTTTTGAGTAAATGGTGAGATGGAGGTTTTTGTGTTGTTCGTGAGGAATCTGGATCGGGGATCCATTGAGTTTTTCGAATGCTTGTTGGATGATTTGTTGCAATTTTTGCTGATCGTCCGAATCTAATAAAATAACCGCTTCTTCCCAAAAAGAAAACTCGATCTTTTGACGAAGGTCAGAGAACTTAATAAAAGAATCTTGGTCTTCGATCAGCAAGTAATTGAGACCAAGCATAACGGATGGATAAAAATCAAAGGGAGTTTTTTTGATACCGGTTCGGGGGCGAACCTCGACAAGCCCGAGTGCTTTGGCAACCTCAAGTTGTTCGCGAAGCGCGGCGACACTGATACCTATCTCTTTGCTGATGACAGAAAGAGAAGGGATGTTATCGCACTCTTTTGGGTATTTCGCCAAATATTTTAAGAACTCAGAAAGGTTTTCTTGGGTAGGCATATAATATTATTAATATGATTTATCAGATTAATAATATTATAACACAAATTCAAACCCAGCTAATCGCGTGAACGATAATCGAGTGCGGTCTGAGCCATCAAAGCTGCGCCGATATACAAAGCCTCTTCATCAAAATCAAACCTTGGATGGTGGTGGCCAAAATCAAGACCTTTTTCAGGGTTTTTGGACCCGATGAAAAAAAAGGTGCCCGGAATTTGTTTTTGATAGGAAGCGAAATCTTCCGCTCCCATGGTGGTAAGCCCTTTTGTTTCCACTACCATACTCGGAAACAGTTTTGACGCGCTGCGTTGGGCAAATTCAGTCGTAAATGGGTCATTTACAACCGGAAAGGTAATATTGCTGATCCTTACTTCCGCCGTACAATTTAAGCTGACAGCGATCGATTCTGTGATAGTGGTTAGGCGTTCTTGGGCTAAGTGGGAGACTTGTTCATTGAAAGAGCGAATCGTTCCCTTCATCTTTATAGAATCCGGAATCACATTGAAAGCGTCCCCACCATTTACCGCGCAAAACGACACAACGCAGGCATCTTGTGGGTTTACGTTTCGCGAAACGATAGATTGGTTTGCGTTGATAACATTTGCCATGGCGATGATCGGGTCAGCCGCAAGATGGGGGATCGCCCCGTGGCCGCCTTTCCCCTTTATTTCAATATCGAAAGTTGAAGCCGCGGCCATTACCGGCCCTGAGGCGATTCCAAGCCAGCCCACAGGGTTCTCATTCCAAACATGAAGGCCATAGCATGCTTCAGGGGTTGGTTGGGTTAGTGCTCCCGCGGCGATCACGGCGTCCGCTCCGCCAGCACCTTCTTCGGCTGGTTGAAAGAGTAGCTTAATGTTCCCATTTATTTCAGAACGGTGATCGGTCAGCAACTTCGCGACAGTCAAACCGATCGCTACATGACCATCGTGGCCGCAAGCATGCATACATCCTGATATCTGCGACACATATTCCGTTTTGTTTTGCTCAAGGATCGGCAAAGCATCCATATCGAACCGCAACAGGATGGTTGGACCGGGTTTATCGCCTTCAATAAGCCCAACTACACCGGTTTCAGCGATTCCCGTTGTTACCTCTAGCCCTAATTTGGTCAGCTCCTGCGCGATCAATTCGGCAGTCTTATATTCCTTAAAAGCCAACTCCGGATGCTGATGCAGCCTTCGCCGAAGGGCTTGGGTATAGCTAAATAATTCTTTTGCTTCTTTCACCAGATCCATCGGTTATCTCCAGTTGATTACCCTAAACTTCTCGTAAAAATGAGCATTCCCTTGTTCATCAAGGATCTCCTGCCGCTTTTTCATTCGTTGGTAAAAAGGTTCAAATTCACCAATTTGGGAAGTATGTTCTTTTAGCGCGCTGATTTTGGTTTCCCAACTCTCAGTGATATCGAGGACTAAATTGGGGTTGTCGGTCAATGATACCCAAACCTCTTTTGGCGAGTGCGGTTGGTAACCCTCAGCAAGCAGCTCCGGAAAGAATAACTCATTTCCGGAAGCAGGAAAAACAGCATCCAAAACTAGCTGCCCTGCCGCGCGGTGGTCAGGATGATTGATACCCCAAGGTGTAAATAAAAATTGAGGATCACAGGTAACTAAAATATCAGGTTGATGGATGCGGATCTGCTTCACAACGCTCTTTCGATTCTCGAGGGTGGAAGTAAGCATGCCGTCCTCATTTTCAAGAAACGAGATATTCCGAACACCAATAACATTACCCGCGTTACGTTGTTCCGTGTGCCTTAAACGGCAAAGCTCATCCCCAGGAATGTGGTGATTGAAATCATTTCTACCTTTGTCGCCACAGGTAAGCAATACATAATCAATGATATGTCCTTGCTTCGCCAATCTCGATAAGGTACCACCACAAAAAAATTCTGGATCATCGGGATGAGCCAGAATTACTAGAATTTTTTGTTTTTCGTTCCAAGTGAGTGAAATATCTTCCATTACTCAGCCGTTTCAGCTTTTTTTCCACAAGTACATTCACCGCCATGATCACAGCCGCTTTCGCTCTTTCTGCGAAGCGCTTCTAATTCATCCCAGGGTTCAAGTTCGGACTTGTTAAACTCTTTATGAACCAAGCGTTCTGGCCTATCAGAAGGGCCTTGGTTTGGGTTGCCAAACAGTTCAACTAAAACAACATCACGAAGTGGATAAGAATCAAGAACTTTTCCTTCTCCTTCGGGGGTAACAACTTTCTTTCCGCGTTTTGGCAATTCCTTTCGGGCGGCTACGTATTGTTCATATTCATAGATCAAACAACAGCGCAGACGGCCGCACATCCCAGTGATCTCAGTTGGCGTAAGGGAGATACCTTGTTCCTTGGCCATCTTGATGGAGATGGGGCTGAAATCGGTAAGAAATTTTGAGCAACAGCGAGATTCGAGACCACAGGCACCCATGCCGCCAAGAATTTTGGCGACGTCTCTAGGGCCGAGCTGCCGAAAATCCACTTGTGTTTCGTGGAAAAATTTTTGCATGTCTTTTTTCAACGATTTAAGATCGAATTTATCCTCGGTCTCAGCGCTAAATAAGAAGGTTAGCCGCGATCCATCAAAGGCATATTCGGCGCTAACGATCTTGATGCCTTCAAGCTTTAATTCGTGGGCGCGCTCACGGCATTGGATCATCGCCGCTACTTGTTTTTGGGACCATGTTTGCTTTAAAAGCAAATCCGCGGCAGAGGCTTTTCGATCCAAATATTTCCAGCCGCCTTCGGGAGGAGTTTCTGGCTCGCTGATAAATTGGACGATCTCGCCAATTTGCCGACCGCGTACGGTATCAACAATGACGGGATCGCCAACCTTTAGGTTTTCAAGGGAGGAAGAATCAAAATGATAGATCTTCCCAACTTTCGTAAATCGAATGCCAACAATATTTGGTTGCATACGTTTTAAACGATCTCTATGTTGACGGCTGTTTCAGTGAGAGCATTGATGCTAACCTGCGCCGCGACTTTTTCAGATATAGCGATCATTGCTTTGCCGGAGTCGCTTTCTGGTTCAGAAAGGACGATCGGTTGGCCAGTATCGCCGCCAATTCGCACCTTAGGGTTCATCGGTATCTCGCCAAGGAACGGCACGTTATAATGGTCAGCCATTTTCTGTCCGCCGCCGCTGCCAAAGATATCCATTTTGCTGCCATCCGGTAAGGTCAGGTAGCTCATATTCTCAACAATGCCCAAAATCGGCACCTTCAGTGTGTTGAACATTTCAAGACCGCGGCTGGCATCCTCAACGGATACATCCTGAGGCAAGGTTACGATTACGACCCCAGAAAGAGGCAAAGCCTGCGCAAGCGATAAGGGAGCGTCGCCTGTTCCTGGGGGAAGGTCCACAATTAAATAATCCAGCTCACCCCATTCCACATCGGTAATGAATTGGCGAATGGCGGAATTCAACATCGGGCCGCGCCAGATCAAGGGCTGCCCAGGCTGTACCAAATATCCCATGGACATCATCTTCACTCCGTGGGCAAAGGCCGGTTTTAATTTTTCACTATCGGGGTTTGGCATTTTGGGTGCACCGAGCATAGTTGGAAGGTTGGGCCCGTAAATATCAGCATCCAATAAGCCTACTCTGGCGCCGCTTTTTGCCAGTGAAACGGCAAGATTTACAGAAACTGTGCTTTTACCAACTCCGCCCTTGCCGGATGCGACCGCGATGGCGTTTTTAACAGTGGCGCTAACCAATCCGCGAAGCTTGCCATCATTCGGAACGTCCGAATCGAGTTTTATCTCAATATCAGTTACGCCAATTTTGGCAACGGCATCACGAGCTTCTTTCTCAATTTGATGTTTAAGCGGGCATGCGGGTGTGGTTAGCATGATCGTGAACTTTACTTTGTCGTCTACCAATTCAAGATCTCTGATCATTCCAAGGGTAACAAGATCCTGATGGAGGTCAGGTTCTTGAACGGTTCTAAGAGCTGCTAATATATTTTCTCGATTAAATTTTTCCATGTATTTACCTTAATAATTAAAAAGTGCAGATTAAAAATTATACCTTAATCTGCACTTTTTGTCCGAATTAGGAAATTCTACGCTTTTGCCGCGGCTTTGGCAGCTGCTTTCTCTGCCCTTGCCGCTTCTTCCTTCGCATAGTTTAATGGTCGGATCTGAGCATAGTAAGAAGCTGGTTGTAACAAGGCCTCTTTGTTCTTGAGATTTCGGCTATAAGAAGATTGCTCGAAATCGTGATTCATTTTGATGGCGTCGAACGGACAGAACTCCGCGCAGAAGCCACAGTTCATACAAATATCACCGTCGATATAAAATTCAGCTGGTTGCGGCTGTGGTCGGCCGGTGGCGGGGTCTACCGTTCTTACGATCCAAATACATTGTGGAGGGCAAGCCTTGGCGCAAATACCGCAGGAGGTGCAGCGGATGTTCTTTTCGCCATTTTCGCCTTCATCGTACACAAGGAAAGGCGTGAAGCGGAATTCTTCTGGAATATTCAGTTGTTGTTCGGGATACTCGATAGTAAAGGTACCTTTGGCATCTTTGCTCGATCGAAAATCTACTTTTGCGTAGCGTTTGACGAACCAACGAATATCTTCGGTATATGATTCAACAAAGCGATTTAGGGTAACGCTCAGACCTTTTATTAATCCAATTCCATACATATTGTTTTCTCCTATCGATCCACTTCGCCTAACACAATATCGACCATTCCAAGGATCGTCACGAAATCAGCGATCTTTGTGCCTACGCACATTTTCTCAACTGCGGTGACATTAACGAACGATGGAGTTCGGATCTTATATCGATATGGGTTTCCCTTGCCGTTTGAAACCACATAATATCCCAATTCACCTTTTGGCGCTTCTACACGGCCGTAGGTTTCACCCGCGGGAACTTTGATCTGGTAGGATGGTTTGCCAGTCAAAACCGGGCCTTCGGGAATATCACGGAGGGCTTGCTGTAAAATCCGAACGGATTGTTTGATCTCATCAATGCGAACCAAATACCGGTCAAGCAGATCGCTGTTGTAGCGAAGAGGAATATCGAATTCGAAGCGATCATAAACCCCATAAGGCTCAGCGCGGCGAATATCGTAAGGAATGCCAGCGGCGCGTAGTGTTGGGCCAGAAACAGAGAAGGCCAAGCAATCCTCAGGACTAAGGTAGCCAATTCCCTTCATACGAGAAACAAAAATTTCATTTTCGCTGAGCAATCGGTCAAATTCTTCGATCTTACGGGGCAGACGTTCATAGACCAACTCTTTTATCTTCTGCATGCTTGCCGGATCAATATCGCGAACTACACCACCAAAACGATGATAGTTGCACATCATTCGCGAACCAGAAACAGCTTCGAAGATATCGAGCATCAATTCTCGTTCTTCAAAGGCATACAAAGCCGGGGTAAAGTATGCGCCAAGATCGTTCCAGAGCATACCGAATAAAATCAAGTGGTTCTGAATACGGCTCATTTCACCAAAGATCACGCGAATGTACTCCGCGCGCTCGGGTACCGCTAATCCAAGCAATCTCTCAACAGCTAAGGAGTATCCCCATGCGCTGTACATCGAATTGAAGTAATCCAAGCGATCGGTAAAAGGAATGTTTTGAAGGAATGTGTTGCGTTCGCCGATCTTCTCGTGGTTTCGGTGTAAATACCCCATCACTGGTTTTAGGCTAACAATTTGCTCACCATCTAACATTACAACTGCCCTAAAAACTCCATGTGTGGATGGGTGTTGAGGTCCCATATTGATCAAGAGGTGGTCGGTCTTAATTCCGTCAACATCTTCAGTCTGATATTTTTTCAAAGCGGAATAGAGCGCTTCTTCAGGGTCGGTTGGAGTCCATTTTTCAGGGTCAAATCCGGCTTCAAAATTGATGTTATCGCCATAAGCGGCTTTGGCTTCGGCGTATTTGTGATTTCCATCTGGCCAGCGGCTTTTGAGGGGTTTTGCTTCTTCCTCGTAAAAAGCTTCTTTCCAATCTTTGCGCATTGGGTGGCCTTCAAAGCCCTCCCACATCAAGATCCTTCTCAGATCAGGGTGGCCGGCAAATTTAATGCCGAACAGATCCCAGATCTCGCGTTCCTGCAAGTCGACACCAGGCCAAATTGAGATCAAGGAAGGTACTTCCATCGGATCCACACGTTCAACTTGGGTTTTGAAAACTAAAGCTGATCCACCGCTGGAGCGGTAGGCATGGTAAACGACTTCCATGCTATTCGTTTCTGGGTAATCTACACCGCTAACGCAGGAGAGATAATCATAGCCATATTTATCCCGAAGGTCTTTGGCAATGTCGAATAATTTTTCTTTGGCAATGACAAAACCTGAAAATCCAGGTCGATCATCCACCTTTACAGAATCCTTATAAAGGTTAGCGAGGTCTAGTACATCAATATTTTTTGTTGAATCCATTTCAATTCTCCCATTAACCTTCAGTGGATGATTCTGCTGCGGGGGCTACGGCCGCTACGGCTAATTCGGCAGATTTTGCTTTGATATCAGGAATACGTCGGGGATCAATCAAATCTGGGCCTAAAAATGGAACAGCGATCTCAACTGAATCTGGTCCTTTTTGATACCAACGAACTTTGCTGATCGATTGTTTGTCGATCTTTTCTTGAAGTTTAATCATACCGGCCATCAGTGCTTGAGGGGTAGGTGGGCATCCGGGAATGTACACGTCAACCGGTAAGTATTTATCAATACCCGCAACAACGTTGTAGCCTTCCTTGAATGGTCCACCACTGGACGCGCAGGCACCCATAGCGACTACATATTTTGGTTCTGCCATTTGGTTGTAAAGACGTACGATAGAAGGAACCATTTTCTTGGTAACTGTTCCAGCCACGATCATCACATCGCATTGCCTAGGGCTTGGTCGCATAACTTCCATCCCGAAACGGGCCATATCGTAACGGGCTGCTTGGGCGGCGATCATTTCGATGGCGCAGCAGGCTAGACCGAACATCATTGGCCAAAGGGAAGACCTTCTGCCAAAATTGTACAAGCGGTCTAACGTTGTTACGGTAACCTTACCTTCCATATCATCCGGAATGTTGAAATCCGGGAGGTTCAGTTCGTTTATGCTCATAAATTCTCCTCTAACCATTCAATTAGAATATCATTTAATATCTTCTCGTTCGCCAATCCTGGATCATCCTCAAATTCCGGCAGGGCGGTCACCCAACTGAAAAGTGTCGATAACGAAAGTTGCGTAATATCCGTTTGGGGGTGGGCTTTTTTGAGCAATTGCACGATCTCAACGGTAGAATCCCACGAAACTTTCCAATCCATAAGCCAATTATAAGTTAAATTAAAGTTGTTGATTATAATTACGATGATATATTTCATCATAATTATAATCATATGAAGGTGACATTCATCATGCCAAAAATCACAACCCGTAATTCCATCTTTGATTACCTAAGCAAGCACCCCTTGGCTACCTCCGATGAGATCTCCCGCCGATTCGCCATTTCCGGCGCAACAGCGCGCCATCATTTGCTCTTATTGGCGGAAGAAGGCCGTATCTCTGTTTCATCCACACGTTTAAAAAATGAACGGGGAAGACCCTTCCAGACCTATGATGTGATCGAAAAAGGTACCGCAATTAATTTTGCTCAGATCCTATCAATTATCCTTGAAACTAGTTCTGTCACTGAGGATAGCATCAATTCTCTGCTTAAAGAAATTGGAAAGAAGATCAGGATAGCAAACCCCGAAAAAGCTGAAAATTTGACAATCCGCCTCATTCAATTGGTGGACCAACTCACCAAAAGCGGCTACCAAGCCCGTTGGGAGGTCCATAAAAACTTCCCCCAAATCATATTCGAGTCTTGCCCTTACGCTATGATTGAAAATAGAGAAAAATTGTTCTGTGGGCTCGACCAAAGGCTCCTTCAAAACGCGCTGGGAAGGACGATCGATCAGACCAAAAGGTTTGAATTATCTGATTCAGGGCATCGAGTGTGCAAATTTACCTTGGTTTAGTCGGGAAAATAATCCAGTTGTGCCAATTCAATGTTGGCGGCGCTTAAAAACTTTTGAGCGTTATCGTCGTATCGATAGGCAACGCTGTACACGATTCGTTTGATCCCGGCGTTGATCAATACTTTAGTGCAATTTACGCACGGAAGGTGCGTGACATAACAAGTGGCATTTTTGGTAGATATACCATGCAACGCGGCTTGAATAATGGAGTTCGTTTCGGCATGGATGGTTCGGATGCAATGACCGTCTACCAACAAATGGCCGGCAGAGTCGCAATGTTCCTGCCCGGCAGGAGAGCCATTGAAACCGGTTGTTAGAATTTGTTTGTCGTTTACTAACACACACCCCACAAAGGCTCTGTCACAAGTTGAGCGTTCAGATACAGCAAAAGCGATTTTCATGAAGTAGGAATCCCAATCAGGTCGCATACCACAATCCTTAAAATATTTTTATTAATATTATAAATTCAATCCTAATTAGTAGCTTTATCAAAATAGGGGTGTTATATGCTTAAACAAACATTCAAAAGGACTAAAAAATGGACACTCATTCTTTCTTCAATAGGGAGAAGGTAGTTATTAGCGATATCAAGATCAACGGCGGCATTCCAATGGGAATTGAGACCGTGAAAAACAAAGCTTTAGGCGTAAATGGCGCGTATGCGGCCTGGGGCGATAGCTTTAGCAACGAACAGCTGCCCGCACTGGTTTCAGATAGGCTTCATGCCCAGCTACCAGCCGAGGACGTGATGAACCTTGATGAATTAGGTTTCCTGAGCCGCCACCATATTCCACGTCTCAGTGCGGAAGAAAACCAAGCGGTTGAGGTAGAAGTTGGTGCTAGACTGATCGAAGCGGCGGTAGCTGCGAATGGATGGAAGCCGGAAGAAGTTGACGGCTTATTTATTGGTACTAGCGGCCCCGTTTGCGAAGATTATCTAACGATCATTGCTAAGAAAGCCGGTTTACGAGCGGACGCCATCAAGGTTGATATTCATAAAGCCTGCGATGGATCGATGGGGGCGTTGCAATTGGTGTTGAACGAAGGCCTCGGGAAAACCGGCAGCAACATTATCGCTCAGGCGATGAAAGGCAAGAAAGTGTTAGTGGGCGGCATTGAAGGGCTTAGCCGCTTTACTTGCGAATCGATGGATAAGAACGCTCTGCAATTATTTGGGAATGGCGCTGGGATCTTTGGTTTTATCCCGGGAAAAAGTATGAAATTTTTAGCCGGACGTTCCTCCGAAAATTTTGATGAGGAAGGGCTTTTGCAGGTCCGGATGTATTACCCGCACTCCCGCCAAAAAAATACTGGAGTTTCCTTGGTTGAAGTAACCGAAGAATCTGCCAACCATATCCGTGTAGCTGGTATGATGCACGAACCCGCCAACGGCCTGCCCATTTTGATGGCCGGGTTAATGGGTATGGTGAAACTATTCGTTCGAAACGGCGTAGTAGCCGTGACGGATGTGTATAACGACTATGTTGAGTTGATGAAAAAGAACGGCACCCCTGAAAAAAAGATCGATCTCGGGATTGTTCACCATGCCAATTACAAGATCAACCAACTAAAAGCCAAACACTTGCTTAAAGAAGGTATTTCGTATCCAATGCCATGGACCTTGAATGACTTTGGTAATGTATCCGCCGCTTCATGCGTCATTGCCTTCCTTCGTCAGCTTCCTAATATCAAAGCAGGTGAGCATATCCTGTTCGATGGCTTCGGAGCCGGCTCGTATTATGATGTGATCGTAGTTGAGATGTAATCAATAAACCGCGATAAATTGATTCAATATTTTTATAAAAAGAGGTTCACCACATTCGTGGTGAACCTCTTTTTTGTTTTGGTTTATTCTACGGTGACGCTTTTGGCTAAATTTCTTGGTTGGTCCACATCCAAACCGCGATTGGTGGCGATGTGGTAGGCGAGTAGCTGCAGCGGCAGAACCGTGATGACTGGGCTAAGCATCCACGGACATTTCGGAATCCAAAGCACCTCGTCGGCCATCCCCGCTATCAAGTCGTCGCCTTCGGTTGCCACCGCGATTACCTTGGCTTTACGGGCCTTGGCTTGCTGTATCTGGCTGACCATTTTTTCGTGCCAGGGATCTTGCGGTGCGATGCAAATGACCGGCATATTCTCATCAATGAGCGCAATCGGGCCGTGTTTCATTTCACCAGCTGGGTAGCCTTCGGCATGAATGTAAGAAATTTCCTTTAGTTTTAGAGCGCCTTCGTAAGCGATCGGCATATTGATCCCGCGCCCAAGATACAGGCAATCGCGCATTTCACCAAATCGGCTGGCGATGTTTTCGATGGCAGGTTCGTTTTTCAGGGTATTACCAACCAACTCAGGCAGCAAACGTAGGTCAGAGATCAATTGTTTGTTTGCCTCAGCCGAGATCGTTCCGCGCAGGCCAGCAATGAAAACAGCCAGCATATACAGGTCAACGATGGGGGCAGTAAACGCTTTGGTTGAGGCAACCCCGATCTCAGGACCGGTTTGCATCGAAATGGTCCCGTCCGCGATGCGCATAGCCTGTGAACCAATTGCGTTCACAATACTCCAAACCAAGGCGCCTTTTTTCCGCCCTTCTTCCATCGCGGCTAAAGTATCAGCAGTTTCTCCCGATTGGGAGATGGCAAGCACAACACATTTGTCATCCACGATCGGGTCAGAGT
>CAZSLN010000053.1:0-17271 GCA_964607645.1 uncultured Anaerolinea sp.
GGCATCGATCGGGATGGGATGTATATGGTAAACATCTCCCAACGGTACGATGGCGTTTTTGAATGGTTGAAGCAACCACATACCTTATGCCTTCGTTTTGAGGATATGATCGATGATCAGGATAATACACTCCGCAAGATCCTAGGTGAGTTTGATAAGGCAGGGTATAAACTACCATTTTCTGAGGAATCCGCATTAACCTCCCTCAGAGAAGCTATTCAACCAACCAAATCCCATACCTTCCGAAAAGGCCGAACAGGTAGTTGGAAAGATCACTTTACGGAAGTACATAAAGACCTTTTTAAACAGGTTGCTGGAGACCTAGTAGTTCGGCTTGGCTATGAAAAAGATAACAACTGGTAACTAGCCACAATGAATTTCCCCAATGATCTACAATATAAATTGAAACGAAAAATAGGGCGCCACATCAACAACCTTAGGGTTGTTTTTATGGCGAACCGTGTTTTAGCAAAAGCCTGCAAACCAACTAGCCCAAAACCCATCTTGTTCTTCAAAACCACCAGTGGTATTGATGATCTTTCTTGGAACAGCGCTTTTCAGGTCCTTACAGCTTGGGGGTTACGCCTGCGCGGTATTCCCGTGGAATTTTTTGTTTGCCACCGCGGTATGAGCCTTTGCATTCTCGGAACTGATCGTAACAATGTAACCAAAGCCCCACCTTGCGCTACCTGCACCTACCAATCCGCCAGTATTTATGCTGGTTTTCCTACGAACAAGTTCTACTTTCATCGGGATGAGGAACTTTCGTCTGCGGTAAAAGACCTAACCGTTGAAGACCTTGAAAAAGTTGAATACCAAGGTGTGCCCCTTGGGAAATTGGTGATTCCTGGCCTTCGATGGATCTTGCGCCGGCATCATCTCCACGATGACACGACCACCCGTTTTCTATATCGTGAATATATTTTGTCCGCATGGAACATAGCCCTTAACTTTTCCGAGTTGATAGAAGCCAAACAACCTTCCGCAGTCGTTGTTTTTAATGGCCAATTCTTCCCAGAAGCCACCGCGCGGTGGGTGGCGATGAATAAGAAGATCAAGGTGATCTCCCACGAAGTTGGTCTTCGGCCGATGACCGCCTTTTTTACCGAGGGCGAATCTACCGCTTATCCGATCCACATCCCTTCTAATTTTAAATTATCGAATGAACAAAATAAAAAACTAGATAGCTACCTTGAGCAGAGGTTCAAAGGTAATTTTACGATGGGCGGAATTAAGTTTTGGCCAACCATCAAAGGGTTAGATCGTTCGATGCTGGACGAATTCAGTAAATACAAAGCGATCATCCCTGTGTTTACCAATGTGATCTTTGATACCAGCCAACCTCATGCCAACACCCTCTTCACCGATATGTTCCAATGGTTAGATCTGGTTGTAAAAAAAGCCGAACAACATCCCGATACACTCTTTATCATCCGGGCACATCCTGATGAGACTCGGCCAAACAAGACCAGCCTTGAAACGGTGCAAGATTGGTATACTCGCAATAACGTTGATCGAATAAAGAACATTCAATTTATTCCCCCCCATGAATTCATCAGTTCTTACGAGCTGATCTCCCTAGCCAAATTTGTGATGATCTTCAATTCCACCATCGGGCTAGAGGCTTCTTTGATGGGCGTACCGGTACTAACCGCGGGGCGGGCAAGATTCACCCAAATTCCAACCGTGTTTTATCCAAATACCCAGCAAGAATACGTTACAACTCTAACTCAATTCCTCGCCAGTGAAAAAATTTCGGTCCCAACGGAATTTGCCGAAAACGCCCGCATCTTTCTTTACTTTCAGTTATTCAAATCCTCGCTACCCTTCGGCGAATTTCTTGAGGCAAGCGTCGAGCCAACTCAATCCACGATGAAGATCTTCAATCCGGATGATCTGATGCGTTCTGACTCGCTTAGTACAATTTATACCGGCATGTTTGAAAATGGCGATTTCTTGTTAGATGTTTGACCAGCAACAAGAATCCTGTTACTCCTACCATCCGAATTATTCATAGCCCCACTAAGATGCTTACATAGGATCACATTATCCAAATGAAGATCTCCATTGTTATTCGTACTTTCAACGAAGAAAGATTTCTAAAATACCTGCTTAGCGGTTTGCAAAAACAAACCATTAAGGATATTGATGTCATCGTGGTTGATTCCGGCTCTACCGATAATACCGTAGAGATCGCGCGCGGCTTTGGTGCTCGTATCATCGAGATCCAACCCGAGGAGTTCTCGTTTGGACGCTCGCTAAACCGCGGTATCGAAGCCGCCAGTAACGAACTGGTGGTCATCGCTTCGGCACATGTTTTTCCAGTTTTCCCTGATTGGATCGAATCACTGACCAAGCCCTTCGAGAATTCTGCCATTGCCTTAACTTACGGCAAACAAAGGGGCACCTCTGAGCGATTTACCAAAGCCGGCATACCCAACACCACCAAGTTTTCAGAAAAAGAGATCTTTAACCGCTGGTTTCCTGAAGCCTCCAACCCTCAGCAGGATCATCCCTTTTGCAACAACGCCAATGCCGCCATCCGAAGATCGCTTTGGCTTAAACAACCCTATGACGAAACCCTCACCGGTCTAGAAGATCTTGCCTGGGCAAAAGACGTGCTGGCGCAGGGGTATAAGATCGCCTATGTAGCCGAAGCTGAGATCATTCACATCCACAATGAATCGCCCAGTGGGGTTTTCAACCGCTACAAAAGGGAGGCGATGGCATTCAAAAACCTCTATCCCGAAGCGCATTTCAATATCTACGATTTCGCCCGGATGTTTTTTAGCAACAGTTTCAACGATGCTTGGCATGCCGCAAAAGAGCGCTGTCTGTTTCGTTCCTTGCCATCCATCCTTTGGTTTCGCTGTGGGCAATTTTGGGGCACCTACCAAGGATATCGTCAGGCGGTTGTGTGGAACTGGCAGCTACGCCAAACGTATTATTATCCCCGCGGCACCCGCAGTGAACCGGCGGATACCCGTTCGGTAACCCCGATCCATTATGATGAATCCTAAAACATAGGACGTCAAATTAAAATCTCAACCCTATATCGAGTTAGAACTGTTTATAATATTTTTAATAAGAACAATTTCGTTCCAAGGATTTTGGATTTAATACTATGACAACAATCACAGCGCTTGTTCCCATGCGTCACCATAGCCAACGTGTTCCGGGCAAAAACTACCGCGACCTTGATGGCAAACCGCTTTACCAATACATCATCGAAACCCTGATAGCGGTCCCCGAAATTTCTCAGGTCCTTGTGGATACCGATTCCACGCCGATCATCGATGGATTGGCGAAGAATTTCCCGCAGGTGAAGGTTGTGATCCGACCAGAGCATCTGCGAGCCGACACCATACCGATGAACGAGATCCTCACCTACGATACCTCGTTGGTGGAATCTGACTATTTCCTGCAAACACACAGCACAAATCCCTTGCTGACCGCGAAAACCCTCAGCGACGGCATCAAACAATTCCTCAATAGCTATCCGGCGTATGATTCAATGTTCTCCGTCACCCGCCTGCAAACCCGCCTGTGGGATTCCCTCACCCGCGCTATCAACCATAACCCCGCCATCCTGCTGCAAACACAGGACCTACCGCCGGTATATGAAGAGAACTCTTGTTTTTACATGTTCACGCGCGCTAAGCTGATCGAGAAGCGCAACCGGTTGGGCGATCGGCCGTTTATGATCGAGATACCTCGACTTGAGGCGATCGATATCGACGAAGAAACTGACTTTGAAATAGCAGATATAATGATGAGATTCAAAAACAAGGCGAAATAGATGAAAAAAGTGTTGTTTACAGCCCCCTATATGATCCCATTTGTAGAGCGCTTCCGACCCATCTTCACCAAACATGGCGTGGAGTTGATCGAGCCAGAGGTAGAGGAGCGAATGGAAGAAGCCGACATTCTAAAATATGCCGGCCAATTCGATGGAACGATCTGCGGTGATGACCGCTATACCCCTCGCGTATTAGAAGCATGCTCCCCCAGGCTAAAGATTATATCGAAGTGGGGAACCGGCATCGATTCGATCGACGCCGCTGCCTGCGAACAACTTGGTATTCGCGTTGGCCGCACACTGAATGCTTTTACCACACCTGTTTCTGATTCTGTTCTCGCCTATATATTAGCCTTCTCACGCAAGCAGCCTTGGATGGATAAAGCTATGAAGAGCGGGGAATGGAAAAAGATCAGCGGTAAAACCTTGAGTGAACAAACCCTTGGCATCGTTGGTATAGGCAACATAGGCAAAGCGGTAACACGACGAGCACGCGCTTTTGGGATGAAGGTGCTTGGCACCGATATTGTCGATATCGACCACGTTTTCATTTCTGAGAGCGGCATTGAAATGGTTCCGCTTCAAGACCTAATGCAACGTTCCGATTTTATTTCAATTAACTGCGACCTCAATCCAACCTCGTACCACTTGATCAACGAAACAACCTTAGGCTTAGCAAAACCCAACGC
Organism: uncultured Anaerolinea sp.; assembly: GCA_964607645.1. Lineage (GTDB taxonomy): Bacteria > Chloroflexota > Anaerolineae > Anaerolineales > Villigracilaceae > UBA5195. The sequence continues at coordinate 4,489 of CAZSLN010000053.1, forward strand.
CATTCTGATCAATACCGCCCGTGGCCCGATCGTCCACGAAAAGGACCTTGTTCAAGCCCTGCAAACCCAAAAGATCGCCGGCGCAGCGTTGGATGTCTTTGAAGTAGAACCGCTTCCGCACGACAGCCCTTTATTATTGATGGACAACGTCATGCTCGCGCCACATAACACCAATTCCAGCCCAACCGCATGGGAACGTGTTCACATCAATACCATCAAGAACTTATTCGATGGGCTTGAAATACCGTACGTCGATCTGGAAGAAAGTTAACAAATGATGCAAAAACGAAATGTTCTCATCACTGGTGCTGGCGGGGGTATTGGCCGTGCCACGGTAGCGTTGTTCGCGAAAAATGGCTGGCATGTCATAGGCGTAGACCGATATCCCTTTGGGGAAGGTTTCCCTATTGACGGAAAATTTATCCAAGCTGATGTATCACGCCCAGAGGAATTAGAGGCGTTGTTCACGCAAGTTAGCGCTTCCACCACAATGCTCCACGCGCTGGTAAACAACGCGGCGGTGCAAGTAGCAAAACCGATCATTGAAACTACCATCGCTGAATGGGACGAAGTACTTGCATCCAACCTGCGATCCGCCTTTATCTTCGCGAAATTAGCCTATCCTTTGTTCAAAAAAGCCAACGGCGGCGCGATCGTAAATGTATCATCGGTACATGCTGTGCAAACCTCCGCCAATATTGCCGCCTATGCGGCAAGCAAAGGCGGTTTATTAGCCCTTACCCGAGCCGAAGCAATTGAATTTGCTCCCGATAATATCCGCGTGAACGCGATATTACCCGGCGCGGTAGATACCCCCATGTTGCGGGCCGGCCTTGGTCGCGGGCACGTTGGCCACGGGGATATCGAATCACGACTGGACAACCTCGCCAAGAAAACTGTCAATGGACGTATCGGCAAGCCTTCAGAGATTGCCTCCGCTATCTACTTTCTGGCAGATAACGACCAATCCTCCTTTATGACCGGCCAAGCAATGGTGGTGGATGGCGGCGCTACTGCCAGATTGAGTACTGAATAAACCTATGACCAAAAGCCTGAAAAGCTCCCCATTTTGGCCATTTATCCGCAATACCTATATTGGGCTGCGCGATCTGCCGCAATTGCCAGCCGCTTATTTGCATCCATGGCGGGTAAACTCGATCCAACGATTGGGGCAGTATAAAGACCAATACAAAGGGAAACGGGCCTTCATTATTGGGAACGGACCGAGCTTGAAGAACACAGACCTAAGCTTGCTTAAAAACGAGATCACATTTGGTATGAACCGCATCTACCTAATGTTCCCTGAACTAGGTTTCAAAACCACCTTTCTTTCGGTGGTAAATGACCTAGTGATCGAACAAACCGCAAGCGATCTGGCAGCGCTGAATCTTCCAAAATTCCTTACCTGGCGTTCCCGCAAACATTTTGAGCAACCCGGCATCAACCTAGACCCCACTCGGCTACCAACTTTTCTTTATACTACCTACGACGCCCCCAGCTTCTCCAAAGATGTGCGCGGCAGGGTATGGGAAGGCGCTACTGTTACCTACGTGACCATCCAATTGGCATTCCATATGGGGTTTGATGAGCTGATCTTGCTCGGAGTTGACCATAATTACAACGCCATTGGCAAACCAAATACCACCGTAACTTCTGAAGGGGATGACCCCAACCACTTCTCCGCTAATTATTTTGGCAAAGGGTTTCGCTGGCAATTGCCCGATCTGGAAACCTCCGAGATGGGTTATAAAATGGCAAGGCAGGCAATCGAAGGCGCTGGTCGCAAGATCGTTGATGCCACCGTTGGCGGAAAACTGCAGATCTTCGAAAAAGTTGATTTCAACAGTACCATCAAATCGTGAACAAAAAACCTTTCCATTTTCCTCAAATCGATTCCCGCCTCAGCTTCCTTCTGATCGCTTCGTTCTTGGTATTCGCCGGGCTATTCACCCGTTACACCAACTTATCGAACCCCTTATTGGATTTTCACCCCACTCGCCAGCTCTTTGGGGCCATTAAGGCACGTGCCTTTTATGTTCAGCAAGACCAAACCATACCAGACTGGCAAAAAGAGATTGCTAGAAGGCAATTGCAAACTGAAGCGGTGATTGAACCACCGTTGATCGAATTTGCATCCGCCAAGCTGTACGCCTTGTATGGGGAAAACACCGCCTTTCCACGCGCAATGTCAGCGACCTTTTGGCTGATCGGCGCTCTCTTTCTTTATAAACTATCCAAAAATCTTACACAGTCCTCCTTCGGATCTTTGTTTTCTGTGGCATTCTATTTATTATTGCCATATGGCGTCTTAGCAAGCCGAGCCTTTCAACCCGACCCCCTGATGATCCTTTTATTGATCGTCTATTGGTGGGCATTTGAAAAGTGGTGCCGTCACGAAGGGTGGGCTTGGGCAGTCCTTGCCGGCTTCGCTGGTGGGCTAACAATTTTCGTAAAATTTACTTCCGTTTTCTTTGTCGTGTTCGTTTCACTCGGATTTCTGATCGCAAATGGTAAAACACTTCAAGCTCTTAAAAAAGCACAGATGTGGCTGATCGTGGTTTTGGGGGTATTACCAGCGGGCATTTACTTTTATTATGGCTATTTTGTTGATCCATTTTTAGCGCAACAATTTAGTGATCGCTTTTTTATTGAGAAATGGATCGACCCCTACTTTTACCTGCGATGGCTTATTACAGCGGATACCGTTGTTCCCTTGCTGTTTACGTCGCTTGGGGTCATTGGAGCGTTTCTCTTGGGGGATCGCCAGAAGAAGATCATATTTGCAGGCATGATAGCGGCGTACGTCCTTTTTGGGCTTACTTTTGCCCATCACATTTCTAGCCACGATTACTATAGCTTGCCTCTCATCCCGATAATTGCTCTTTTTCTTGGGCAGCTCGCTTCAAAAATATTACCTTCATTAGGTATCGAAGAAAAACCCATTCACGGTGGAGTGCTGCTGGTCATTACCCTTTCCATATTTTTCGCTACGACATTACAAGTGGTAAATTTAAAAACAAATAATTATCAGACCGAGAAAGCGATGTGGGAAGAAATTGGGCAGATCGTTGGGCACCAACCCGGGTTGATCTCTCTCACAACCGATTACGGTTATCCGTTGGAATATTATGGTTGGCAAAACACAGAATTATGGCCCTCATCTACTGAATACAAAAAGCTGGATAAGGAGTTTTTGGAGTTAGCTAAACAAAAATCCTTTTTCCTCATCACCGATTTTAAAGAGCTGGCAAACCAACCCGATCTTCTCATCTACCTTCGCGAACGTTTCCCGGTGATCCTTGAAAAGAACACCTTCATATTGTTTGACCTGACGAAACCGATCAAATGAGTATTTCTATCGTCACCCCCTCCTATAATCAAGGCGCGTTTTTGGAACAGACAATACGCTCGGTGATCACCTCTAGCACACCCCCAGACGAGTATTTTGTCATCGACGGTGGGTCGACCGACCAGAGTGTTTCTATTATCGAGAAGTATCAGGACAACATCAGCGCATGGGTCAGCGAAAAAGACACTGGGCAGGCGAATGCCATCAATAAGGGTATGAAAATTACCGCCAGCGAGTTGGTTGGCTGGCTAAACTCGGATGATGTCTATCTTCCGCATACCCTCGAGCGCGTTATGGAAGTCTTTGAGGAAAACCCAGATGTTGTGTTGGTTTATGGGGATGTTCTTTCCATTGATGAACATGGCGATACCATCAATATTCAACGATTCAAGCAATACGAGCTTGTGGATCTGATGGCTTTCCATATCATCAGCCAGCCCGCGGTCTTTTTTCGGCGAAAAGCGTTGGCAAAAGCCGGTTATCTGGATGAACAATATCATTATTTGCTCGACCATGTATTGTGGCTCAAAATCGCTCGCCAAGGGAAGATACGCTACATCCCACAGGTTTTGGCGGCCGCCCGGTACCATCCCCAAGCGAAAAACGTTGCCCAACCCACCGAGTTCGGCAAAGAAGCCTATCGTATCGTTGATTGGTTGAATAATTCAACCGAGTACAAAGACCTCTTTGCTCAAAATAAAAAAGCGATTCTCAGTGGCGCTCATCGTTTCAACGCTTACTACTTGCTTGAGGGTAACAATGTCATCCAAGCCTTAAATGCCTATTGGGAAGCTATAATTATTGATCCATCGGTCGCTTTGAAGGAGATACGCAGGATCGGCCTTGCCATCTTATCTTTATTGGGATTTCATTCGATCAAAGATCTGTATAAGAAAATACGAAGAAAGAAATTTCATGACAACAAACTCAGCTGAGAATTTTGATTGGTATTTTGGGAAAAAGGCATCGATCTTTTTCACAGTGGTCATGCTGTTTGTCTTAGGCATCGGCATCCGCCTTTATGACCTATCCGACCTCCCACTCGATTTTGCCCCAACCCGACAATTGTTCTCAGCCCTTAAAGCACGCGGTATGTATTACTCGATGCTGCCAGATGCCTCAACCAACGAACACACCCAAATAGCGATTCGCCAATGGCAAGCCACGCAGGTGATCGAACCCCCCATTATTGAACAACTCACAGCCTTTACATACCTCATTTTTGGTGAGAATTTAGCGATTGCCCGAATGTACTCCATCTTCTTCTGGATCATTGCCGGAATACCTGTTTTGCTTCTCTCTCGAAAAATAGCGGGGTGGACAGGGGCGATTTTCGCGTTAGGTTTTTATTTCTTCTTGCCCTATGCCGCCATCGCCAGCCGGGTTTTTCAGCCAGACCCGTTAATGGTGAGCTTGATCATGTTCGGGGTTTGGTCTACCTATAATTGGATCGAAACCAAGTGTTGGAAATGGGCAATCGCCGCTGGATTGTTCAATGGTCTGGCATTGTTGGTAAAGAATGTATCGGTCTTCCCCATCTTTTTTAGTATCTTCGCCCTTCTTTTTGTACATGGTCTCAAATTTCATATCAAGAATCCCAAAACCTGGGCGGTTGCCGGATTATCAGTACTTCCAACCGGAATTTACACCCTTTACGGTGTTTTCGCCGCTGGGTTCCTCGGCCAACAATTTGCCTTCCGCTTCTTTCCAGGTCTATGGCTCGATCCAGCTTTCTACCTCAGGTGGAAGAACATGGTGGAAGGTGTTACTGGGTTCACACCTTTTTTTGTGGCACTCCTTGGCGTTCTCATTGTTACTGGTCCAGCAAAAAAACTCCTAATGGGGTTATGGATCGGGTATGTCCTCTATGGGCTTACCTTTGCTTATCACATCAGTAGCCACGATTATTACCAGCTATTCCTTATTCCCATCGTCGCTATCTCTCTCGCGCCAGTAGTGGAAATGTTCGCAGCAAATATCACGAAGAACAGCACGAATATTATTCCGAAGCTGTTTCTTGGGGTATTTCTTACTACCTTGCTTGTTATTCAACTCTGGAATATCCGCGTAGAATTGGCTCGTAATGATTACAGATCAGATGTTGGATACTGGGCAGCGATCGGTGAAAAACTTGGAAATCCCGGAACCGTGTTAACCATTTCGCAGGACTATGGATATCGCTTAGCCTATTGGGGCTGGCAGGATGTGGAATCCTGGCTGGATGACGCTGAATTGAATCTGCGCGCTTTGGATGGCAGGAAGATCGACATCACTGAGAAATTTGACGAAAAAGTGGCTAGAAAAAAGTATATTGTCGTCACCCAAATGGGCAAACTCGATGACCAACCAGAGATCAAGCAATTGATCCTAGATAGGTACCCCGTTTTTGCCGAAGGCGACGGGTATGTGATCTTTGATTTGGAGAACAAGAAAGAATGAATACCCCGCGTGTCTCTATCGTTACCCCTTCCTTCAACCAAGCCCGGTTCATCGAAGCCACCATCCGCTCCGTTTTGGAACAAGATTATCCCAACATTGAGTACATTATTATGGATGGCGGTTCTTTAGATGGATCAGTGGATATCATCAAAAAATATGAGCAAAAACTTACACACTGGGTTTCTGAACCGGACGATGGTCAAACCGATGCCTTAAATAAAGGTTTTGATAAGGCAAACGGTGATATCTTTGCCTGGATCAACTCTGACGATACCTATGAGCCGGGAGTTTTTAAAGAAGTAGTAGATTTTTTTGAAAAGAACCCTGATGTGGGTTTGGTTTATGGCGATGCCAATTTTATTGGTGTTTCTGGCAACAAGATAGGTACCTTCCCATCCGCCCAAACGAATTATGCCAAACTACGAACCGGGTACGTTCACATTCCGCAACAATCCGCCTTTTTTAGAGCAGAGCTTTGGCGGAAAGTTGGTCCTTTAGATCCTGACTTCTTCTTTGCCATGGATTACGATTTATGGGTTCGTCTCGCAAAGGTGACCAAAATTGTGCATTTACCCGGCAAGATATGGGCTAACTTTCGTTTGCACACCAACGCCAAAACCATCGCCGCGGATGACCGCTGTTGGCCGGAAATGCTCAAAGTGCATTATCGTGATGGCGGTAGCTTCTTCGCGACGATTGTGGCAAAATATTACCTCCGAAAGCTCCTCTCTCCGTTGATCGCCTGGAATCGGTCAAGAAAATTGAGCAAAAGTTAATATGAAAAAAACCTTTCAGGAGAACACCTGGGTTGCTTGGATGTTTGCAATGCTGACCGGCGCGCTGCTTGGCGGTAGCTTATCCTTGCTACTACCAGCGAGCTATCGCGCCCAAGCTACTGTGGTGGTAGATTTTAATATTGAAGAAACTTGGGCTGGCTTGCCCGATAACGAGATCTTTTACTTTCTTGAACGAGAAGCTCGTAAATTGGAAGAACTTGCCTTAGCGGATGAAACGCTTTTGCCCTTCGTTACCGATTCTGCTCTGACAATAGAATCCTTACGCGGCGGGGTTCTTGAACTTAGCCAACCCAAGGATGGCGGGTGGCACTTTTATGCTACCGCGGTCACGCCAAGCCAAGCGGCAGATCTTGCCAGCCGCTGGGCAATCTCTTTTGCGGAACAAGCCAGTACCGATATCGAGATCGAAAACCAATTAAGCGCGATCAACAAACAGCTTGAGAATTCCCCCTCAGATCAGAATTTGTTGCTAGAAAAGCTTGATCTTGAAAAACAGAGTAAGGGCTTGCTCGCTGGAACCAATATTTCAATCAGCCAGTCTGATGACCTTCCTGTAGAAAAACTCGGACAGCCAGCTTATTTCATTTTAGCAGGGGCGTTGCTTGGCTTATTCCTTTCACTGCTTTGGCAGGCAACCCCCTTTGGAAGAAAGCGTGACTGAAGAACTTCGTGAACGCTGGGCAAAATTCCTATGGGCAGCATTATTAGTATGCTTGCCGGTAACTAGCTTTAAGTACATCCCGTTGTTAGGAGCCGGAACCGTAGTACGCCCCCTAGCGATCTATCCTCTGCTGCTCTTACTCCCTTTGATCAGCTTACGCTATCTCAAAAAAAGCGCACGAAACCCTCTTTCTGTCGGGGTATATCTGCTGGTCTTGCTTGTTCTATCTGTTTTGATCTCCAGCGCGATCGGTGGAATCACCCCACCTGTGGATCTTGGCGGAGTGAATTATCTAGACCGTGTCGTTCGATCTCTTGTCACTTTAGCGGTTGGTATCGCCTTCTTCGTTAGCGCGGTGGAGATGAACCGGACGGTTGAGGATGTTAAATTCAGTGTACGCTGGTTGATGGTTGGGCTGGTACTAACGCTATTCTGGGCGATGGTCCAATTCGTTGGTTTGAACTCAGGGTACCGCGGTGAACTTAATAAGGTACAAAACTTGTTTTCTATCCGGGGATTGGTGAAGAACAAACGATCTTCTGGTTTTGCTTTTGAACCAAGCTGGTTAGCTGGTCAATTAGCAACCATTTATCTGCCTTGGCTTTTTGCGACCTTTATCCACAACTTCAAACCTTGGAAGAACCGTTTTTACTCCAAACTCTCAGTTATTAGCGAGATAACCAACAACCTTGATCCACTCAATACGCTGCTATTAGCCGCCTCAGTTGTGGTGCTTTTCTTCACCTATTCCCGTTCAGGTTTGGCAATGGTGTTGGTTGGGGTCATCATCACTTACTTGTTTACTGGGAAAACCCAACTTCTGTCAATTTGGCGCTGGTTCTTGCTTGGAATCCGTCGAGAACAAAAAAATCACCTCGACCTCAGAAAATTGATACTTCGAGTTGTGATCGTGATCATGGTCATCGGTATTATCACTTCTGCCGGTTTCTTCTTGGCAGATAAGGGTTATATCGCCGCCTTCGCACAAAACAACGCGGAGAGTATTGTTGAGTACCTACAAAACGCCTATCTCGGCCCCCGCTTTGCGTATATTGATGCTGGTCTTTCTGCCTTTGAAGAACATCCCATTTTTGGCGTAGGGTTTGGCGCGAGTGGTTTTTGGGTCTACCAGAACATGCCCGATTGGGCCTTGGCTGGCAACCCTGAGATCGCCAGCCAACTTAGCCCAAGCACCAACATATTCCCTAACCCCAAGAATTTGCTGGTCCGTTTCTTGGCTGAAACCGGAATACTCGGCTTTTCAATCTATCTTGTCTTTCTCATTTATATGATCTCGATCACCCTGAAGTTGATCCGTTCGCAAGACCCTGAACAAAGGAGCGGTTACAATTGGATTGGCACAGCTGGACTGTTTGGAATGGTGACAATATTCCTTTTATGCTTTTCTCAAGACTCCCTCGCGATGCCTGAAATATGGATCCTGCCCGGAATTTTAACCGGCATAATTTCGAACAAGGTTACCTGAACATGATCATCTTAGCAATCGGAATGCCTAGAGCCGGCTCGGGCTGGCATTACAACTATATTAAAGAATTAATGTCTACCACCGGCTGCGATGACGCCCGTGATATCCGTTCAACGTTCCGCCTTCAAAAAATTCTTACCGAAGTAAATTGCAATATTGGCGTTTTAAGCCTTCGTCGTTTATTGATGGTTTCTATACCTACCCTATTAGGGCATACTTTCGTGATAAAAGCACATTCTGGCCCAACCCCTTGGCTACGTTTTTTCGTCTCAATTGGCCTTATTCGCCCACTGTACGTTTACCGTGACCCGCGGGATGCTATGTTATCAGCTCACGACTATGGTCAACGAGTTTTGGAGAAACAAGGTAGGGCAAATTCTTTCTCACACCTTACTGATTTTAAGCAAGCAATGGATTTTTTTGACCCCTACATAAAAGATTGGGAAGCTTGGAACATAGTTCCGGGTGTCCTCATAACAAGGTACGAAGACCTACTGGCTGATTTCGATGGAGAAGGAAAAAAGATCATCACTTTCCTTGGTTTGAACCCCGCCGACGAACGGATCAAAACTATTACGAATAAAAACCAACCCGCAGGCAGCGTTCAAGGTAAGCAGGGCACCCACTTCTTCAAAGGCCAAATTGGCCGATTCCGCGAATCGTATTCAGAAGAGGAACTCAAACTCTTTTACGGGAAGTATGGATCGATCCTGCAAAAAATGGGGTACTCAGAATAAGGTTTACCATTCTGGTTAGCCTCTTATAACAACAACTAAGCTTTAGCAGAGTCAGATCAAATTGGTCTGATCATTGACGAAATTTCTAAGATACATCCAATAATCAAATCATCAACAAAGATATCTAGTCGGTGGGTAAAGAACATAGCGTTTACTCAGAAAAAATGGGAGTATTTTTAACCCGTTGTTCAATACCAATAGGGAATGAGCTGGCAGGGTAAAAAAAAGTAATTGAATCTCGAATAATCCAATTAAAAAACTTGATTAAAAGAAAAATCGACCAATTAATAGCGGTTTTGGGAAGTTATGGCTATAATTAATTAATGTATAGAACCGAATCACCTTTCATTGTAGATTTTTATGTTGTCTCCCTTCGTTGGATTTTTTTGCTAGGGACGACCATCAGTTTGTCCTTGGTTGGTCAGCTATTGCAGCCAGCCAACTTGTTATTGATCCTATTCGTTGCGTGGAACTTGTTTCAGATGTGGCTGGCTGGGCAAAGTCAACGGTTGATACGGCATCGTGAGATCAGCCTAGGGTTTGATTTGAGCCTAGCGGTTTCTTTCTCGCTCCTAAGCAGTCCTTCCCTCCTAACAATTTTTTTGATCTTACTCCTTCCGATCTCTACCGCCGCTTTATACTACAACCTCAAGGGTTCTCTTCTCACAACCTTTCCCATCGCACTGCTTCATATTATTGATTCTTCCCTTCCGGTAAACCAAAATTTTGCGATGTTTTACACTTTGGTATATGGTTTTCTCTTTGGTCTTACCAGCCAATATTCTTACAACCAGATCCAAAAAAACCGACTTTGGCAGATCCAACAACGCGAAAAACAACACATCGCGGAAACCACCCGAATACGAACGATCTACAACCTATCAACCACGCTCACATCGATGCTAAGTTACAATCGCGTTTTGGACGCGGCACTCGACCTAAGTGTTGATGCGCTCTCCATCGACTCACCGGCTGGCCGTTCAAATTCCCCCGATGGTATTGAATCGATCGTCAGCGTCGTTTTATTACACAAAAACGATGTTTTTGAGATTGCTTCATCCCGGCAACTAACCGCTACCGACAAGACCCTCGTGTTTTCAGGAAACTCTGGGATCCTCAACGAAGTACGGCAAGTGGTTCAACCTTTAGTCTTTGATTCAACTCGCAATGACCCCGAGTTGACCAAAATTGAATCCTTCGCCTCCTGCAATTCTTTCTACTGCTTGCCGATGGTCAGTGGATATGATGTGTATGGTATTATGCTTTTCGGCCACCCGCAAAAAGGGTATTTTACTCAGGAACGTTGTGATATTTTAGGCATCGTCGGCCGTCAAGCTTTGGTCGCTATACAAAACGCTAAGTTGTATCAGGATATTTCAGACGAGAAAGAAAAAATCGCGGAAGTAGAAGAAGAAACAAGGAAAAAATTAGCGCGAGATCTGCACGACGGCCCAACCCAAAGTGTTACCGCCATCGCGATGCGCGTGAACCTTGCCCGTCGAATGTTGTCACGAGATCCCGTGATGACCTCTGAGGAATTGGTAAAGATCGAGGACCTAGCTCGCCGAACCACCAAAGAAATTCGCCATATGCTTTTCACTCTTCGCCCGATCATCTTAGAAACCGAGGGCTTAGCAGCCGCGGTCAGAGCCATTGCCGAAAAGATGAAGGAAATGTACGACAAGAATGTAATTATTAAACTTGATGAAAAAATTGCTAGCCGCATCGATCTTAGTAAAAGCGGTGTCATTTTCTTCATCATTGATGAAGCTGTCAATAACGCCCGAAAACATGCCAACGCCGAACACGTTTGGATCACAATAACCACAACAAAAGAAAATAATGATATTGTGGATATTGAAGTAAAAGATGATGGAATTGGCTTTGATTTGGTGGAAGTGAATAAATCGTATGATAAACGAGGTAGTTTGGGGTTGATCAACCTCAAGGAACGCACAGAAATGCTAAATGGCGTTCTAAACATTGTATCTGCACCTGATAAGGGAACCACAATTCATCTGCGAGTTCCTCTTTCCGATGAAGCGGCAAACATTTTACACAATCACCAACACAAAACTAAGAACACTTAGTAATTTTTTATGGCAATGCCGAACAACACTTTCCCTGTTGAAAAAGCCATTCTTCCTTCTAAAGCTCCAGTAATTTTCATTCACGGGGCTGGGGGGAGCGCATTATCTTGGCCGGCTTCACTTCGATCATCGCGCGATCAACGTTTTTATTTTTTAGACCTGCCCGGTCATGGAAAATCAGACCAACCCAGCCACCAATCAATTCCAGAATTAGCGGACACGGTACTTGCCTTTATGGATTCTCAAAAAATCGGGCGAGCGGTGGTTATAGGACATTCTATGGGGGGAGCCATTGCCTTATTGCTTGCTGTACAGTCTCCAAAAAGGCTGTTAGGCATCGGTCTGTTAAGCACCGCGGCCAACATTAGCGTTTCCCCTGATTTTTTATTGACCTACGATAGCAAAGCCTCTTTTGGGAGGTTTGTTCAAAAAGTGATCGAGCTCTCCTTTAGCGAAAACATCTCGCCGAGAGTCAAGGAACTTGCTTACCAAAGGCTGCTTTTGCTTCGCCCCACCGTTCTGTACAATGATTTTTACGCTTGTTCGCATTTTGATCTCGCCGCCAAAATTGAAGAGATCAACCTTCCCGCCCTCATCATCAGCGGTTCAAACGATCGAATGATATCCTTCGGACACTCTCTGCAGTTGAACAAACGGATCAAAGGCTCACAGTGTCACATCCTAGATGGTATCGGCCATATGGTCTTGCTCGAGCAACCCGATCAGGTCACCACTCTGATACGCAACTTTCTTGAAAAGATCGACTACAAACCAGGATTATTACCCTCACCCAATTAGATATGGAATCGCTTTTTTGACGGCGAGCGCCCGATGGCTGATCTCATTTTTTTCTGCCATCGACAGTTCTGCCATTGTTCGAGATAATTCCGGAATGGCAAAGATAGGGTCATAGCCAAACCCGCAATCACCCTTCTCTGCAGCTTGTATCTCTCCGTAACATTTCCCTTCAGTGAAAACCAACCTGCCATCAGGGTAACCGATAGCCACGGTTGCGTGAAAAAGAGCTTTCCAAGGTTTTGGCTTTCCGGCACATTGCTCTAGTAGGTACTGCCGCCGGTCAGCGTCGGTAGCCCCTTTTTTCGGCGAGAACCTGGCTGAGTATAACCCCGGCGCGCCATCCAATACATTTACTTCCAATCCAGAATCATCCGCAATCGAGATCAATCCGCTAGCCAAACTATACGCTAAGGCTTTTTTCCCAGC
>CAZSLN010000054.1:0-16660 GCA_964607645.1 uncultured Anaerolinea sp.
CATCTCTGAAATCGAACATAGCGCGGAGGTAAAAGGCGGCCCCAAGATCCAAGGGAAAACCCAGACACCAACTCAAAAAAGCAAGCCCATCGCGCAGGAAATTACCCACACCGTAGTAGAATCGCCGCATTATCCTGAAGAGGAAGCTTTGGGAGAACGTCGACCGATCCATGCTAAAAAAATATTTCCCTATGGTGTAGCTCGCAATCGCCTTCTTCAAGCCTCCAAACGTATCAATGTTCCCGCGATCATGGTTCGAAACATCGATGAAGCCGATGCTCTCATCACCTTACGATCCTATTACCGAGATCACCAAGCCACCATCGTTGAAGCAGAGCGAAGAGGTATGCCCATCTATGTATTGCGTTCCAACACCATCAATCAGATCGAGCAATTCTTGGCAGGTTTATTCAATATAACGCCCGGAGATGAGCCTGAGGAAATTGAGGATCTAGGGATCGAGTATGGTCAAGTAACCAAAACAGCCATTATGGCGGTTTTGAATGGTGAAAAATATGTTGATCTTCCACCGGCAAATTCGATCATTCGTAGATACCAACACGAAATGGTAAAAGAAGCGGACCTTGTCTCACACTCGATAGGCAAAGAACCGCGTCGGTACGTTAGGGTCTATCGAGATTAAAGAAAAGACTGGTTGTAAAAATAATGTTCATCACTCTCGAAGGTCCTGAAGGATCTGGAAAAACTAGCCACTTAAAACCTCTTGCCGATTGGTTGACCGACCAGGGTAGAAAAGTATATGCCACGCGCGAACCCGGCGGTACATCGATCGGTGAACAGATCCGCGATGTGATACATGACCTAAAGAACACAGAAATGCACCCACGTGCCGAAGCTTTGCTGTACCAGTCTGCCCGAGCGCAGATCGTAGAACAAATGCTTCGTCCTAAACTGGCCGAAGGGTATGTCGTTTTATGTGATCGATTTTATGATTCCACGCTAGCCTACCAAGGTTATGGACATCAGATCATTCCCTTGGATGAGTTACGAGGGATTATTCAATTTGCTACGACTGGCTTAAAACCTGATTTAACGATCTTGCTCGATCTCGATGTAGAGGTTGGGTTAAAGCGGAAAAGCAATCAGGATGAGTGGAATCGATTAGATGCCTTTACTTTGGATTTTCATCAGAGAGTAAGGGATGGTTACTTAAAATTGGTAAAGGAAGAACCAGAACGATGGGTGGTAGTGAATGCCAATGAAAATTGGGACTCGATCCAAGCAAAGTTACGACAGATAATCCAAACAAAACTCGTAACTTAAAGAAGGTTCGAAGGGTTTGAGTATCTGTTTTGTAAAATTTAAAAAAGCCTTTCTAAGGCTTTTTTATTTCTATCATTTGGATCGTATTTGGGAACCTAAAGAATTATATTACCAACAAAATTGCTACGCCAGAGATCGCCAACAGCGTACCAACAACTGCTTGCCAACCGAACCGCTCATGGAAAAAAAAATAACTGATCGGCAGCATAAACACCGGAGGAAGCGCCATTAGGGTAGAGGCGATGCCAATATTTGCGTGCTGAATGGAAAACAGAGAAGCCGAAACCCCGATGACCGGTCCAAAAAATGCTCCAAAGGCAACCCAGCCAAAGGAAGCGGGTTCTTGTTTTGCGCGTTGAAAAGTCGTTGTTGCGTTTTTTTGAAGAAAAGCTGCGATCCATAAGAAGATTATGGCGGCATTCAGTCTTATGATTGTTCCGGCAAAGGGAGAAAAATCGCCCGCCATTCCTTGCTTAGAAAGAATTAGACCAGTCGCCTGCCCAAGTGCTGCTATCACCCCGAACAAAATGCCTTTTGTTGATAAACGAATTGCTTCTTCATCAACCTTACTTGTTGATTTACTCAAAACAACCCAACCGATGCCTGCGAGCGTTACAGCGATGCCGCCAATTTCCAGAAGAGTAAGGCGTTCTCTGAAAAATAACCAGGCGATAAAAGTACTAAAAACAGGGGCCAAGCTGAGTAGTAATAAACCAATTCTGGGACCAACCAATTGGTAGGACCTAAATAAGAAAAAATCACCGATCGCCAAACCCACAATTCCGGATAATGTTAGCCAGCCCCAGCGTTCCATGGTGGCGTTGAGGGGAAGAGCTTGTCCTAATACGAAGAAATTGATCGCTAGCAAAGCCAGAAACGCGAGAGAGACCCTGATGCGGTTGATAGATGTTGAATCGAAGATCTTTCCAGCCATCGTAAAACCAACCGCTGATAAAGACCAACAGAAGGATGTGAACAATGCCGCGAGCTCGCCGATATATTGCATAAAGAGAGCCTTTCAAAGAAAAACCGGGGTGATTGCCCGGTGTTTTCGGTAGAGTGTGAGACCAGAAGGGATTTTAACTCAGTATTTTTTTTGAGAAATGGACCAGCCGCTCGACTTCAGTATACCCTAGCTTAGTGTGGGCAGTGATGCTTATCAGGTTGTCCTGCCATGTATCTGAAGCCACTTCATGTAAGCCCCGTTGTTTACACCAAGCTTCAAAGGCGTATACCAATTCTCCCCCAACGCCTTGCTCGCGAAAATTTAATTCAACGTACCACCCTTCAATATATCCAACCGGGCTAGTGGAACATCCATCCGCGTACTTACGCATTCCACCTTCCAAAAATCCAAAAGCCTTCTTTTTGTCATCCACCGCGATAAAAACAGGGGTTTCGTTTGTTGTCGCGAACATCTCCATCATTTCAGAAGTCATTTCTTCTTCCGAATGATGAGGCCACAGTAGAAGCCGCATGCGCAGCCAATCCGAAAAATCGGATTCCGTGATTGGTCTGACCATAAATTTTTTCATAATAATTAAAGGCCCTGAAAACTAATTTTCAGGGCCAAATAATGCTTAGTGTCCTCGTTTGCCTAGTTGGTGATCGAGTTGTAACACAGCGGTTTCGTGGTTCTCAATGCGGGCCATACTGCTGATAATATCGGAGGCGTTCTTTTCCTCTTCAACTTGTTCATTGATAAACCACTGTAATAGGAACTGAACGGGAAGGTCTTTCTCGTTTACAGCCACCTCATAAAGATCAGTGATCGAATTGGTGATGAATTGTTCGTGTTCCAAAACTGCTTTGAAGGCATCCATAGGGCCTTTCCATTCTGCTTTCGGTTGGGCAATTGCTTTAAGATCCAGCTTAGCTCCACGGGCGGAAAGGTGTTCTACTAGCTTCATGGCATGTTCGCGCTCTTCGTTGGATTGGATGTGCATCCAGCCACTGGCGCCTTTTAGTCCGATTGTGTCGAAGTAGGCTGCCATGGAAAGGTAGAGATAGGAAGAAAAGAATTCACGGTTGATCTGTTCATTAATCGCGTCTGCCAAAAGTTTATTGATCATTTTTTGTTCTCCTTTTTATTTAACATTATAAGGAAAACGAAAAAATTTCAAGTGAGGATCAAGAAAATAAAGAGAAGATTTCGTTGTAGGGATCGTTTGTTATCGTAGTAACAACCTTTATCCCGTAGGCAGTAAACTCTTCCGCCAAAGCGCTTCGTAAATTATTCAAGCCGGACCTACTGGCGATATAACTTGCGGTTGAATCGTTTTTTATTTGCGCGCAGTTTATGATCATCCCGTTTCCGGCGGCGCGCATGACCCTGCCTACCGATTGGATTGTGAGAAGGGTTCCGATGGCATTTACCTCAAAAATTCGATGCAGATCCCATTCATCAATGTCTAAAATATTGCCAGGAAAATTGACGTTTGCAGTGTTGATCAGAATATCGATTCGACCTTGGTCATCAACCAAGTTATTGACCATCGTTTGCAGGTCTACCTTTTTTGCGATGTCATGGATGTAGGCTTTGGCGATTCCGCCGTTTTTTCTGCAATCCTCCACAAGGGGGTCAACGTTGATCGGAGTGATGTCGTTGGCTGCCACAATAGCCCCTTTTTGGCAAAGCGCGAGCGCTAATCGTTTACCAATTCCTTTGCCGGCACCAGTAATAAGAACGACCTTCCCAGCGATTGTAGAAGATATCATTTAAAAGATCATTACCTCGGCGCCTTCAGTACTTGGATCGAGTTCAAAGATCCGTGAGGTAAGCCCCGCTTCGGTAAAGGCTTTTTGCATGCTTAGTCCAATCTTCTTATCAACCTTCGAAGAGAAGGCAATCAGACTTGGGCCAGCGCCAGAAAGCGCTACAGCCGCTGCGCCAGTTTTTTGGGCATATTCCATAGCTTTTTGCGCGCCAGGGATTAGCGGTAGACGATATGGTTGGTGTAAAGCGTCTTCCATGGCGTTTCCGAGCAGGGTTAGGTCGCCCGTTCGTAAAGCTTCGGTAACCATAATGGAGCGGCTAATGTTGAAAATGGCGTCCTTGCGCAGAACTTGTTGCGGTAAAATCGCCCTAGCTTGATGAGTTGGAAAATCAAAATCAGGCAGGACGATGGTGACATGAATAGGTGATCGATTCGCTCTGGCTGGTAATTTGATGGATAAAACGCGGTCGTTGTGAACGATGGAGGCCACCAGTCCACCCAACATGGCCGGGGCGACGTTATCAGGGTGCCCTTCGGTTTCAATGGCAAGTTTTAAAACTTCCTCATCAGTGAGCGGATACCCCAGCAAACCATTAGCGCCGAGCATACCGGTTAGCATTGCCGCAGAAGAAGAGCCTAAGCCTGATCCAAGAGGAACCCGATTGGTACAGTTGATCTGTAAACCGGTAAATGGTTTTTTCGCGAATTTGTAGATCAAACTGGCGGCTTCGGCAATGGAATTTTTCTCATCAAGGGGTAATTTGCCAGCTCCTTCACCAACGATGGTGACGGTAGTTTTCCCATCGTTCGTCGTAATGAACTCAGCTTCATTCCAAAGGTTCAAGGCTAAACCGATCGCATCGAAACCTGGGCCGAGGTTGGCAGTAGTGGCGGGAACTTTGACGTGGATTTTCATAATGACCTTTTTGCTAAAAACAGCTTTCGATTACAAGATCGCTTGTTCGAGCGAAGCGATATCAGGGTTGATGATTTGAGGGTGGCTAAAACCTTTGGTAATGATATCGGGATCCTTCATCCCGTGGCCAGTACACACAGCAACCACTGTTTTTCCGCTTGGGTCAAAGATGCCTTTTTGTATCTGTTTGTAAAGACCAGCCAAGCCGGCAACCGAGGCAGGTTCAACCCATATACCTTCGAGCGCGGCAAGTACTTTCTGCATTTCAATGATCTCATCATCACTTACCGCAGTGATGCTGCCGCCGGATTGTTCAGCTGCTTCAATAGCTTGTTCGCCGCGCGCTGGTTTACCAATACGGATGGCGGTCGCGATCGTTTCGGGGTTTTCAACCGGGTGGCCTAAAACCAACGGCGCGGAGCCTTCAGCTTGAACACCCAATACAATTGGCAGCTGGGTGGATTTGATCTCGTGGAACTGTTTGAATCCAGCCCAGTAAGCGGTGATATTGCCGGCATTTCCTACCGGTATGCATAATACATCGGGAGCATTGCCGAGCGTTTCACATATCTCAAAGGCGCTGGTTTTTTGCCCTTCAATGCGAAAAGGGTTGATCGAATTGACCAAGCAAATTGGATGTTTATTCGAAATATCCACTACCATCGTTAGGGCATCATCAAACGATCCATCGATTTGTAATACTTTTGCCCCATATGCAATTGCGCCGGCGAGTTTGCCGGTTGCCACCTTGCCTTGAGGGATAAGAACAATAGATTTGATCCCAGCCCGAGCGGCATAGGCGGCAGCTGAAGCGGCGGTGTTGCCTGTGCTGGCGCAAATAACAGTTTGCGCGTCGCGGCCAACGGCTTCGCTCACGGCTGCTGTCATTCCCCTGTCCTTAAATGAACCTGTTGGATTCAACCCTTCATACTTGATGAAAAGATCAAAGTTTCTTCCCATAAATTTGGAAAGGGCCTTTGCGGGAATGAGAGGTGTGTTTCCTTCTAGCAAAGTGACTGATTTAGTGTGAGCAGGCAGGTTGAGGTAAGAGCCGTACTTATCAAGTAATCCATTGTAAGACATAGTTTTTTCCTAAAAAATTATTTCAGCCAAGTTTAACACAAAACGGGTTTAGAATTCCCTATCACCAACTAATTCTTTTTCATAAAGTGAAACTCAATGATAGATTTTTCGAAAATTACCAATGACCTGTTTATTGGAACAACCCCGCTCAGCGAGGATTACGCTACCCTGCATGATCTTGGGGTAAAGCTAGTTATAAATATGCGTTTTGGTCAAAAGCCATATCCCAATAACACCCTTGTTCCGATGGATGTCTTATGGCTCAAGACGTTCGATAATCCAATCATTTTGATTCCGATGCGGAAACTATTGACCGGCGTTCATGCCGCTACGGATGCGATCGCGAAGGGCGGAAAGGTATACTCCCATTGTGCCAAGGGAAGGCATCGAAGCGTCGTGATGGGCGCTGCCATTCTCATCGCGCAAGGATATAAACCACAAGAAGCAATGGATCTGATCAAACAGCAGCGTCCAATTTCTGATCCCGGGCTATTCTATATCCGCTCCCGCATCTTTCGTTTTGCCGCTTTGTGGAGCGAGTTACACCACCCCGCCACTCCCTAATCCTTGATGAATTTTACGATCGTTACACCATCACCACCCTCATTGGGATGACCTTCCTCGATCGACGACACTTGCTCATTCCCAGATAGATAAGAACGTACTTCTTGGCGCAATTTTCCTGTACCTTTACCGTGGATGATGCGCGCAAATGGCAGCCCGCTAAGATAAGCGCGATCGATATAATCACCAAGAAGCGATAAACCATCCTCCGAAGTCTTTCCACGGATGTCCAATTCAATTCCTGGCGAAGGTAGGCTATAGCTCATTTTGATATTGGCATCGGCTGAGATGGTTATGTTATTCGCGGCTTTTTTTATGCGTTGCTGTCGGCTATTTAGTGTTGTTAATGCGGGTTTTTCGATCTCGCTGACCTTTTGAATTTCGGTGAGTTTTGTTCGAATACGAATATTCCCGATTTGCACTTCACCCTCTTCTTCGGCCAACGAAGTAAGAATGCCTACCTTATCGAGATTCCGCACATAGATTTTTTCGCCCAACTTGAATTTAACATCCTTGGTCGGTTCTTCAACCACTTTTTTGCGAACTTCAGGTTGTTGGCTTTTTTCACTGATCTTTTCAACCTTTTTTTCCAGTTTGTCCACATCGCCAGTGGTCATATGGAGTTTTTTCATCTCCGCTCGCAGGCGGCCAATATTGCGTTTTAGGATCTCGAGCTCAAGCTCTGCTTCGGCTTTGGCTTTATTGATTGTTTCAAGGCGCTCATCTTCAATTTTTTCAAGCCGCGTAGCCAGGTCGTTGTTCAGGGCTTCGTTCTTTTGGCGCGTCTTGGTTACTTTTTCGCGTTCCTTGCTGGCCTTATTTCTTTCACGGCGAATATCGTCCAATAATTTATCGGCTTTTAGGTTTTCAGGGTTGATTCCCTGCTTGGCATCCTGAATGATCTCATCTGGCAAACCAAGACGAGAAGCGATGGCCAAGGCGTTGGATCGACCAGGAAGGCCTATGGTTAGCCGATAAGTAGGTCGCAAGGTCGCTACATCGAATTCTAACGACGCGTTTGTGACCGCAAGAGTGTTGTGGGCAAATGTCTTTAGCTCTGGGTAGTGAGTTGCCACAAAAGTTGTTATATTTTTTTTGAGTAAATTATTTAGGATAGCCATCGCAAGGGAAGAGCCCTCTTGAGGATCGGTTCCCGCGCCTAATTCATCAAAAATGACCAGCGATCGGTCATCCGCTTCTTTTAGGATGTTGACTATGTTAGTAAGATGTCCGCTAAAAGTACTAAGAGATTGTTCGATCGATTGTTCATCGCCAATATCAGCAAAGACATCATCGAAGATGGATAACTCGGAGCCGCTTTGGGCGGGAATATGCATACCGCTTTGGGCCATAAGAACCAATAACCCGACTGTCTTAAGCGTAACGGTCTTGCCGCCAGTATTTGGCCCGGTGATAACAATGGCTTTTGTGCCAGGAAGCAAATCGATGTTGTTGGGTACCGAGGTCTTGGGGTCAAGCAAGGGGTGCCTGGCTTTTAAGAGATAGATACGCTTTGACTCAGTTATATCCTTGGAGTCAAAAAGGATCGGTTCGCTCGCGTTGATCTGATCGGCATAATTGGCTTTTGCGAAGATGAGATCGATGGTGGCGAGGGCGTCAATACTTTCGCTGATCTCGTTTTCAAAGACACCGATCTGACCGCTGAGTTCGGAGAGAATTCTCCGAACCTCGTTACGCTCAGCTAATTCAACTTCTTTCAGTTCGTTGTTCAGTTCTACCACCGCCAATGGCTCAATAAAGAGGGTTGCCCCGCTGGCAGATTGGTCGTGAATGATAGACTTGATCTGGCCTTTGAATTCAGATTTCAACGGGATAACATAACGCCCGTCTCGCTGGGTGATTAAGCTCTCTTGCAGCATTTGGTTTGTTTTGGTATCTCCCAAATAATGCTGCAACCGGCTCAATAGGCGATTTTTGGCAATATGCAATTCAGCGCGCAAGGAGCGCAGTTTGTCAGAGGCGTTATCCATCACCTCCCCTTTATCTGAGATGGTCTTTGAGATCAGGTCAATAATTCCGGGGGGTACTTGTATCAGCGCGGCGTGCTCGGTTAGGTAAGGGTATTGATATTTCTTAAGGTCAAGGTCAGGGGATTCCTCCTCTGGCTTGATCGCCTTATTGAATTTATCCACCTTTTCAACTAGCTGTTTTTTTCCAAGAAAGAAAGCTCTCAATTCCCGGCTGGCAATGAGCGAGTATTTGATATCAAGCAAGTCGGTGGGGTCTAATACTCCGCCGCGATTTGCGAGTTTTACTTTACCGCGGATATCATGCGCCCCGCCAACACTTACATCGTTTTTTGAGAGCAAAATCCTAGCTTCGCTGGTCTCTTTTAATTTCTTATTGATGGTGTCAAAAGAGGTGTCTGGTAATAGATCAAGGGCTAGGTCTTTTGACGCGGAAAAGGAGCAATGTTCCGCTACCTTGGACAAGATCTTCTTGTATTCGAGGACCGCTAATGTTTTATTATTCATATTCTTTCACTACCAAAACAAATCAACGTTGAAAAAGGTTTTTTTATCATTCCGAGATCGGGTCAATTTTCAACATCAGGAGCTAGCTTTGCCATTATTTGGGAGATCGGTTGAAGGTTAAGCCACCATTGTTCACTAGGCCTTTGTTGATCCAGATTTACGAAGCGATCAAAATCTCTCATATTGTGAAAAACGATCTTCCCCAATTGCAAACCAATAAAGGAGCAACTATTTCGTTTATTTTCAACTTCACTGATGATGAATTCAAGGCACAATCTAGCCAAGCGAGATGCCTGGATGCGATCGAATGGAGATGGATCGCCCCCTTGCTGGAGATGTCCCAATACGGCGGGACGCACATCAAAGATCGATCTACCTTCTTCCTCAAATAACGAGCAAATAAAATCGGTAGTGTAAATGGCGTTCGCGTTTTCAGCCCGAATGAACAACCCAAGCCGTTTTCCCGCGTCAAATCCTCGGTTGAGGGTATCGATATCAGTAGCAAGATCTTTGAGGGTAACTCCTTGCTCATTAATGTATACCCGCTCAGCGCCAGTAGCAAGGCCGCTCATCAAGGCAAGATAGCCGCAAGAGTGACCCATCACTTCCACAACAAAGACCCTGCGCGAAGCAACAGCGGATTGTTTGATCTTATCAACTGCTTCAACGATGTTGTTCAAAGCGGTATCAGCGCCGATACTAAACTCTGTTCCTGGCAAATTGTTGCTGATGGAAGCTGGTAAGCAAACCATAGGGATATTGAAAGCGGGGAAGTTATTGCGCTCATTCATCAACGTGTTAACAGCTTCGTATCCGGTCCATCCGCCAATAACGATCAATGCGTCGATGTGATTGTCTTCGATGGTGCGGGCGATCCCATAAAAATCGCTGGTCTTTGGTATTTTGCGGCTTGTTCCAAGAACAGACCCACCTTGTGATGCCCAACCGCTTACACTCATCCACTCCAACTCACGCACCTGATTTTTGGTCATACCTTCAAAGCCATTGGCAATGCCTAGCAAAATATGGCCCTGATCCAACCCTAAACGTACAGCGGTTCTACCGGCTGTATTCATGCCTGCTGCCGGCGCGCCAGCGTTTAGAATGGCAATACGAAATCTTTTCTTTTGTGGGTCGGGGTTATGCGGTAAAGCGCGAACCATCGTTTTTAAAGTACTAAAGGCTTCTTTAAAACTACTGCTTCGTAACGAGATCGCTTTTTCGTAATCTTTATCCGCAATGGCTTTAGCGACCGCCTGAGTTTTTTCAACGCATTCCATAAGGGGTAAGTGAACGATTGAATTCGCGCGAATCCCCATTACCATTGGGGATGGATCGGATGATGGTTCAAGTAAGGTTTTTACAGCCTCATACCCAAGTCGTGTCGCTAAATTTCTATCGAATGCGGATGGTTTTCCACCCCGTTGAACGTGTCCCAGCGCGGTTACCCGAACTTCTTCGCCCAAACGTTCTTCCAATAAGTTTTGAACATCGGTTGAGCCAATGTAACTACCATTTCGGTCGCGGGCACCTTCAGCAAGCACAACGATATGATCGCGACGGCCGGCTTTGGTTCCTGCTTTAAGCCGATCGATCAATACATCCTGCCAGTTTTCTACATCTGGTGGTGCTTCCGGGATCAAAACCCAATCGGCGCCGGTAGCCAGAGCTCCAAACAGAGCTAAATACCCGCAATTTCGCCCCATAACCTTCACGATAAACGTGCGTTGGTGGCTAGCAGCCGTACTGGATATGGCGTCTATCGCCTCGGTGATGCGGTGCAATGCGCTATCTGCGCCGATGGTCATATCGCTACCATAAAAATCGTTATCAATGGAACCAACGATACCTGTGATGCGAATGGTGGGATATTTTTTTGCTTCCGCGGGCGTGATCGCTCCCGAGGAGGCAAGTTCTTTTACTAGGGTTGGCCATTCCTGGTGGAAAACATTCGCGCCAGTCAATGAACCATCCCCGCCAATAACAACCAAGCCATCAATTCCATTTTCAATTAGGTGCAAAGCCGCTAATTTCCGGCCTTCATAGGTTTTAAATTCATCACTTCGCGCCGTGCCAATGATGGTTCCCCCGCGTTGTAGTATTCCCGCAACCGAGTTCCAATCAAGATTTTTGATGCCATCTCCACCGCGAACCAAGCCTTGGTAACCTTCATATACCGCGTAAACTTCCGCACCCAGATCGATAGCGGTGCGGACAACAGCCCGAACAGCCGCGTTCATTCCTTGGGCATCACCACCACTGGTGAGTACCGCGATACGTTTTTTCTCTGTCATGATCTTCAAACTCCTGCTGTAATTTATCGTAACATTGGCATTTTTATGCCATGTCTCTTAGCTGCGTTGATGGCGATATCGTATCCCGCGTCAGCATGCCTTACCACTCCCATACCGGGATCTGTGGTTAGCACGCGTTCTAATCGAATTGCCGCTTCAGGTGTACCGTCAGCGACGATCACTTGGCCAGCGTGTTGGCTGTATCCAATACCTACCCCGCCGCCATGATGAAAAGAAACCCAAGTAGCGCCGCCAACGATGTTGATCATCGCGTTAAGGATCGCCCAATCGGAGATCGCGTCAGAACCATCCAACATCGCCTCGGTTTCGCGATTGGGGCTGGCAACCGAACCGCAATCCAAATGATCACGCCCAATAACGATAGGGGCTTTTAATTCACCGCTCGCCACCATTTGATTGAATAATAACCCCGCTTTGGCTCTTTCACCATAGCCAAGCCAACAAATTCTCGAAGGTAAGCCTTGAAAGGGAACTTTTTCGCGCGCTAATTTCAACCATCGGTGTAAATGCTCATCGTTAGGGAAAAGATCCATAATAGCTTGATCTGTTTTGAAAATGTCTTCTTCCTCACCAGAGAGCGCTACCCATCTGAAAGGTCCTTTGCCCTCACAGAATAATGGCCTAATATAAGCCGGCACAAAACCCGGAAATTCAAACGCGTCTGTCACGCCGTGATTATAGGCTTGTTGGCGAATATTGTTACCATAATCAAATACTTCAGCGCCCTTTTTTTGGAAATCAAGCATTGCTCTTACGTGCTTTGCCATCGAATCCATAGCCATCCTTTTGTATTTCTCAGGGTCAGATTCACGAAGGGCGGTGGCAGCGGTTACACTGAGGCCGCTAGGTACATAGTACAAAGCCTCGTGAGCGGATGTTTGGTCGGTAACCACATCTGGGATGATCCCTCTCGTTGCAAGCTCAGCGAAAATATCCGCCGCGTTTCCCACCAGCCCGATCGAGATCGGTTCTCCGCTAGTTTTGTGTTCCTCCACCATCGTCATCGCCTCTTCAAGAGAATCGACAACTGTATCCACATATCCAATTGCCCGCCGCCTTTCAGCTCTCTCTGGGTCTACTTCAACAACAACACCAATTCCTTCGTTCATCGTGATAGCGAGTGGTTGGGCCCCACCCATGCCGCCCAAGCCAGCGGTAAGCACAAACTTACCTTTGAGAGAAGGCCAACCTCTTTGTTTTGCTAAAGCACCAAAAGTCTCGTAGGTTCCCTGCAATATCCCTTGTGTACCAATGTAGATCCAAGAACCAGCGGTCATTTGGCCATACATGATCAAGCCTTTTTTGGATAATTCGTCAAAGTGTTCCCAAGTTGCCCAATGAGGAACCAAATTCGAGTTGGCGATGAGCACTCTGGGCGCGTCTTTATGTGTTTTAAAGACAACAACTGGCTTGCCAGATTGCACCAGCAGGGTCTCATCCTCTTCCAAATTTATCAAGGATTCAAGAATGGCATCATACGATTCCCAATTGCGGGCAGCTTTACCCCTTCCACCATAAACTACCAGGTCTTCCGGTTTTTCCGCTACATCAGGATCTAAATTGTTTTGTATCATTCGGTAAGCAGCTTCGCTAAGCCAGTTTTTGCAGGTGAGTTTGTTTCCACGGGGGGCGCGGACGATCCTGGGATTGTTCATAGTGGAACTCCATATAGTTGGTTAGAATAGATAAAAATATTATACGACCAATAAAAAAACCGGTCTCAACGAATGAAACCGGTTTTCCTAATGAACGATATCGTATTACGCCGGAATGAAACTGGCGAAGTTTGTGCTCTTTAACCGCTGAACCAAATCGTCTTGCGCATCGCACCAAACACTTTTTATTGGGCAGTCTGAGGCCAGAGTGCAGTTGCTTTCGTCGGTTGAACACTCATTCAAAGCAATTGGGCCATCAATAGACTCAACCACATCTAACAGAGAAATTTCAGCGGGTGTTTTTGCCAACATAACCCCCCCCTTTGCGCCTCGTGAGGTATGGAGAAGCCCTGAGATGGATAATTGGGAAATGATCTTCGCCAAAAAAGAAGAAGGAATTTGCTGTGCTTTGGCAATGTTCGATGTAGATGCACGTTCGTTTGGTTTTAGTTTCGCGATATATAACATCGCTCTTATTGCGTAATCAGCCTGTCGTGTAATTTGCATAATTTCTCTTCCAGCCTAAGCATTTTTTCGAATTAGATATATATTATCAAATTTATGCCATTGTAAACTAAACCAAGGATATGACAAGTGGAAAATGTCATATATAAATATGACAACTATGTCCGATTTGTTGTTAGTGAACCACTTGCAAATTTCCAGCGCCCATTTCAACCAGAATATTAAGGCGAGGCCCGGATCCATCCTGCGTATAAGTATTATTTACTTTGGTCCATTCTCTTGGAACCTGTATATTGGTTAGCCCTGCATCGATTTGGATGGAAGCGTTGATGCCTTCTGGAATGGTGAGGGTAATGTTGCTGAGACCCGAGCGGATGGTGATGTTCCCATCGCGTGAGAAAGCCCCCGAGAAATCGAGGTTATAGTTACCAGCGCCGCTATCGAAAATAAAGTTGGTAAGGTTGGCGTTGCCGAGATGAAGCAGAGAGATGTTGGATGCGCCAGTTTTGTAGCTAAAGGACTGTAACACCTGAGGGTTCGGTGAAGAAAAATCGAGAGTGACATCACAAGCGCCATCAGCAATAGCGAGTTCTGTAAGGCTCAATCCACCGAGATCAAAGATACCTTTATATGCACCAGCGTTGATGCTGAGCGCAAGTGGCGTGGAACCAATTTGCAGATTCCATTTATTTACCATGCCATTATTGGCAGGGATATTCTTGAATTGAATGTTCCCTTGTTTTAATTCAACCCTACCGTCTTTTTGTTCAACGACGGGTTTTAGATCAGGAAAATTATATATCGCGGTTCCATTCACCAAATGGGAAGAGCCGCTAGCAAGTTTCATTTCGCCGCCACCAAAATTAATGGTGAGAGCGGATAGTTTGCCTGTATCCTCGATGAGGATGCTTTCGGTTTTTTCTGGTGAAGGGGTTTGTATAGCCGAAAAATTGGAATTTATACCACAGCCACCAGTTAGTAGTACAGCCATTAGGCATCCAAAAAAGATCAATTTATTACTCATAAAATTACCTCCTATATTGATTAATGTGAATCAATACATTATTAATTATGGTCTATTTTTCCTCTTAGTCGCAAGTAGAAATATCGAATAGGTAACGGCCATCAAGCAATTTACCCTTTTCAATTACCTCGATCTTATCCACTTGCTGCATGCAGTCACCCTTGATCACACTTTTGTATTTAAGAAGGTATCTAAGATCCGAGTAAAAATAATCATACCCGGCCTGATGGATCAAAATAGGATCTGGTTTTTTATTTAATTTGTTCCATGCTGGTAAGGTTTCCCCCATCGTTTTAGAAGAGCGGATTGGTCTGCCAAAAATGGTAGCTGATCGTGGGTAAACGTGGTCAAAAACCATCGTATCGGGTCGAAGAGTATCCCAATTGCGTTGGAACATTTGTCCGTCAAGATTGTTGAGGAAAATGGCGTAAACTGGTTGGGTCATGGCGGCCATCTGAACTCCAAAAAGGGCGATACCGCTAAATACAGTTATTACGCCCCATCCAAATACAGCAAGCTTTACATCCTCGCCGTATTTTTTTACCCATAACCACACTAGCGGCACAGCCAAAACTTTAACGACACTAAGAAAATGAGCTTGCATTCTAGAAATGGCAGTTGGTCCGGCGTTACCAGTATACTGAAAAAAGATCATGAATAAGCTGACAAACAGACTCATGATCCAGGCAGATTCAAGCCATTCATTCTTTTTTATTGATGAGGGTATTTCCTTGACCACTAACGGTAATGCAAAAATCACCAATCCCGTTTCACCAAGAATAGGTAACCAATGATACGGATTGAGTAAAGATAGGCTCCCTAAGTGGGATGAAAGGATCGCGGGTAAGGAAAGAGTAAAGCTGACCTTGAAATAGGTATCCGTGGGGGAGGCAACGCTTTTTTTGAAGAATCCAAAAAATATCTCACTCAGCATTCCACCTTGAACCAAGGCGAAAATACCAGCGACCACAAACACAGCTAACCATGATAGAAATCCGCGATCGGCAAAGAGGAGTTTAATCGAGCGATGATTGATCGACCAATAAGCGGCGGATAAAACGAAACCGACATAGAGAAAGGCGAAGGTCACTTCGTTCGCCAGAGCTAAAGAACTTAATAAAACAACAAACGGAAGCCACGAAATGAATGTGGATTTCCGAATGCCAGCCAGCAACAGAAGTAAAAGGACAATCATGATGGCGCTGGTACCCCACCCGTTATGGAACATACTAAACGATGGATCCAAACCAGAGCTATACATAAAAGGTATTGGCAATGGGCCTTCGCCTTCGATCTTCCAGGTCTTCAAAATAGCTGTAACAAAATTCGGTCCAGAATCAGCACCTGTTCCAATAAGCGAGATGCTTGATGAAATATTACGTAAAAAGGACGCGGGAATGAGAAGAGAGATCCATCTCGCGCCACCCGCGAACAAGATGACGATTATTGAAAAAATTTGGGCAAAACGATTTTTTGTGATTCGGTAGGCTAAAAAACCACCCAAAAATATCGTTAGGGCGAGTGTTAGTCCGCGAGCAATATCCAAAGCCGTCCAAGGCCCGGCGCCGGTTACCCGAACAAGGATGGAGCCAACGAGAAGTAAAAAATAGTGATACCCGAACATCAAGTCGGGATTAAAGGCAAAGTGAGGTGGAATATCCCCGGTCGCCATAATGGATACTGGAGGGAGATTCTGATGGTCGTCAAAAAAACCGAAACCTCGGCCTATCAGGGTAAAGCAAAGCACCATTACCGAAAAAAACAGGACCTGAAAAATTGGGAACTTGTTAAAACTTGGTCTTTTTATTTGTAGCGGTAACGAGACGATCAGCCCAATAAGAATCACTAAACCAGCTGAAGCCCAAAAAGCATAGGTGGTTGGAAGTAACCTGCCTAACCAGTTGGATACCCATGCGTTAAGAACCAAACCAAGGCCGAGGCTAATAAGAGGCGCTTCTTCATTAGGTAACTTAAAATGCTTTTGAATGAGAAGATACCCGCCAAACCCCCAAAGCAAAATTAGGAGTATCAAACTAATAACATTTAACTCAGTCAATAAATACATTCTAAATACTCACTTTTTTTGAACTGAAAGGAATATTTTTTCATCTGTTTCTTCAACGTAAGCACACACACCAACGA
>CAZSLN010000055.1:0-16514 GCA_964607645.1 uncultured Anaerolinea sp.
TGGTTGAGTGAGCAATTGACGCACTATAGCAAGGTTTATAGCGATCCCGGAAATCCATTGCATCCCCTATCGGATCGTGAATTGGAAGTGCTCAATATGATCGTAGATGGGAAAAGCAATAAAGAGATTGGAAACGCATTGAGCTTAAGCGAACAAACTATAAAAAACCACGTTACATCCATCTTCCGAAAATTTGGGGTAGAGGATAGAACTCAAGCAGTGATTTACGCAATGAAAATGGGTTGGGTAAAGATCATTTAGACACAAATTATGTTAAAATATTTCAATGGACTCAGTTAAAACTTTTATACAAAATGAAATTGAGCGGGTGGAAAAAAACTTCATTGCTTCGTCTGAATTATTAACGAGAACCGAATTTGATCTTTCCAAAATTGACCCACCAACTCCAATTGACTTACAAGCGGATACCTTTTCCACGGTGGAATTTGTAAAAGAATTTGTAGCTGTTTCTGAAAAGATGCTTGGGCTACAACAAAAGATCTACCAACTAAAAGCCGAAAATCATTACCTCAACATTTACCATACCAATCTGATCAATTTATTTGACCTACTCAACCAATCTTCAACCAATTCTTTGAAGGCAAAAATAGGTGAGGATAGTGGTTTTGAGAAAGTAAGTTTGGTCATTAATGCCCAAGAAGAAGAACGATACCGGCTATCAAGACAAATTCATGATGGCCCGGCGCAGGGCTTGGCAAATTTTATCCTTCGGGCTGAGATCGCCAGCCGATTGTTAGATATTGATGTGAACAAGGCCAGGGTGGAATTAAAGGAACTTAAAGCGGCGGCGACTAAAACCTTGAAGGAAGTTCGGAATTATATTTTTGAATTACGGCCGATGATGTTGGATGACCTTGGCCTTGACCCTACGATCCAGCAGTACATTGAAACCCTCAATGAACAGAATGGGATTCCGATAGTGTATGAAGTTACTGGGGGTAATTCACGATTTGAGCGAACCATAGAGGTGATGATCTTTCGCTCGCTGCAAGAATTATTGACCAATGCTTGTAAGCATTCGGAAGGAAGCTTAATAAAGGTAAAATTGGTAATCAGCAATAATATGATTAGTTTAGAAGTAAGCGACAATGGGCAAGGGCTGGCCGAGGATAAATTGTCGGAGGAAAGTAATTTTGGGATCAATTTACTTCGGAATAGGGTATTTGAGTTTGGTGGTAAGTTCAATTATCGATCCGATGAGGTTAATGGCACAGTCATACTCATTATGATTCCTGTAACTGAGGTTCTTGTTGGTTGAAATATTAATCAACTTGTTCTAAACTAATAATAATAATTATTTAGCAAATAAATTTGTTCGAGGAGAGCAATATGAAAAGAGGTACTCGGATCTTATTAATTCTGATCATCTTAATCGTTGTGCTTGCTGTTGTCGCCTTTTTTGTGATCAGTAATGGCGGCGGCTTGCTTTCTACAACATCTGCGCCGGCTCAGGAAATGACAAACATCGTGATTTTGAGCCAACCGGTTGGGATGGATTCAGAAATAACCGCTGAAGTGCTTGGCACGATGCCGTATCCAAAAGATAATATGAACCCGGCGATGATCATCGATAAGAACATGGTGATCGGGAAATACGCCAAGTTCCAATTGGGAGGTGGGTTACCGCTAACCTTGGATATGCTGCAAGATCGGCCCGGTATGGCGCAAACCGGTTCACAAGCCGCAAAAACCATTTCGCCAGGGCTGGTGGCTGTATCTATCCCTGTTTCGCAATTGTCTTCGGTTGCGTATGGTATCAAGGATGGTGATAGGGTCAATCTGATCATCACTACGAATTTCTATGATGTGGATACGGATTATCAGAGCAAATTACCGAACAATACCTCCGATTTGAAACCGTGGGTTAATGGAGAGGTTTTATCAGCAGAAACCAAAGACTGGATCATGCGGAGAGGCCGGGCGGAATTGGATAATTCGCTGAACAAAGCGTTTTATGTCGTTGCCCAGGAACCACAACGTC
This sequence comes from uncultured Anaerolinea sp., assembly GCA_964607645.1. GTDB lineage: Bacteria > Chloroflexota > Anaerolineae > Anaerolineales > Villigracilaceae > UBA5195. The sequence goes on from CAZSLN010000055.1 coordinate 2,003, forward strand.
CACGTACCGTTTCACAGATGTTGCTCCAAAATATTCAGATCTTGCATGTGGGCGATTTCACCGTTGGTGGAACACAACAGGTTGCCGTTGTTGAAGGTCAACCAACTCCAACTCCAGCCCCCGTATATCTTCCAAATGTGGTTACCTTGATGGTTTCCCCGCAGGAAGCGATTGTATTGACCTATTTAATGAGTATTGAAGCAAGCTTCAATATGGTATTACGCGCCCCAGATGATACAACCAAAATCGAAACAGATGCGGCAACCTTGCAATACTTGCTGAGCCAATACCAGATCCCTGTACCTTCAAAACTTCCGTATATCATGGATAACGTGCCCTATAACAATCTGCCAAACGCAACTACGCCTTAGTTTTACGAAGGTATTTTAAAAATTACAATTTACAATAAGGAACCTGCACTGGTATGCCGGAAAATTACCGCATTTTCATCGTAGATGATATAACCGAAACCAGAGAGAATATTATTAAACTACTTCAATTCGAACCTGATATTGAAGTAGTTGGTTCGTTTGGTTCTGGGAAAGAAGCCATTGATATCGTTCGAAGTGTTGATCCTGATGTGATCTTGATGGATATCAATATGCCGGATATGGATGGTATTACCGCCACGGAACTAGTACGGAGAGCCAATCCAACAACTCAGATCATCATTCTTTCTGTGCAGGGGGACGCGAATTATATGCGCCGCGCTATGTTAGCAGGGGCACGCGATTACCTTACCAAGCCACCGATGACCGATGACCTTGTTTCCGCGCTTCGGCGTGCGGGTGATATGGCTCGGTCTGAACGAGCTAAATTGGCTGAGCAGGCTTTGTTCCTCAAGAATATGACACAGGTAGCCTTCAAAAAACGTGATGGGAAGGTGATCATGGTGTACAGCCCAAAAGGCGGCACAGGGGTTACAACCATCGCGGTGAACCTTGGTTTTGCTCTCAATACAGAAGAAACTCCGGTGTTGATCTTGGATTCCAATTTTCAATTTGGCGATGTGCCTGTTTTTATTAATGAGCACGCAAAAAGCTCGATACTGGATCTGGCTACCCGCTCGGATGAATTAGAACCTGAGTTCGTCGACGAAGTTGTTTCGCGTCATTCAAAATCATCGATTCGCTATTTAGCCGCCCCCCCGCGATTGGAACAATCTGAAGATGTGCTGCCTGAGCAATATTCCGCTGTGTTAGCTAGTTTGCGGGAGATGTACTCTTATGTGGTCATTGATAGCCCGCATATTGTTAATGAGGTAACGCTTTCTTCGATCGATCACGCGGATATCATTGTTTTACTGGTTACCCAAGATATTCCGGCTATTCGTAATACCCAAATTTTCCTTGATCTGCTCACTTCTTTGAAGATCCCAAAATCAAAAATAATCATGGCGATGAACAAATTTGATAAGCGTATTTCGATAACAACCGAAAAAGTGAGCGAGAATCTAAAAATGGTCATTCCGATCAGCATCGGATTGGATGAAAAAACTGTATTGACCTCCGTAAACCGGGGAATTCCTTTTACCCAGGAACCTAATCAGGAATTGGTTACTCAACAGGTTATCAAATTATCAGAGATCATTGTTGAAAAAATATCTCAAAAAGAATAACCTAATAAGAGACGGAGTATTTATATGTCACTATTAAAACGATTAGAGCAAGGGCAAGGCGCAAATGCAGACGCACAACCTCAGCAACCTGCTTTGCCTGATAAAACTGAAAAAAAACCAGGACAAAGCGGATCGTCAACGACATTATCTAGCCGGTCCTCGTTGGGGAATACCCCCGAACCTCGAAATCCAACCGCTGACATAAAAACCAGAGTTCAGAATAAACTGATCAATGATCTCAATCCATCGATGGACCTTACAAAAACAGATGAATTGAAAAAAAATATTCTTCAATCCTTTGAGCAAATTTTGAATGAAGAGAGTATCATCCTTTCTCGGCCCGAGCGCCAAAAGATGTTTGAGCAGATCATTGCCGAGATTCTTGGGTTTGGTCCTATGCAATCTGTTTTGGATGATGATAGTGTTACCGAGGTTATGGTAAATGGTCCAAAGAATGTGTATGTAGAGCGTAAAGGCCGCTTGATCAAAGTACCGATCAGCTTTGAGAACAACGATCATGTAAAAAGAGTGATCGACCGGATCGTTTCGCCGTTGGGCAGACGTATCGATGAATCGAGCCCTTATGTTGACGCACGTTTGCCGGATGGTTCTCGTGTAAACGCGGTGATTCCCCCCATTTCGTTGATCGGCCCTACCATTACCATTCGTAAATTCTCAAAATCGCCTATTACCATTCAGCAGATGGTGAACTTTGGTTCGATCTCCGCTGAGGCGGTGGAGTTCTTGAAGGCGTCGGTTTATGCCCGCTGCAACATCGTGATCTCGGGTGGTACAGGGTCGGGGAAAACGACCTTGCTCAATGTTTTATCGGGCTTTATTCCGCCGGATGAACGAATTCTGACCATTGAAAACGCTGCGGAGTTACAACTGAGGCAGGAGCATGTTGTTACGCTGGAATCGCGCCCGCCGAATATTGAGGGGAAAGGTGAGATCACGATTCGCCAATTGGTGGTTAATGCCTTACGTATGCGCCCGGATAGGATCGTTGTCGGCGAGATCCGCGATGAGGCGGCTTTGGATATGCTTCAGGCGATGAACACCGGCCATGATGGATCGATGACCACCTTGCACTCAAACAGCCCTCGCGACACGCTTTCTCGTCTTGAAACAATGACGATGATGGCTGGTATGGATCTTCCGGTGCGGGCGATCCGAGAACAAATATCCTCCGCGGTGAACTTGATCTGTCATCAGGAAAGAATGCGCGATGGAACAAGAAAAGTTACCCACATTACCGAAGTGTTAGGGATGGAAGGTGACGTGATCACTACGACCGACATTTTCATTTTTGAGCAAACTGGTTTAGAAAATGGAAAGATCATAGGTCAATTGCGGCCAACCGGGTTACGACCACGGTTTATGGAACGTATTGAAGCAGCCGGAATTCAACTGCCAAATTCCGTATTTGGTATCAATGCCACAAGGCGGCATTAATTTTTGGGCAATTCGAAGCGATTTGATTGGGTTTGTACTATTATTAAATTAAGAAGATTTGGGCGAAAAATATGTCACCAATACTAATCCTTATAGTCGGCTTGATAGTTATCCTGATTTTGGTCGCCGCTGGTGTTTTGATCACAAGCAACAGAGAAAACACCAACGCGATCGATGAACGGTTGGATCAATACCAACAAGGTACTAGTTTTAGCAATGTTGTTGAGATGCAGCCCGAAGAAACTGATAAGCGGGTGATCACCGAGTGGGTCAATTCAAAGGTTAGTCAATCCTCTTTTGGGGATCGGGTCGCTAAGAGCCTTGCCCAGGCGGATATGAAATTTAAGTCTGGCGAATTTATCACAATGGTCGGAATTTTAGCTCTCTTCTTAGGGGGGCTCGGGTTTACTTTTACAGGGACATCCCTAGGCCCGCGGCTTCTCTCTGGCTTGCTTGGTATTGTGATAGGTATTATTTTCCCTTTTCAATACCTCAACTCACAAAAAGGCAAGCGACTGGCTCGTTTTTCACAGCAATTGCCAGATATGCTCAATTTATTGGTCAATGGATTGCAAGCCGGTTATTCCACCATGCAAGCGCTTGAATCTGTTAGCAAGGAAATGCCTTCTCCGATCTCAGATGAGTTTCGGCGGGTGGTGCAGGAAATGCAATTAGGTATCCCAATGGAAAGAGCGCTGGCTAACCTTTTGCGGCGCATCCCAAGTGAAGATCTCGATTTTATTGTTACAGCTATTAACGTTCAGCGTGAAGTAGGCGGCCCGTTAGCGGATATTTTGGATACCATTGCCTTCACCATTCGTGAGCGTATAAAGATCAAAGGCGAGATCAGGGTTATGGTTTCGCAGGTATCTATGTCTGGGAAAATCCTCGCGTTTGTCCCGTTCGTAGTTTTTGCCCTGTTATGGTTCATCAACCAAGAGTATATGAGTGAGTTCTTTAATAATTTGGTTTGCGGCGGGGCTGCCCTTGGAACTGGTTTTATTTTAATTATGGCGGGCTATTTCGCGATGATGAAAATAGCGGATATTGAGGTTTAACTATGGATTGGTCTGGAATTTTACTGATTGTTTTGATCGCGATATTGTTGATCATTGGCATCATCATTTTTATCAGTCAACGTATCCCAAAAGAGGAATCTGAAGCCTTTCTGGCCAGGTTGGACGAATTCTCGAACGATGGGATGGCACCGACGTTGGATGAGATCGAACTCTCGCAACCTTTCGTAGAAAGAATTATTTACCCGATCTTGCGAAAAGTGGGTGAAACCGCAGCGAAAAATACTCAAGCAAATGTTTTAGGTGACCTTAACCGTAAGATCGAATTGGCAGGGAAGGCGGGACAACTTGAAGCCTCGATGTTATTATCTTCCCGATTTTTTGCAGCCGCTATTTTAGGGTTTGGTACCTTCGCGATGTGTATGTTTACCATTCTCAACCAATCCTTTACCCGGTCGGTGGTTTTCGCTTTGATCGGTGGGGTGATCGGTTTTTACTTCCCGCAGCTTTGGCTGCATCAACAAATTACCACTCGGCAGACCTCGATCAAAAAAGCGATGCCAGACGCGTTAGATCTGTTGACGATCTGCGTAGAAGCTGGGCTTGGTTTCGATCAGGCAATGTCGAATGTGGCTAAAAAGTGGGATAACGAGTTATCTCACGCATTTGGCAGGGTGACCAAAGAAATTCAATTAGGAAAAACGCGTCGAGATGCCCTTAAGAGCATGTCGGAGCGAATAGATCTGCCCGAGATGTCGAGTTTTGTGGCGGCAATCATTCAGAGTGAACAACTAGGTGTGAGTATGTCGAAAGTATTGCATATTCAATCTGAACAAATGCGAATGCTGCGGCGGCAATACGCGGAAGAATTGGCACACCAAGCCCCGATAAAAATGTTGATCCCTATGGTTAGCTTAATATTCCCATCGATCTTTATCGTGCTTTTAACTCCCGCGATCTTACAGATCATGAGAGTTAGTGTTTTTGGCGGTGGGTAAAAAAGTACACCTTGACGATCAATCCATCCTTTCAATACCATCTCGAGCACCATTTTTGGGGAGCGGTAGACTTGGTGTATCCACCTCGTTGCGGGGGATGCGGCCGATATGGCAGCCGCTGGTGTGATGAGTGCGCAGATTCCATCGAACTGATCCCCCTCCCTATATGCGAAAAATGCGGCGACCCTATTGCTCGCGGAAAGATCTGCGCGGATTGCCGAAAAAATCCACCTGTTTACAGCATGATGCGGACGTTTGCCGCTTACAAGGATCCGGTTCGATCTGCTTTAATCAAACTAAAATACAAGGGCGAGGTGAGCCTTGGCCATTCCTTGGCATGGGGGTTAGCTCACTTTATCGATCAACAAGGGTTTGCCCCGGATATAATTATTCCGGTACCACTGAGTGAGGAAAGACAGAAAGAGCGCGGTTACAACCAAGTGGACTACTTGGCGAAACCAGTAGCGCAATTGTTGGGTGTGGATTATTCAACGAAATTAGTGAAACGGGTCCGGCACACACGGTCGCAGGTGGGATTGGGGGTTCTTGAGCGGCGTGAAAATGTGCGAGACGCATTTATCGCTGATGCGGAAAAGTTAGCTGGAAGAAATGTTTTGCTCATTGATGACACAACTACTACTGGAGCAACGCTTGATTTTGCATCTAGGGCTATAATTAATGTAGGAGCAAATAACGTGACCTGTGTAGCTTACGCAAAAGCCCTTCACCATGATACAAACCAAACCAATTTCGAATTCCTCGCGCCTAAATCTTAAATAGGCGCGAGTTCAATTAATATCCTTAATCGGAGGCAATATGACACAGAACGTAGAGATTTTCGGACGGGATTTTGAAGTGACCGATCACATGCGTGAGTATGTCACCAAAAAGGTTACCAAGTTTGAGCGCTATCTCGACACCATCGATAAAATACGAATTGATCTATCGGAATCAAAAACTGCCAGAAGTTCTTTAGACCGCTACACTGCCCAAATGACCATTAACGGTAAGGGCTTTATCCTTCGCTCGGAAGAAAGGTCGGATGATATTCGAACAGCTATGGATGCCGCATCCGAGAAACTTTCCCGGCGAATTGAGCGCTTCAAGGAAAAACGCAACAATCCTCGCGGTGATGGCAAGGGACTATCAGAATACTCGGCTGTTTTTGAACCAGGCATTGAAATAGATGGCGATGTTCCTCAAGTGATCGTCCGCCGAAAACAGTTTGACCTGATCCCGATGGCAGAGGAAGAAGCCATTGAGCAGATGAAGTTACTGGGGCATGACAATTTCTTTGTGTTCTATAACGTAAAAGTGAACGCTGTAAATGTTCTTTACAAACGGCGCAATGGATCTTACGGTTTGATCGAGCCGCGCGTTCGATAAATTGCGAGAGATGATCGACCAATAGCGAGTAAAATTGACTGGCACATTGTGCCAGTCTTTTTTTTTGGTGTTACCATGGATACCCTCGAATTTGACGATTCATTATTAAACCGTGAATGGGATGAGAACCTGGATAAAGGTTCTATAGAATCCGCTATCAAGAATATATTGAACAGTATTGGGGAAGATCCCAATAGGGATGGGTTGAAACGAACCCCCGAGCGGGTGTTTCGTATGTATGGGGAGTTATTCTCAGGGTATTGGACCGATCCTGTGAAGTTGGTGAACGATGCCATTTTTGATGTGAAGTATGACGAAATGGTATTGGTGAAGGATATTGAGTTTTACAGCATGTGCGAACATCATATGCTGCCGTTCATTGGCAGGGCTCATGTGGCATATATTCCCAACGGAAAAGTATTGGGACTGTCAAAAATTCCGCGGGTGGTGGATATGTACGCCCGCCGGTTGCAAGTACAGGAAAGAATGACCCGTCAGGTTGCTGATTTCTTCAAAGAATTGTTGCAACCGCAAGGGGTGGGTGTGGTAATCGAAGCGATGCATTTGTGCTCGATGATGAGGGGTGTGAAAAAGCATAACGCTAGGATGACCACATCAGCGATGCACGGAGCATTTCGAGCGAATCCGGCTACCCGGCAGGAATTTTTGGCTAATATTTCGAGGGGTTCTTCGCCGTTACACTTTTAGGTTTCCTTTTTTGCGGGTGATCTGCACACCAACACCGCTGGTAAATGGTATGGCTTGGGTTTTGAGGATCTTGACTTTTACTTTTGAGACCATTGGGTGTTGAAGACAACAATCCGCTACATCTTGCGCCAGGGCCTCCACTGTGAGGCGTTTCGCGTTGCTGGCGAGGGCGAAAACATCATTACTCATTTTTTCATAATCTAAGCAATCGGCAAAGTCATCAGACTTGCCGGCTTTTTTTGTGTCGGTAGATAATTCCAGATCGATGACGAACTCTTGTGGAGTAGTTCGTTCGTGGTCGTAGATGCCGAGGATGGCATTGACTTTTAGCTCGCGAATGATGATCTTATCCATTTTTTGGCTCTCCGATCAGAGTTGGTGTTTTTTGAGTACGTACATTTAACACATAAGCGATGACAAAAATAAGCCACCAAAGGACCTGGCTTGTCCGAACCCCGCCTAGTATAAAGGGTTCGTTGGCGGTGTAGGCGGAATGAAATAGGTAGCTGGCCGAGATGAGGATCATCATTAGCAGGAAACTTCCTTGGGATGATCTTACCTTGGCGATGCGATAGAGCAAAATGGCGATCACGATCGTTTGGAGGACGAGCTGGTAGATCTGAACTGGATGGCGGCGGAGACCCCAAAGATCGATCGCCCAGGGGAGATCGCTGGCGATGCCGTAGGCATTACCGGAAGCAAGATTGGAAACGCCGAAACCGAATACTAAGAATGCAAAGAAAATACTAGTATCGTCCAGCGCAACGGAGAAAGGAATATTCTGTTTTTGCAAGGTGATCCAAAAGAAAAGAAGGACAGCAACCAGCCCAACCCACGGGTCGAAGAGGTCGCGGTTGAGAGAAAAAATGTCAAGGGGGGAACCGGAGAACGCCGTTAGATGCACCAAAACATAGCCCAGCCTACCGGCAAGGAAAAATATTATTGCGCCGTAGAGCAAGGTATTGGAGTAAAAATCTGGTTTTTTACCCGATCGGCGTAAATCAACTTCCATGAGGGCGAGGCCGGCATAGAATGAGAGCAGGAACAAGAAATCTGGCGCGGGCAGTGAAACGGGGCCGATCTGTAATGTAGGAAACATTAGGGCTGCGCCTCCAATAATTTTTCGATATTGCCGATCAACGACGCTTCTGAGATCGGTCCGCCGATGATCATTTCAACGATTTTCCCGTTGGGGGCGATGAAGAAAGTGGTAGGCAGCGAGTTGATCTGGTACGCCCGAGCGATATCGCCGTTCTCATCCTGGATGTTGGCGAAGGTTATGCCATTCGTGGTAATAAACTCCTGGGCCTTTTCGAGGGAGTCTTGGCTGGTTGAATTTACGCCAAGGATCAGAACCCCTTGGCCATTGTACTTGGCTGACATCTTCTGGAGGGTGGGCATTTCGGCGCGGCAAGGGGGGCACCACGATGCCCAGAAGTTGAGGACGATGGCTTTGCCGGCAAAAGTTTCATCGGAGAGGGTTTCATTCTCCAGCGAAATGCGAGAAAAGGTTGGGGCGAAAAAGCCTACACGAGGAGAGCGGATGGCTTGATCTGTGGCAAAATTATCGGGAACCCGTGATAAAACGATCCATACCAGACCGAGTAGAGCAAAAAAGAGGAGAAGAGAATATTTTTTCAAAATTGGTTTTCCTAGGTATTAATAATAATCTTGTTTTTTGATTAAATCGCTATAATATATCTATATAACCTTATGACTTTTACAAATCCTTTTTTCATTGGCATTGAACCATCCGGAAGCAAAAAGCCGTTTACTTGCGCGATCTTCAGCCAAGTCGGCAAGTTAGTCACTCTCACCAATGTGGATATGGATGAGTTGATTGCGCTTACCTCCAGCAAACCTGAGGCGGTTGTGGCAATTAATTCGCCCTTCGCGCCGAATACGGGATTGGTTCGCCAGGCTGAAGTTCGCGAGAAGCTAAAGCCGCTGCATTTTTCGGGACGAAATCAGGATATGCGGTTGGCTGAGTATAAATTGAAGGAGCGCGGCATCAATGTGTTGATGACGCCCTCAAAAAAAGAGCTTTGCAGCAACTGGGTACAGAGCGGGTTTGAGGTTTATAAGAAATTGATGGATCTCGGTTTTGATAAATTTCCTCACGCAACATCAGCATTGCAAATCCTTGAAACACATTCTCACTCTAGCTTTATCGTGCTGGCCGCATCACAATTGCTGCCTAAACTTTCTATCGAAGGACGGATCCAACGTCAATTGATCCTTTTTGAAGAAGGGCTTAGCATCAATGATCCGATGGAGTTCTTTGAGGAAGTGACCCGCCATAAATTGCTGCGCGGCATCATGCCTACAGAACTTATTTACACGCCCGAAGAGTTGGATGCGATGGCGGCGGGTTTGGTTGCATTGAGGGCGGGCGAAGGCTCCAACAAGCTGATCTCGGTGGGTGACGCGGACGAAGGGCAGATCGTACTGCCGGTGGAATCACTGCTCGAAAAGTATTAATTTCTCAGCTAAACCATGAAATTTAGGCTAATGACCTGCCAAGCGGAGATAGGCCGCGTGGTAAAATTATTTGCTTTAAACTTTTTCAATTAACCACTCAAAATTGAGGTAATTATGACCAATGAATTAGAAGAAAAATGTGTAAATACCATCCGGTTTTTATCCGCTGATGCTGTTCAGAAAGCCAATAGTGGGCATCCGGGGTTGCCGATGGGAGCGGCTGCGATGGCTTACACAATCTGGGCGAACCATTTACGGCACAACCCGCGCAATCCAAAATGGATCAATCGCGACCGTTTTATCCTTTCCGGCGGGCATGGATCCGCTCTGCTTTACTCTCTTTTACATCTTAGCGGGTACGACCTTTCGATAGAAGACCTAAAGAATTTTCGACAATGGGGCTCGAAAACTCCCGGACATCCTGAATCGGGCCATACACCTGGGGTGGAGACCACCACCGGGCCGCTGGGGCAAGGATTTGCCAACGGCGTTGGTATGGCCATCGCGGAGGAGCATTTAGCGGCTGAATTCAACGAACCAGGATTCCCGATCGTCAACCATTTCACCTTCGCAATCGTCACCGATGGCGACTTGATGGAAGGAATCGCTTCTGAAGCGGCATCGTTAGCTGGCCATCTAAAACTGAGCAAGATGATTTACTTGTATGATGACAACCACGTCTCTATCGAAGGGGATACTAAAGTATCCTTTACTGAGGATCGGATGGCGCGGTTTGACGCTTATGGCTGGCATACCCAGATCGTTATGGACGGGAATGACATTGCCGCCATCGAGAAGGCGATGCAAGCTGCTAAGGCGGATGCTCGTCCTTCGATCATCGCCGTCAAGACCATCATCGGTTTTGGAATGCCCAACAAAGCTGGCACCTCGAAAGCTCACGGCGAACCGCCAGGTGTTGAAGAATTGAGCAGCGCCAAGATCGCCTTAGGCTGGCCGGTTGAGCCTTCATTTTATGTTCCCGATGAAGTTGCCAATAGCTTTTCGCAGGCCTTAGAAAAACTGGAAGAGCAAAATTTTGCTTGGGTTCGATTGTTCGATGAATACAAAAAACAATTCCCAGTTAAAGCGGCTGAGTTTGAACGTCGTTTTAACAACGAGCTACCGAAAGGTTGGGCGGAGGCCCTACCGGTGTTCCCCGCGGACACGAAAGGCGTGCAAACCCGAGCGGCTTCTGGCAAAATTCTAAACCACTTTGCCGCCGCGCTGCCGGAATTATGGGGCGGTTCCGCTGATCTCGCTCCATCCAACAACACCAATATGGCGGGGTTAGGCGATTTTCAGGCGGACAATTACGCTGGACGCAACGCTCATTTTGGCGTTCGTGAACACGCGATGGGCGCTATAGTCAATGGTATACAGAACCACGGTGGTATGCGGGCGTTCGGCGCAACCTTCTTGGTTTTCGCTGATTACCTGAGGCCTGCCGTTCGAATTTCAGCGCTTTCCAACCTGCCTTCCATCTGGGTGTTTACCCACGATAGCATTGGCGTTGGGGAAGACGGCCCTACCCACCAACCGGTAGAGCACTTTGCTTCGCTGCGCTCGATACCGAATTTGGTTACCATTCGCCCTTGTGACGCTAACGAAACCACCTATGCTTGGAAAGTTGCCTTGGAGCGAAATAACGCCCCAACCGCGATGATCTTTACCCGCCAAAATTTGCCCACGCTCGATCGCGCTATCGTGGCGGATGCCTCGATGGTGGAAAAGGGCGCTTATGTTCTTGCTGATATTGGCGATGACAGCCCAGAGCTGATCTTGATGGCGTCTGGCTCTGAGGTTGCGTTGATCTACGATGCTGGCTTTAGGCTTGCCGCTGAGGGGATTAATGTTCGATTGGTTTCGGTTCCCAGTTGGGAGCTTTTCAAGGCGCAGGATGAGGCGTATCGCTCTCAGGTTTTCCTGCCGGGAGTGAAGGCACGTGTAGCGGTTGAGGCTGGCATTACGATGGGTTGGGATCAATTCGTGGGGGATGGCGGCGCGGTGATCGGAATCGATCATTATGGCGCGTCAGCGCCAGCGAACATCTTGTTCCAGGAATTCGGTTTTACCGTGGAGAACGTAATCGAGACCGCGAAAAAGGTCTTGTCAAAATGAAGATCGCCATCGGCACGGATCATGGCGGTTTTGCCCTAAAAGAAACGGTCATCAGCCAGGTTTTAGCGGATGGTCATGAAGTAATCGACCTGGGAACGAGCAGCCCTGAGGCTGTAGATTACCCGGACTTCGCGAAAAAAGTAGGCGAATGCGTTGTGTCGGGCCAGGCAGAGCGAGGGATCTTGCTATGCGGCAGCGGAATTGGCGTGAATATCGCCGCCAATAAGATTCGTGGAATCTATGCCAGCGTGTGCCACGATAGCTATATGGCGCATCAGGGTGTGGAGCACGATAATATGAACGTGCTGTGCATTGGATCGCGCGTGATCGGACCTGAGCCGGCCCGCGAGATCGTTTCCTCGTTTTTGCGAGCCAGGTTTGTTGGAAACGACGCTGGCCAAGAGCGACATTTTAAGCGGGTGAACAAAGTTCGTGAGATTGAAAAAAACTCCTTGGAGAAGGAATAATTACATGGAAAAATCCACCAAACGGGTAACGGCGTTGGGCCAATCCCTGTGGTATGACAATATTCAACGAAAATTATTGGTCAAGAACAACGATGGTTCACCGACCGGTCTGGAAAAAATGGTGCTGGACGGTGACATTCGCGGCGTTACCTCCAACCCGTCCATCTTCCATAATGCCATATCCAAATCCAGCGATTACGACTCGGCGTTGATACCGATGGCTTTGGCTGGACTAAGTGCTGAACAGATCTTTTGGGCGTTAGCGATCGATGATATTCAGCAGGCTTGTGATCAGTTGTTGCCGCTTTATGCCTCCTCCGAAACGGGAGATGGTTATGTGAGTTTAGAAGTGAGCCCTACCCTTGCTAACGATTCCGATGGGACCGCAAAACAGGCGATAGAACTGTGGGAGAAAGTGAACCGCCCTAACCTGATGATCAAGATACCGGCTACCAAAGCGGGACTACCTGCCATCCGAACCGCCATCGGTGCAGGCATCAACGTGAATGTTACGCTGATCTTCTCGATCGAACGGTACAAAGACGTGATGGAAGCATATATTTCCGGTTTGGAAGATCGAATTCTTGCCGGCGGAGATATTGAAAAAGTACATTCCGTGGCATCGTTTTTTGTATCGCGGGTTGATTCTAAGATCGATCCACTGCTTGCGGCACATCCTGAATTAGCCGGCAAGGCTGCCATCGCTAACGCCAAATTGGCGTACGAAGCCTTTCGGGAAGTGTTTGGTTCACCGCGTTTTGGTAAATTGCAGCTGGTAAAAGCCAATTTCCAGCGTCCTTTGTGGGCATCTACTGGGACAAAGAACCCAAGTTATCCTGATACGCTTTACATTGATGAATTGATCGGGCCGGCTACTGTCAACACTGTGCCGCCGGCTACGTTGGAGGCATTTAAGGATCATGGTAAGGCCGCGCTGACCCTGATGGATGGGGTGGAGGATTGCCGACAGCTTTTCGCCGAATTGGAAAAAATTGGTATTTCTATATCGAAGGTGACTGATGAGCTGGAAGAAGAGGGCGTAAAAGCCTTTATCGATGCGTTTGCCGCTTTGCTTGCTTCGATTGAAGAACGAAAAAACAAAGTGACGCGGGAATTTGGAACCTCTGCGGGCGCGGTAGGTAAGATGCTCAACGAGATGGATAAGGTTACCTTGGTTGAGCGCATTTGGGCACACGACCCAACTGTGTGGACGGCTGACCCCGAAGGACAAGCTGAGATCAAAATCCGCTTAGATTGGCTGGACCTTCCGGAAACCTCGAAGACACATCTTGATGAGATCAACGCCTTTACCAGCACACGCGCGAAGCTGGGTTCACGCACTTTTTGTTGTTCGGCATGGGCGGATCTTCGTTAGCTCCGGAAGTATTGAGCCTTTGTTTTAAACTTGACCCCGCCATCAAATTCGCCATCCTCGATTCTACCGACCCCGGACAGGTGCTTGAAACCGAAGCGCAATTCCCGCTTGAAAAGACCATGTTCATTGTGGCGAGTAAATCTGGTGGAACCGCTGAGATCAACGCCATGTTCAACTACTTTTGGAAGAAGGCGAATGATCTACTTGGCGCTAAGGCATCCAGCCACTTTATCGCGGTGACCGACCCCGGTACCGCTTTAGAAGCGATGGCGAAGGAAAAAGGCTTCGCGAAAGTATTTTTATCCAACCCCAATGTGGGGGGGCGATACTCTGTGCTTACCCCGTTTGGGCTGGTTCCCGCTGCCCTGATGGGTTTGGATATCACCCGGATGCTGAGGGCTGCCAGTTTGCTCGCTGAGCAGTGCAAGCCGAATGTACCAGCTACACAAAACCCAGGCTTCTCGCTGGGGGTAGTGCTTGGCCAGGCAGCGCTGGAAGGAATTGATAAGCTGACCATCTTGGCAGACGCGCCGTATGACTCCTTTGGCAGTTGGATGGAACAGCTGGTGGGCGAATCGACAGGGAAGCAAGGCAAGGGCGTGATCCCGGTGGATATGGAACCGTTCGATGCGAAGGCTTCTTTCACTGGTGACCGCATCTATGTTTATCTTCGCAACGATGGCGCTTCAGATGCGCTGGTAGCCGACTTGAAAACCAAAAATATTCCGGTACTGGTTTACGATATCAGCGATCCTTACCAACTTGCCGGCGAGTTCTATCGCTGGGAGTTTGCTACCGCTGTTGCCTGCAGCGGTTTGGGCGTGAATGCCTTTGACCAACCCGACGTGCAGGACGCAAAAAAAAGAACCAATAACAAGATCAAAGAATAC
>CAZSLN010000056.1:0-16461 GCA_964607645.1 uncultured Anaerolinea sp.
ACTCCGCACGAGGTCTTCCATGAACAGTTAGTTGCACTTCAATGTTGAATTCAAGTTTCTTTACAATAATTAAATAGATTCTTCACATTTTCCATACAGTTAAATGCTATTATCGATATTGAAAAGGAGTTTTTTATGAAAAATAAATGGTTTTTAATTTTTGGGATCTTCGTGATTGTTTTGATCATTTTAGCGGCCTTCGCGATGCCACTCATCCACAACACCATGGCAGGGCAATCGGCAGGGTTTGGTTATGGTAACAATCCCGGGTTTCAACGCCCAATGATGAATGGTGAATTTGGTCATCGGGGCATGATGCCTTTTGGTAATGGTAGGGTTGGAATGGGTAATTACCTCCCGGTTGGATTTGCTTTTATGTTCTTTATGTTTTTCTTCCGACTTATCCCATGGGTAATTATTGGCCTGATCTTGTGGGGCGTTTACCACCTTGGTAAAAAAGCTGGGCTCAAAAGCACATTAACCTCGGCACCTGTTGCAGCTTCCGCCGCCCCAGTTGTGACACCTGAAGAAACCAAGTAACTGAAATAGTTCTACATAATAAAAATCCCGCGTGATCAATCACGCGGGATTTTTCTATTCATAAATGGATAACTATCGTTTTAGGGTACGGTACTGAACTCTCTTTGGAACATCAACCGATTTTCCATAGCGCTCGTGATAATCCTTTTCGTAGTCAGACCAATTTCCTAGGAATAATCGTGCCTGGCTATCACCTTCAAACGCGATGATGTGTGTGCAGATCCTATCTAGGAACCAGCGGTCGTGGCTGACCACTACAGCGCACCCGGCAAATTCTTCCAACGCTTCTTCCAAAGCGCGCAAGGTATTAATATCGAGATCATTGGTTGGCTCATCTAGCAGAATGAGGTTTGCCCCTTCTTTCAAGGATTTGGCGAGGTGAACTCGGTTTCGCTCTCCGCCAGAAAGCATTTTGATCTGCTTTTGTTGGTCGGTGCCTTGAAAATTGAAGGAAGAACAATATCCCCTGGAATTTACTTTCTTATTTCCTAGATCAATAAATTCACCGCCACCCGAAATTTCTTCGTAAACGGTTTTCTCCTGGTCTAAAGTTCTGCTCTGGTCAGCGTAGACCATTTTTACTGTTTCGCCGATACGAATTTCGCCAACATCGGGTTTTTCATTTCCGGTGATCATCCTGAGCAAGGTGGTTTTACCAGCGCCATTGGGGCCAACAATACCCACAATTGAACCGGGAGCAATGATGGCTGAAAAATTATCCAGGATCAAGCGGTCGTCGTATGATTTGCTCAGATTGGACATTTCGATGACAACCGTGCCTAAACGCGGACCGGAGGGGATGTAGATCTCAAGGTCATCGCGAACCTTTTCATGTTCTTGGTTCAACAATTTTTCATAGGCGGTAACACGGGCTTGACCTTTGGATTGGCGAGCTTTTGGGGACATCCTGATCCATTCCAGCTCACGCTCGAGGGTCTTTTGCCGGCGTGTTTCGGACTTCTCTTCTGAACGCAGACGCTCACCTTTCTGCTCCAACCAGGATGAGTAATTCCCCTTCCACGGAATACCATAGCCTCGATCCAATTCAAGGATCCATCCAGCTACGTTATCGAGAAAATAACGATCATGGGTGACAGCTATGACTGTTCCTTTGTACTCGCGCAAGTGGTGCTCTAACCAGGATACAGATTCGGCATCGAGGTGGTTGGTTGGTTCGTCGAGCAGCAAAATATCCGGCTCAGTTAGCAGTAAACGAGTTAGCGCCACACGCCTGCGCTCACCACCTGAGCAAATGTTTATGGGGGTATCCGCCGGTGGGCAGCGTAACGCTTCCATGGCAACGCCTAGGTGTGATTCAAGGTTCCACGCATCCACTTTGTCCAACCGGTCTTGCAGCTTTCCCTGCTCTTCGATGAGAGCATCGAAATCCGCGTCGGGTTCTGCGAATTTGGCGTTGACTTCATCAAAACGAGCCAGCATCTCCACGATGGGTTGCACAGCCTCTTTGATGATCTCCATGACCGTTTTGGTTTCATCCAGTTTGGGCTCTTGTTCAAGCATGCCAACGGTATACCCCTTGGACATGGATATCTCGCCAATGTAATCTAGGTCTACTCCGGCCATAATGCGTAACAGGGTTGATTTGCCCGCGCCATTTAGGCCGAGAACGCCGATCTTCGCGCCGTAGTAGAAACCGAGCGAAATATCACGCAGTACTTGTTTGTTGTTGGGCTGAACGATCTTCCCAACTTTGGACATCGAATAAATTACTTGAGATTCTGACGGCATATACCTTTTCTCTGACTTTTATAATTTTCTCTTTTTGAGAAATTGAATTTTCGTACTCAATTAACAAAGCTCGGGCCAAGCAAATAGCTTTAGATCGATGCTGCCATTGTCTTTGAAGATCACACCTTCCGATTGCAATAGCTCCTTTTGGCTTTCCGCGCCAGGCCGTTGGCTAATTTTCCCTTGGGCATTCACAACTCTTTGCCAAGGATATTCATCAGGGCATCTCGCCATCGCAGCCCCAACCCAACGCGGCCCTAGTACCTCATAAGAACGTAAATTCATTCCCGCGGGTGTGGGAAGACATCGGGCGATCTGCCCATATGTAACGACCTTTCCCACCGGAATTCGACTGACCAAATCCCATACGGATCGATCGAAGATTTCAACAGATGGCGGTGAAGAGAATCCCATTGGTCGTCCTTTGCGATCGTGTGAAAAACAATTTTACCTGATGGCGCGTTGATTCAAAAAAACTGCTTATATTCTCAGAAACATCGCTTCTAACACTAGCTTCTTGGTACCGTTCATTCTGATCTGTTCGATAGCAGATTCGATCGATCCCATCATTGATAGACACTTTTCCTGCTGCCACTCACGAGCATAATGATCGATCTTTTCAGCGAAATCGATGTTTTTTATGGGGGTGGAGGAATGAATGGAACGGATGTATACATCGCGGAATATTCCAAGCCACGTTAGCAGGAGCAACTCGATCATACCTTCTTCGAGGGGATCCTCTTCCTCAATCGCAAGCTCTTCCTCGCTAAGCTTGGTTGGCCGCTTCGCCATCATTTTTTTCGCTTTTAGCTTTGCTTGCTCGCCTGCTTTTTTATCTTTCATGACCAGGTTTTCAATATAGGTAAATTGGTCTGGCATTGGAGCGGACATAAGGGAGAAGAGATCGTTGATCCATTCTTCACGGTTCTTTCGTTCGTCGGTATCCTCGAACGCCAATCGAAAGGCGGTACCGGGTTTGCCCTCCGCCAAATTCGCAATCAGGTTTAGGGAGCTTGCCGGCGCTCCTTTTTCAATTAAGAATTCTGTGACAACTTCCAGTTGTTGCGGCCGCAAAGTAATGATCTCGCAACGGGAGACAACGGTTGGCAATAGACTGAGGGGGTTTTCTACCAAAATAATTAGAACAGCATAGGATGGCGCTTCTTCTAATGTCTTGAGTAAAGCGTTTTGGGTTTGCTGATTCGCTAGATCAAAATCAGAAAAAACGACCACTTTCTTTTTGGTCCCATACGGGGTGATGCGTAAGAAGGCTTCCGCTTCCCGAACTTGTTCCACCAAGATATCTTTTTTCCCTGGAATACGGGTGATGACCTTTAGATCAAAGTATTTTCCTACTTCCAAATTTTGGCAGGTCTTACATTTGAGACAGGGTTCTTGATCTACGCCATTTTCGCAAAAAATGGCCTGACATAAGCGGGTTGCCAAGGTGCGTCTGCCGATCCCATTCGGACCGCTGATCATATAGGCATGGCGCACATTATCACTTTTTAGGTGTTTTTTTAGCAGGTCAACAGCCCAATCATTCCCGTAGTAGTTCCAAGGCCTCATATCCTACTCCTGCCCCGAGCGCAACCGAAGATACGAATCATACCGTTGTTCGCTCACCACACCTCCGGCAACGGCTTTTACCACCGCGCAGCCGGGTTCGTGGGTATGGGAACAATCGCTGAACTTGCATTCTTCGACCAAGGGGGCTATCTCGGGGAAGTAGGCGTCTACCTCTTCGGGATAGGTATCCCATAAGGCCAGCGATTTCCAGCCGGGGGCATCCGCCACCCAGCCGCCAACCAATAGGCGATGCAGCTGCCGAAAATTTGTGGTGTGTTTGCCTTTATCGGTAAATTGGCTGACGTTATCTACTTTTACCCCAAGATCAGGTTGAATGGCGTTCATCAAGCTGGATTTTCCTACCCCTGATGGGCCAGCTAGGGCAGATAGCTTGCCCGCCATGGCTTCTTTTAGCTCCTCCACGCCCAGCCCTAGAACTGTTGAGGTAAAGATCATCCTATAGCCAATATCGGTGTAATAACCGTACTTTTCCCGCATCGTTGCCACATCCACCAGATCGGCTTTGTTGAATACGATAATGGATGGAACTAATTGTTTTTCAGCGATGACCAAAAATCGGTCCAACATACGCACGTGGGGGTCTGGCTTCGCGCAAGCGAAAACAAAAATGGCTTGGTCGGCGTTTGCCAGCAGAATTTGACGGTATTCACCTTGCGGACGTGGGTCAAGGCGAACGATCTGGTTCTTGCGTTCCAAAATTTCCTCGATCGAGCCAGAACCATCTGTTTCGATCGATACCAAAACTCGGTCCCCAACCGCGGCAATATCGCCCTCGCGGCGGCCATGTTTTAGCCTGCCGCGCAATTGGCAGGTAACAACTTGCTCGCTATCGTTGATGAGCACAAAGAAAAAACCTGATTGCGCTTTGATGATCAAACCGGAAGGAAGATCTTGATCGGTCATCCGGCTTACGGCTTAGGTGTTTCGGTAACAGGTGAGGTGGGGGTTCGGGTGATCCCGATGTTGGATTCCCACCAATAAGGGCTAAGAGGCCGGCCATTGAAATACGATTCTACGACGCGCTTAAAGATCGGCGCGCCATATTGAGAACCTTCGCCGCCATTTTCTACAATGACCGCGATGGCGATATCGGGCAAGTCGGGATTGTTGGCGTTGGTATAGCCGGCAAACCAGGCATGCGGCTTGCCATTGCCTGATTCGGCTGTACCCGTTTTGCCGAAGATGGGTACTTTAATATTTGTAAAGCGGTTATAGGCGGTACCGCGCGGATTACGGATGACCGCTTCCATAGCGGTTCGTAAGGCGGCCAGGGTTTCGGGCCTAATCGGCAGCAAACTATTTACCTCAGGTTTAAAGACCTGTTGGGTAGAACCGTTCTCAGCCACGATCTTTTCGATCAATTGCGGCCGATAGAGGGTTCCGCCGTTGCCAATAGCTGCCATAAAATTCGCCACTTGGAGCGGGGTAACCAATACATCCCCTTGCCCGATAGATTGATTGACAGCGTCCAAGTTGGTTGGAGGATCTTTGATGGCTCCGGTTGATTCATCCAGCACGCCAATACCTGTGGCTGTACCCAAACCAAAACCGCGCGCCATGTTGGCGATGGCGTTTACACGGCCCTGGTTGTAGAGATCCAAACCAATGTGCCAAAAATAAGGGTTACAGCTGCGCATGAGCGCGCCGGTCAGATCCAGTTCGCCGGAGGGCCTGGTAAATCCTTCCCCTTCTGTACGTAACTCATCCTGAAAGTGTTCCCAGGTCCAGTCATATAAAGTTCTGTCGGGGAGTTCATTAAACTCATAATCACAAAAATATTTGGTTTCGGGGGTGTAGGTTTCACTCTCCAAGGCGGCTACAAAGGTGATCACCTTGAACACCGAACCAAGCGGGTATTGGCCGCGCACGGAGCGATTCAGCATAGGAGTAGCGGTGTCACTCATCAGGTTCCCTAGGGCGTAGCCGCTATTGGCGTTGTTCGAGTCGAACAAGTTGGGATCAAATTTGGGCGAGGAAGCCATGGCTAATACACGGCCGGTATCTCGCTCGATGACAACTATTGAGCCGGTGAAACCAGCGATGGCCAACTGGGCTTGTTTCTGCAGTTCGGAATCCAGCGTTAAGGCGATGGAGGCAGAAGGCTTGGCGTTGACCTTGCCTAAGCTTGATACAATCCGTCCATCCGGCTCAACCAAGTAGAGCGTACCGCCTGGTTTGCCCGCTAGGGTTTCTTCACCCCATTTTTCAATGCCCAACTGGCCAATGACGGCGGAACGCAGATAACCTTTGCGGGTGTATTCCACCAACTGTTCTTGCGATATTTGTGAGACGTACCCGAGGGATTGGGGGGCGATGCCGTTTTCGTAATAGAAGCGCGAAGTGTATTGCGAGAGAACGACCCCGCCCAAGCTAGTGAGCAAGCCGTATTGTTTATTGATATCTTCTAGAGCCGCTTCGCCCACCGGAATATACCAATCGGTGGTGCGCTTGTCATCGTAAAGAGCTTTGATCATGCCGGGGTATTTACCGGTGAGAGCCGCTAAGGTGCTTATTAATACACCTTCGGTATCCTCATTTACCTGATTTGGAATCAGTCCCAGGGCGACAACTTCGGTCTGGGTCACCAAGGGTGTTAGGTTCTTATCCAAAATAAATCCGCGCAACGGCGAGGTATTATCCAGGCTTAGCGTCACTCCACCCACCATATCGGGGAAGATCAGGCTTTCGTTCCAGACTATTTTCCACAGGTTGTTTTCCAATACGAGGTCGAGTTTTACGTCACGCGGAAAATCGCCGAAGAGGTTGGTTTGGTAATTGAGCTTAAGATCCACTTGACCCGTTGCTCCGTCGGCGACGACAGTCCCTTTTTCAGCTGTGATCTGCTTTAGAGTAAGGGCATCCATTGCTTGTTGGTATTTTTGCGCAAACTCTTCAGCCGTAATGGTGGTTTGGGTTGAGCCATCCACCAACTGATACAAGCCGGCATAATCCCCGGTAATGTAGGCGGCCAGGTATTGGTCAATAAAGCTATCGGGGCTGGGGATGGAGGTGAGGTAGACCACCGGGGTGGGCAGGGCCGCCGCGGGATCGGTGGAGGAAGGCAATAAGCCGCCGCTTGAACAAGCTGTTAATAATAGGATGAGGAATAGGATAATTTTTTTCATAGGGGTCGTCTTGTAGGTATTATTTCGAGAGGTACTGGTGATAGACACCACATTTGTAGTTTAAGAACTTCTGGCATTCGTTTTCAACTGCCGCGTTGGGCGCGCTGCCGTGGCCATGTAATAGGGTGGCGAGGGCGCATAGCGGTAAACCCATGACGGAGGCATAGCATTGGCGCATATCAGTGACCGGGCTAAAAGCGGCGTTTTGGATGCCATAGGCGCCAGCCTTGTCCATCGGATCGCCCGAGGAGATGTAGGCCTCGATCTCGGCATCAGAATAATCGCGCATGTAAACTTCGGTGGAGACGACTTGGGTCGAGGCATCAGAGGAACCAGCAACGGATACTGATATTCCAGTGTACACCGAATGAGCGCGGTTTCGCAAAGCCAGCAGCATCCTGGTGGCTTCGGCGGGGTCTTGCGGTTTGCCGAGGATCGCGCCATCTAGAACGACGGTAGTATCAGACCCGATCACGATGCTATGCCGCTCTACTCGGGCAGCTACTGTTTGGGCTTTTTGGCGCGCCAACCGTTGCACGTACTGCTCGGGTAACTCACCCGCTTGGGTAGATTCATCAATGTCCGCTACCACCACCCTAAAAGAGAGACCACTTAGGCCAAACAATTCTTTTCGGCGAGGCGAGTTAGAAGCGAGGATAATTTTTGGTTGATCAGTCATATTCGTCCTTTATTTTAACACACCTGCAATTCATTGAAACCCATCAAGACCTCGCTTGGTAGGCAAGGGGTAAGAAAAAGACCACTTTCTATGCTTCCGAGCGGCTGGAGGAAGCTTTTTTGACCGGTTTAAATAAGAAGGAACCCTTTCGGGTCCCTTCAATCTTTTGTCTTTGTTATTGTCGGTTATTTTACCGACCAAATACCTTGTTTTTGGTCCCGGGCTTTTTGTTCGGCTTGTTTTAGTAAGGCATAACAAGCGCTGTTGGGGGTGGGATCATAGGAGGTGAGCAACCCTTGTTCTAGCAGGTCGAGGGCTGGCATCTTACCGTTCACTACTACATAGCGGAGCAACATACCTAAGTCATCTGTTGCCGCTTTGTCTTTGTAAAGCGTAACATCGCGACCAAAGGTGAGGTTGCCATTAATGTTTTTAGACATAAGCGCGAAAGAAGGTATAGCTGGGGATTCCACACCGATGTACTTAACCACGAAAGTATATTCACCTATCAAAACTTTGATGGTATCTCCCGCTAGAACATCCAAAACCCTGCCTTTTTCCGAAGCGCCGGATGGGATGCAATCTATACTGGCTGGCTGTGAATCCGAGCCTGCCCCAGTGGTTGTCGCGATTGCTGCCGTTGCCTGCAATTCAGCTAACGAGTTCGTAGCCGTCGGCAAAACGAAGGCCGTTTCTGTAGGAAAAGCAGTATCCGTTGGTAAAACGATAATGCCACTCGGTGTCGGAGTGTCTGTATAGAAAAGTTCAGCGATGGGTGCGGTGGTGATGGTAGGTGGCACGCTGGCGGTGGCATAATACATCTTAAGGATAGCTTGCTCTGCCGCCTGCGTCATTAGAACTTTTGGTTCTGAGGTAGGGGTGGGAAATAAATTGCCAAGGAGACCACCAAAGGTTTTGCCTTCGGGCATACGAAACAAGAAAACGACCAAGGCCGTCACCCCAATAAAAAGCAGAGAGGTATGGATGATGATCAATTTATTGATAAAGTCTTTTTTCCAAAAATCTAAGAATTGTTGCATTTTTCCAATTTTCTTTGCAATTTAAAAAATAGGGCATTCGAATAAAACAATAACGGTTTATTCGAATGCTTTTAGCTTTTCTGTTTTATGGGGTCGGGGTGGGTGTATTCGCCATAAACCCATTCGGGATCGGCGTTCCACCAACGACGATGACAGCGGAATGGCTATGGCAATTAATACAGCTTTGGCCGCTATAGTTAGTTGATCCAGTATGTCCGGCTCCGCCAGTGTGGTTGGTCGTTTTACCAATATGGCATGCCACACAAACACTCGTTTCATCATTGGTATTGCCAAGGGAACCGGTATCAATCAGGTTTGTAAAGGTTACAGGCGCGGCCAGCAAGGTCATACTGGACAAATTGGTTGGCATCATACCATCATACAAGTGTGTGCGCACAGAAAACAGGTTCCCAGTATTGCCATGAGGGTCGTGGCACTGAACACAGAGCAATTCAAAATCACCTTCAATTTTGTTTGGATAACTCTTATTGCTGTGGGTTTTTACCACCTCAGCTCCACCGCCGCTGCTATGGCAGGAAAGGCAGAAATCATTATTATCCCAAGATGAGGATGGATATGCCAATAATTCGCCAGGGGCTTGGGCAGAGTGGGTTCGGTGGCACAGTGCGCATGCGCTGGTGTCCGTTTCAAAATTACCATGGGGTCCACTCGAGCCGGTGATGGTGATGGTGATAGATTTACTCGTCCCGATCTGGCCAAAACTATCCTTCACAGTAGCAGTGATAGAGTGAGTCCCTGGGGTAAGACCGCTAACACTTAGGGTAGCCCCGGTGCCTAATTTGCCGTCGATATTGGACATCCAAACTATGTTAGCGCTCAGGTCACCTTGTTCAGGATCAGTAGCTTTCC
This sequence comes from uncultured Anaerolinea sp., assembly GCA_964607645.1. Classification (GTDB taxonomy): domain Bacteria; phylum Chloroflexota; class Anaerolineae; order Anaerolineales; family Villigracilaceae; genus UBA5195. Next base: position 9,594 of record CAZSLN010000056.1, read on the forward strand.
CTTCCAATGTGGTCGTATCGTTCCAGGCAGCGGAGTACGGTTCCAACGGTGCCATGATGACAGCGGCAGGTTCAAGGTTGGCGGTTACCGCCAACATCACCGTGTCCAGATAAATGGTGAACGTGTCTTGGGTGTTTACCGCATTGCTGCCATAGATCCTGAAAAGTAAATTGTTCAATTGGGTCGAGGTTGTAACCAGGTCACTGATATCGTCAATGTATAGGCCACCGGCGGAACCAACCGAGGGTAAAGTGGTAGAGTTATAAGTAATAAGTGTAGACCAGGTCGCCCCGCTATTCGTGCTTACCTGTAATTGCAATTCATCATCCACCCAGCCAGATGAAACATAGAACTGGGTAGATAGCACAACTTTCTGAAGGTTGTTTATACTCGTTGATGTGGACCCATTGGCTTTGGCAAAGTCAGAAACCTGCCAATAACCTGTGCTGGCAAAGATGCCATCACAGCTGGCGAACACTGTATCAAAAGCTTCGGTTGCATCCGGTAAGGTGGGGCCAATGGCGCTGTTGGCGGAATCAGTGATAAGCAAAGTAGTCAATAAACGATCTTTACAAACTTGAGGAGTATAAGCCCAGAATTCTTCATAAGCAGCCATCGTGATGCCGCCGGATGGTGTGGGCATGGGAGTGACCGCTTGGGTTGGCCCAGGAGTGGGGGTCGCCATGGTTGCGCCTGCAGCCAATGCTTCATAAGCTTGTGGAATACCGGATCCGAAGGAATTTTCGGGGCCCAAACTGAGGGCGGTACCAAACAAAGCGGCTTGTATCTTGTCAGGGGTAGTAAACCCTGTCCTAGCCGCTAACAAAGCGACAATACCAGTCACTTCTGCGGATGAAACCGAGGTGCCGCTCCAGCCGCCATAATTATCGGATGGTAACGCTGATAAAATGCCGCGCCCTGGTGCAACCAAATCCACCGCTGAACCGGAGGTGGAGAAGCTCGCCAGATGAGTGTAGTCATGATCCAGCGCGCCAACACCAATGACATGGTCATTGGCGGCAGGGTAATAATTCATCTCTGTACCAGAGTTGCCAGCCGCGGCTACAATGGTTACGTTATTTGTGTATGCATAATCAGTTGCGGTTTGCAGCGCGTCGCTATTGACGGTACCGCCAAAGCCGATCTGGATAACGTCTGCCCCATTGTCCACCGCGTAAGTAATGGCCTCAGCAATGGCCGAGTAGTGGCCAAAGCCATTGCCATCCAATGCCTTAAGCACCATCAATTTGGCTCCAGGGGCAATACCGGCAATGCCGCTATCATTATGCGTTGCTACCATAATGCCTGCGCCGTGAGTGCCATGGCCATTTCCATCTGTTACAACTTCGTCATTGCCTAAAAAGTTCCAACCATTTACGTCATCAATGTAATCGTTCCCGTCATTGTCAGTCAGGTCTCCGGCAATCTCATCGGTATTCACCCAAATTTTGCCGCTTAGTTGGGAATGATTAATATCAACTCCAGTATCGATGATCGCCACAATAACGTTTGCGCCAGTACTTAGATCCCAAGCGTTTACGTCAATATGCATGGCGGCCAAATTTGGTTGTAGACCATCCGCATAGTAGCGATCGTTGGGGGGCGTTCCCATCATTTCGCCGCTGAAATCGGGTTCAGCGTACTCCACAAACAGGTTGCTGTTCAGAGAGCGCAAAATGGAGTCAGAATCAGCCGCGGGCACATCCATTACGGTCAGTCCAAGCGCGTCGATCTGGTTGGTCACCTGACCATCAGAAAGATCCAACACAACATCCGACACCATCTCAGGGACGTAAGATTTAAATTTTACAATGATGCCCTCTGTCTGTTCATCATCCAGTGACGGAGTTGAAGCAGGCACAAAGGGAGTTGGCATTTCAGTGGGATTCTCCACCGTTGGTATCGGCGTATTGCTGGGTTCCACAAATACGGTGGCGGTTTCTGTGGGCGCTAAGGCGGGATCATCGGTAGCCAATCCTTCGGGCAGGGCTGTCGGGGTGAATTGGGGGGTAGCGGTTTCACTCACCTCAGCCAAAGGCGTTTCTGTTATTTCCGGGGTGGCGGTGGGTTCTTCCAGAGTGGGTTTGGGGGTTGGAGAAACATACTCATTCCCCAACACCATGATGGAAGCTTTGTTGGTATCTAACCGGGCTTCTTCCAAACTTACGCGGTCCACACCATCGATGTTGCTAAGGGCATCTACGTATTGGATCGCGCCAATACAACCTTCATCAAATTGACTGGAAATGGTTTTCCAGGAAGGTTTCAAATTAAATTGGATGGTCTTCTTTAGAGCGGATTCGATACAGCCGGGCCCAGCGTTGTAGTTTGCCGAAGCTAACCGCCACAGGTCAGATGTTTCAAAATAAGATTTCGGATCTCGGCCGGTGTGTTCTTCCAACATCCACAAGATATTGTTGTAATTGGCCTTTATCGCTGCGGCCACAACCGGAATGCTTGCTTTGGATTGGGTCAGGTTAACCCCGCCCGGGCAGTGTTCACAATCACCACTAACGGTTCGTAGAACAGTGCCGCGTAAGGCATCCTTTTCCTCGGGTTTTAACCAAGTGTAGGGTTTTTCGCAGGTTTTGCTGGTGAAAACGGATCGGCAGAATTGTATGTAAACCGGCTCGTTCCAATGTAAAAGAGTATCAGCGCCCATTTGGGTTATATGCCCAAGGCCATACTCGTAATAACCATAAATGGTTAGGTGGCGCGATGGCCAGAACTGGCTTTCAATCGCCAGAATATTTTTTAGTAGATGGGGGGGGACGTTCTCCTGCCCAGCGGTAAGCAGGATCTGTTCGTCGTACTGGTTTTGCCATAAGATCACCGCCCCATGTGCCGCGATGGCACCGCAGGAGGTGGCATTGCCGTTGGCCAAAATGCCCTTATCGGGGCACATCGAGGTATCGACCAACCCAAGGTTGATCAACTTGCCCGCCAAGATCGAGTAAGAGCGGTCTGTAGCTAACTCTTCCGGGCTATCGGCAGAGCCCAGCCAAGAAGGCGGGGTTTCCGCGTCGGATGCGCGTGAAAACAGATCTTGCGCGTTGGCATATATTCCTACACCGACCGGTGATAAGGCAAACAAAACCACCGCCAACCCGATCAGGATCAGTTGGGGAAAGGTTAACTTGCGGAAAGTTTGAGCCAACGTTTTTTTGTTCAAATTGTTTCTACTTTAATAATAACTATTTAAATTAATTACTTTCAAGACAGCCACCGAAGGGAATTGGCAGGTTGTTGGAAGAAGCTGCGACGCTTCTGCCTTTTCCCTTCGGTTACCAGGATATTCCGCGAAAGCCAGCCGCCCTTAGCCAGGACCCATGGCATCGGACGACCGTAAGCTTTCAGAACAAGGAGGTGAGTGCCCTCACGGTATTTTCCTGAAATTCGGTGGGGAGAGCCGGGCCTGGCCCTCCCCAATAGTGAATGATCTTACGACTTACGGTATTGGAGTAGCAACGTAGTTGAAGTTGACGGAGGTTCCGTGGCACTTCAAACAAACAGAACGCTCATCGGTCTTGAGCAAGATCGAACCGTTGGTAAGCGCGGCACCTGGGTGTTCCGCATTTGTATTTGTCATCACAGCGTTGGTACCGTGGGCGGCATGGCAGTCCACGCAGGAAACAGATGAGCCAACTGAGGTGTGCCTAAATGCGTAATGGGCGTCACCGGAATCAGACGATCTGGCGCTTGAAGCGGCATAGCGGTCATGGCAGGTGGCGCACCAGTTACCAATATTGGTACGAGCGGATGAGTTGTCAAAGGCTGTGCCAGAAGCTGAACCACAAGCGGTTATGACGGCATTATAGTCAAAGCTCACACCAGAGACACCAGGGCTAGCCTGTGGTAAACGAGGATTGGGTAAGGTTGCAGGATCAACCAAGCCTAAGCCAGCGCAGCTATAAAGAGTACCCGGGGTTGCGCCATTTGCAATGGTAAAGGAAGCTTGTGGGATTGCCGGCCTTAGGTAAGTATAACTTCGACCTGCGGCGTCACCCTTCTGGGTAATGTAGCTGCCCCAATTTGTCCACACACCAGCAGTGGTATCGTAGCGCAATCTGAACATAGCTACCGATGGGTCTTTGGTGATGTCGGAGTTTATGGTGTACCAATAATTTGTGATTTCCGTCATATGTACACCATTTTCAAAAGTAGCGGCTGCAGAACCTGTTTTCTTCTCATAACCATCAGAGAAGTTGGGGGTATAGCGCAGCAAACGATAAGAAGCGGTCTTTGTGGTTCCAACTAACCCAGCTCTACCGTGGGGATCATGGCAGGAAGTACACTCAAGCGCGCTTCCGGGGTCTCCAGTAAGGGTTTCAGCACCTGGTAGTGAAGCATTCATAGCGCCTGCACCCCAAATGGTACCAGCACCTGTCGCGGCTCCAAGTCCTTCCACCGAGTGGGTAGAGGTGGCGGCGGATGGGGTTGGGAAGGCTGAAGTAGTGTCGTAACCGTTCATCCCGTTGAAAACATGGGCAACGGCAACTTTTTCAAAACCGCCACCAAAAAGTGGCTGGCCAGCGTCACCTTGTGCGCCCAAAGGTGAAGGCCAGGTCGCTCCCGAAGTGTTAGCGGTGTAAACACCGTTTTTAACATCGGTGTAAGCACCAACGCCATCACCATGACAGCTGACGCAGGAAGCGTAGACATTATGCTCAACCAACAAAAAGCCATCGCTGGATTGAGCGCTGTGAATACGGTGGCAGCTGGCGCAATCGGCGGTAGTGTTAGAAAACCCACCGTGGGGGCCGTTATCGGCAAACACGGTAGTTCCCAGCGCTGCCAACACCAGTAAAGCAAGTACTACTGCGAAGATAAGTTTCTTCATTTTATTTAACATTCTCCTTTCAAAGGATCGAACAAAGTTTTTTGGGTCCAACAAATTTGTAACACAGTTTCACCTCCGGGCTTAGTAAGACCATATTTGAACACGGTTGTTATTCATATCAGTGATGTACAACCGACCGGTTCCATCAATAAAGAGATCGGTAGGGTAATTGAAATTCCCTTCCAGCATCCCGATATCACCAAAGGAAGTAATAAAAGAAGGTTCGCTTTCGAACAGATCATAGATGTAGACTGCGCTGTTCAAGCGGTCTACTACTAGAACACAATCGTTCTTATCTACCCATAAACCACGGGGAAGACCGATCGAACCTTCACTAGCGCCGAAACCAAAGGGGCGGGCAGTACTAAGGTCCGCGGACCATTTGACCAGTCGTGTGTTGTTACCATCGGACACGACAAAATCGCCTTTGCTGGTTTTGGCTGCGGTTTGGGGAAAGTAAAATTCCATAGTCCCCTTACCTTCCTTGCCAAAACGGGTGATCTTCGGGGCAAAATTACGCAAGTCATTCAGCGCCGCGGCAGGTATGATCGCAACGCCATGTTCTCCTACAGAAATATCTGTCATGAGCAAATTACCTTCAGCATCAAACCGAATGCCTAGCGGAGAAAATGATTGATCAGATTCTAAGGAAAATGAGAGAGTTTGAGTTGGACCATCATCGATCTGGTACAACACCAAATTATTAAGGAAGTCGTAACGGGTGATCACCAACTTGTCCAGCGAGATACCATTACTGGAAAGCAGCTTGGTCAGTGTCATATCGGCGCGGATAATGGAATCGAGGTAAACACCATCCTTGTCAAAAATATCGATGGCATTGCTCTCACGATTGACGGCAAAGACCCGTCCGGTTGAATCAGCAGCCATATACACATAGCTTCGAGTGTATTTATCAGTACCTAGGGGAGCAAATTGGGTTAGGAAATTTCCATCGCGATCGTACATCTTGATCATCTTCTCACCACCAGATTCCGAAACATAAATTCGCTGTTGGTCTGGTGATACGGTGACACCAAGGGGTTTATCGATGTTATCGATCATAAATTTGTAGCTTGGAACGGTGCATCTTTGGCCAAATTGCACATTTGGGATAATTTGCGGCAAAGGGGTTGGGCTGATCAGATATCGAACAAAAAGGAAGGCAACCGCTAAAATTCCCAAAATTAGGAATAATTGTAGAGCAAGCAAAAATCTACGTTTGCCTTCATCCAATGTTTCGATTTCCTCCTCTTCGTTCACTTCGATCTCTTCGTATTCGTCAGGGTCGTATTCTGGTAATGTCATTTTTATTAGCCTAATCCATCCATTTATTTAAGTAACAGTTTCACTCTTTCGAGCCCATTGATAGAACTAAGATAATTGGGATCGAGACTGAGCGCTTTTTCATAGCTGTCCTGAGCCGCAGGAAGATCGACCAAGGCTTCATAGACCATTCCCAGCCCATTATAAGTGGGGGCGGAATCGCTATTGGTGGCGAGAGACCTCTGCAGTAAGTTGAGGGCTGTCTGATAATCCTTATCGCAGTACGCAACCATTCCATTGGCGTAGTCCGCCAATCCGGTCGCTTTCGTTTCGGCAAATACAATCGCCAACTGCTGATAGACTTCCTTGAAATCTGGAACAAAAAGGGTTGCTTGGTGCAAGATCGCCTTTGCTTCATCATATTTTTTCACACGGGTGTAAGCAACGCCGAGTTTGTACATGGTATCGGCATCGGTTCCGCTCATCTCGTAACTCCGTTCCAAAACAGGTACCGCCAGCTCTGCTTGGTCTGTCACAAGGTAGGATTCTCCGAGATAATAACTGGCCGACAAAAATGACTTATTAAAGGCTGCCATTTCTTCGGTAGCGTAAGCCTCAACAAACTTCTCGAGGAAGGGGATGCCTTCCAACGGTGTACCTTTGTAATAATTGGTGATGCCTAGCACCAACCAAAGCCGTTGGTTATCCGGCGCTTCAGTGATCAGTGGGGTAGCAATAGAGAGTGCGTCATCATAACGACGCACG
>CAZSLN010000057.1:0-7246 GCA_964607645.1 uncultured Anaerolinea sp.
GTAGTTAGTGATGCGCGGGCTGAGGTGATGTCCTGATGAACCACCTTTCAATATTGTAATTAACTATGTGTAATAAAGTGGATTAATGTGTAAAAAAATGTTAGGAATATGTGTATAATATATGGAAATAGAATAAAATATTTATTAATAATTTTTCATCAAAATTATTCAAAGGTGGGTGAATGATGTTAGCTAAGCACACCGAACCAGAGAGAAACCAAGACCAAGATGAACAGTCTTCAGAAAGAATGTGGACTGTGGATGATGTTGCAAAATACCTTTGCATCAATCCAGAAACTGTAAGGATAATGGTTAGACGGGGGGATTTGCCAGCACACAAAATTGGGAAATTGTGGCGATTTACCCCACTCGAAATTCAGCAACACATCAAAAATAAGTAACAAGGGAGACACTGATGGCATACAGAAAATTTTTATTTACCCCTATCCTAATTGTAATGGTCCTCGCTCAGATATTTGGTTTGCTCGCTTCGCCAGATAGCGCTAATGCATCTACAGCGCCTTCATTTTCACCCCATGGACTTCAACAAGATGGATCTGAGAGCAAATGTTGGCCCTTGGATGTTGTTATGGTGGTTGACCAATCTCACAGCATGTTTGATCCAATTGATAGTAAAACACCGAGCGATCCAAACGGATATCGCATTATAGCTGCGAAAGAAGTACTAACTGAGTTGATAAAAAATAGACAGGAAAGATGTTCTCAGGCTGTCCATCGATTTGCCTTTGTGGAATTTGGAAGTACTGCCATTAGGTCTGTACCATTAACACGGATCGACCTGTCTCCGGCGGATGACGCGAAAAGCTGGTCAGAGGAAATGAACAAAAAAATTGAGCTTGCTGGACAAGACCAAACCCAAAACTACACCGATTTTAATACCGGTTTCAATGAAATTATTAAGATCTATTCAGATGCGGAAGCAATACCGGCTCCTGACGGATATGGTCCAAGAAGAAAAATCGTAATTTTTATTACCGATGGAATGCCAACTACCGCGGAGACCATGGCTTCAGAATTAAATTTCCAAAATTACATGAGAGACTTTAAATCATCCTTCAATAATTTTTGGGATGATTTTCATATATGGTTTGTCGCGCTCAATGCCGGCTATCCTTACTTGGATATTATGACGAGTGGTGAATCAACCCTACGACAGGATTTGAGTGAGATTTCCGCTAGCCATAAAGGAGAACTGCAAGCTCTAACCTATAATGAACAAGCCATTCCAGCCTTTGTTTCTGATATTGTAAGTAAGGAATTTGGAAGTACAGGCGTCGCGATTTCTTGTAACCAAAAATTCTATATAGATCCATACTCTCAGCGTGCCGAGTTTCGATTCTTTCGAAGGAAGGATGAAACACAAACAGTCACATTATCTAAGTTAGATGAGAATTCTGGGGAAGCTATATATAGCTTAAACGCTGGGAAGGTTACCAGCGCTTCTGGAGTGATCCGCGATATGGAAATGGCGGATTACTATGTCAGCGATAATGGAATTGAAGAAAGATATGTAATCGATAATCCACTACCAGGCGGATGGAAATTCTCAATCTTAGGAATGGGGGAGAGCGATTGTCAGCGCAGCATAGAGGCTAGAAAATATAGTTTCCTAGCTGAAGTTAAGGTTCCCCAATCCAACGCAATATTACCTGTTGTTGATGCCCCACCATTTTTTGATTCTGAAGAAAATAAATTCCAAGTGTTGCTAAAAAATTCGAACACCGGAAAACCAGTTACAAATTTCACTGAATACCCGATAAATGTTACTGCCGTCTGGAAGCTCCCTTCCGGATCTCCAAAATTACCTGACGGAACTGATATCATCCCCTTACAACTAACTGCCATTGATGGAGGAATTTGGGTGAGTTCGGTGCCTGTTCTCACGCCAGAATTAGGCGTCTATACCTACAGCATCACCGGAACAGCACCCTCAGGTGATAAAAGTACGGAAATAAATGTTTTTAGCGTAGAAGGCAAATTTGAAGCTAAGAAGATAGAGTCCTTAGTTTTCAACGTTGTTTCACCTGATTCTAGCATGCCAGCAGCGTGTAATAAATTTACCCAAAATGGAATTGAGAATGATCCGTTAGGGGTAACAATCCAAGTATTAGATAATGCAGGCAACCCTGTATCGACCGATGATCTATTTATCTCTGAACCGAACAACTCGTTTGTCGCCGATGTATCGGATAAAACCGGCATAATTTTGGATAGCAAATCGTTGCATTATGTAGGAGGTGGTAAATTTACTTCAACGCTAATTTCTGAAAAGGGTTTAGAGCCAATATGCGGAAGTTTGGGTTTGAAGGTTAGCTTTATTGGAGGATTTAAGGAGGATAAATATGCCTTCCGGAAAAATTCGGAATCACTAACGCTGAACAGAACCCAGTCATTTGGGGTAAAGGCGAAGATCACTTCTCCTTCCGAAGGCGCGAGTGTTCTAAGGTATGAAAAAGTAATGAACGCCTGTTCAACAAAAAAAATTGCCCTGGTTCCGATTTCCATCGAACTAACTGATTTAGAAAGTGAAACTGAAATTGATCCGTCCAGTCTCCCCTATAACAGAGATTCTGCCCTTTATAACTTGTTGGTCAAAGGTCCAGATGGTGAAGAGACGATTCCTGTGTTCCCCGCAAAAGATGGAACCAAGGCTTTGGTAGGGATGGTTGGTGTTGATGTAACTGAAAAAGGCGATTATACAGTAACTTTAGTTCCCAATTCTCAGAATTTCAAACCGGGTTACACATCGGGCAACGATCCAGATTCGCCCGAAGTTCTGCACTTTAATCGATACGATAGTTTCTGGGTCAATCCAATTGTTTGCGGCACGATTACTACAATATCTTGGCTCGCTTTATTGGCTTTCATTGGTTTCCTTGTTTATATGTTTACTGGTGGACCAGGTGGCCGGCTCATCTTTAAAGATAACAATGGAACTGAGCGTTTATCCATTCCGCTTAGTACAATGCGACTACTGACTTGGATCAATACCAATAATCGTGGGTTTGCCGAAATCGGTTTAAAAAATATCAAGTATTCACCAAGCCGTGCTGCTATGGAAGGGAATCGTGCAATTTTACTCAAAGTAGTTGATGTAAACACCGATACTATCTTCTATTCTGATCTTGAAACGGGTTGCCCATTACCTCTTACGATGGAAATTACGGTTGAATATTTTCACCCGAAAGCAGTTGATCAATTAAATAGTATCTATTGATAATTGAAACAAGGAGAATTAGATATGGCGCGTCCAACAATCATTGTAGGTTTGGGTGGAACAGGTCAGTGGGTTTTGACTTGGTTAAAAAGGGATTTACAACTTGCAAACAAAGGTGAATTACCTAACAACGTAAAACTTATCGAGATCGATACCTGCGCCCAGATAGAAGCTGGGGCTACCCGCGTAATAGGCGACAGGGAAGAACAAGCTACTGTTGTAGGCGGTGTTGCCCTATCAAACAGTGAATATATTTACCTCGGCGGGGATGTAAAACAGATCTCTGAAAGAGTTCAAGCGGGAGCTTATCCACAGATCGGCTCATGGTATCAAGCCAATACTTGGTTATCAACCTTGCCTCAAGCCGCTTTATCGATTGATGAAGGAGCAGGCCGAATTCGGCAATTAGGACGTTTGGCTGTATTCAAAGATCTCTTAAATCAGGAAGCAGGTTCAAAATTATGGAGTTCACTGCAAACTGCCTTTAACGAGATTCGAAGCCAGGCAACAGAAGAAAAAAAAGTTGAAGTGATTCTTGTTGGGTCCTTTGCGGGTGGAACAGGTTCTGGCTTATTTATTGATATAGCCTTGTTACTTCGCCATTTGGCAAGCACAGAGATAGGAACCAATAAATATGTTATACGCGGTTTCTTCGCTTTGCCAAACGTGTTTTCGCCCACACCAGATATCGATATGAAAGCTCGTTCCTTCGCTGCTTGGCGTGAGTTGAACCGATTTATGGTGGTAAATCCATTTTTCCCAATGCCTGACCTAAAATATGTTGAGCGAAATGACCGTTTTAATGTTAGTCCCAATCAACGAATTTTTGACGCATGCTACTTGGTAGATGGAAAAAGAGCCGGACAACACATTGCGGCCGAAGCAAAATTTGGTGCCTTCCCTGTAATAGCTGAAGCGATCTCGGCATTGATCGACGGAGAAGCTGGGGCTGTCTATTCGCGGTATGTTACAGTGAACCTAGCACCCGAATATGTAAAGACACCTGAATTGCCGATGTATAGCGCAATTGGTGCTTACTCTGTTCAGGTTCCAGCCGATTATGTTGAAAAAAGAACTACCCACGCTAGCGCTCAAAAGATCATCTTAAAATTATTAACTCCACAAACCCTACCCGATGAAAAAGGGAAATGGGATGTCAGCGGTGCTAACCGTCATCTAAGCCTAGCTTCGAGTAATAAGAATTTAGAAGACCGTGGCACAGCTGGAAGAACCCGCTCCCGCCGATTGTTGCGTGAAACCATTCAATTACCAGAAGGGTTTGCACGGCCAACTTTATTCTTTGGTAGGATCTCTCAAGTCGTGGAACAATGTACCGATTCCAATAAACGTCAAAGCACGATTGACCAATTAGCTCGAGCAGGTGCTGCTGATCCAAAAGGCGCGGCAGGGCTGGTTAGTTGGCGCGGGCTTTATACCAATCTTGGCGATGACCCGAATCATGTTGCTACCCAAAACCGCATAAATGAATATATGTCCTTCAACGTAAAAACGTCGTACGAACGTCGGAAGGGTGAAAAAGAAGAAGATATTCGTCCGCGTCTGCGTGAAATTCCAGAATTGATTCGGCGCCGATTTGGTGGTAGAACAAACACCGGTGAAGATATGGAAGAATTCTTTGGTGAATGCGGCGAGGCTCTCGAAAATGTTAGGAAGACACAATTAATCATCTTCAAACAATTAGTAAAACTAAACCTCCAAGATATTCTAGTGGGAAGAGATGCCGACCCTGTTATCGCGCGAACAGGAAAATTAGGATATGCATGGGATCTTTTCGATGGGTTGGTCGCGGAATTTAATTATTTTCAAAAAGTCATGGCGGATGTAAAAGAAAGGCGAGATAAGATCAAGCCAGAACTGCAGTTCGAAGGGATGAGTAAACAATCAGTGGATTTGCTCAATCGCTCTTCAGGCAAGAAAGTTCTTTTTATTTTTGAGCATTGGGACGTAAAGGGAGCCGAGATGGCCTACCTCGACGCTAGCCAACGGGTACTAGACCTTCGGCGTGAAGATATTCTTCATTTTTATGTCACTCAAACAGCATCCGAGATGCAAAGTATTTGCGAAAGCGCTTGCGATGAGATCAAGAATTGGATCCATTACTTATCTACTGGTGAAGCTAGCCAGAACTTGCCAGGTTTCTGGGAAACAATAAACAAAGAAAGCAAACAATTGAGTGACGCACATTCCTGGGATACTAGGATCAGCAGCGTTCAGAAAGTGATTGGCGATCAGGAACTTGAAGTAGCTGATGAAGATATAGTCGCTGCCTTGAAGGCATGGGGTTGGAAAGTAGATTATGCAGCCGAGGACAAGATCAGCATAACCGCTCAACTCCAGCAGCCGCTGGCAGAGACCCCCCTCATAGAACTCTTATTGCCCATTGGTGCTAATGCTAGAAACGTTGACGCAATCCAAGCGAAAAACGTGAGCCAATTATTTTCTCTTTCAAAACGTTCCTTTGCGAATCATGCAAATAAAACTACGGTGTCTGAGGAAATCAAGGATAACAGCTTCTATGGAACTCCTCAAAAATTCTCCGGTGTAATCGTTGGCGGTTTGGCCGAACCTTTGTTTGATGGCGTAATCAACAGCCCAAGAAAACGAAGTAATTTCATTCGAGTTCAAGCTAGCCAAAACGATCCCTACTTCTACGGTGAAGATGGTGTGGAAGGTGAGCTGCGGTCTTTGGCAAATAAACCAAGAAAAACCTTAGATGATACTTACGCGATTTCGGTAGTAAATTCTGAGAACCCCTACAAATTGACCATCGTTCGTACGGATGACCTCTATGATTACAATTCGTTTTCTGCTTGGGATGAATGTAAACGCGCTTATGAAGCTCACTTTTCATCAGATGGCGGAGATCGGATAGATCCCTCTCTTATGCACATCTTCCCTGCCGAAGCCAGAGCTGTTGCGTACGAAAAAGCCGAATACAAAAAGACCAGAGTCTACAATGAATTTCATTCACGTGTAGTAATGATGCTAGAAGATATCACAGCATTTACTCAATTCTTTTATTTGCTAGGATTCAAAAACATCGAAGAAAAGGACTCCTTCGATGGCACGACCTCGTGGGAAATGAATTTCGATGGAGATTCTTCTGTATGGCTTACCAAACCGTGGAATGCGAGTAGGGATCTCGGGAGCAGACCGAGGCCAGATCTATTTAATGCCATTCACGGTTATGTAATCGGTAGAAAGAACAACAACCCAGAAAATAACCTGCCGATCGATTATAAAAAAGCACAAAGTTGGTTAGATGCGAAACTAGGTTCTCTCGCTGATAACCAAATTGGCCGGTATCAGGAAGAGGTCAAATTCATTGATCTTTGTTTGAGCGAAAAAGGTTTTATCGGATGGATCAAGAGACAATCCGAAGTTGTTGGCGGAGAACCTCGAAAAGATTTTAGCGACCTGGCACGAATAGTAAACATTATCTTTAACGATCGAAAAACCAGCCTCAACAAAAAAATTGCCGATTCTGGCAGTTACGATACCTATAAATAAAATTGATGGTGCTGCAAGAGCCAAGCAAAATTGGTTCTTGCAGTATCCCAGTTTGGTTGGTTAGTGGTAGCTTTGAAAAGTTAGGTTCTGCGTTGTTCCTGTTAATTGCAGGAGAAAAAATGGTGAGGGTTCTTTCTATGTACCTACAACTAACACAAAGTTATGAAACATTCCCCCAAAAAGCGCTCGAAGTTGTCGCTTTTAATGATTCTTGGATAATGGATCATTCAAGTAATTCACTAATGTGGTTGGTTCGCGGAATAAAACTCCAGGCTGAAGAACCCGCTGCCAATGACTACTTAATCCTTTTTTTGATTAGTGTATTACTCATAGCTGGGGGCGGGCTTTTGGTATGGTTTTTTAGGTTGAGAACCAAAAAGAAAGAGCCACTTCTCCCACCAAAAAAAATCCCTCCTCATCTTAGCTTTGAAGAGACCGTCCCGCTATGGTTGCGTTCTCTGAAGGCCGAGACCTATC
>CAZSLN010000057.1:7256-16354 GCA_964607645.1 uncultured Anaerolinea sp.
ATGGGCCAGCTGATAAGATTCATGATCCGAACGAATTGGAACCAACAATTATGATTGGCTTGGGTGCGGTAGGCGCGGAATTGCTCTCGTCGGTTGCATTGTTCCTAAATGGTCGATTTGATCACCATTGGCAATCGGTTATCAAATTGATTTATATTGATACAAGCTTCAACCAAGAAGAACTCTCTGTTCCGTACGGATTAGATGAATCGCAATGTATTTTCCTAAGACCAAACCTTGCAGAAGTAAGAAAAAATATGATCGATTCCCCAAAGGATTGGCAGCACTGGAATTGGTACGATCCATCCCGGAAAAGTTTTGGTAGGATGGATGGCCGAATGTCAATTTTTTATGATTTAAAGGATGGAATGAATGGCTCAAAGGTCTACTCTAGTATTCAAAAAGCCTTCCTTGGATTAAATAGCGCAAATTTTAATATTAAAGTCCTGGGTTCTACCTTTGATAGCATGAGCAGTGGGTCTTTGGTTGATATCGTTCGAATTACTCAGATCATTATCGGTTCATCCAAAGATATTCAGTTATGGGTGATGGGACCAACGAATGGGGTTTGGGTAGAAAAAGCAGGCGGTTCACTTACAAAAGATGAACAGTTGAGGCGAACTCTTGTAACCTTGCGTGAACTTGAACGATTTCAGATCAATGGGCGGAAGCAATTTGATTATGTTGGTAAAAATAACCCGGCTGATGTTTTACGTCAAAATTATGACTCAACCGTCATTCAAACTCTGTTCCTTTTTGACCCGCGTTCAAAAAATCATACCAACAGCCAAGATGAGGTTTTTGATGTAATGGCCGATAGTCTGATTTCTACACTTAATTCGTCGGTTAGTACAGCGATCAATACTCAAATTAGTGTCACCCGGGGCAGTAATGGGCCAATTGTTCAACGTCGTGGTATAGGAATGCTGCTAGGAATGGGTACATTCTCGATACAATCGGCTAATAATTTAATTGAGGATGTAATGGCCTGGAGGATGGTTCGCGACATTCTTTTTGGTGACGAAATGGGTTTATTCTCAACTGAAAAGACAGATGCTACAACCGGAAGATATATTCTAGCGAATAAGCTTAAACATTCATTCATTGATGATGACGTGTATAAATTGTTCTTTTCATTAGATGCTCATAAAGAATGGGAGCAGTTTGTTACGACCGTTACATCAAAGTTGAACGGCATATTGAATGGTGATACCTACTTAGATGGTTCACAATTGGTAAGTAGGCGAAATTCATTAGAGGTTGCGAAAAATTGGATCAAAAAGCTGGTGGAAGAATCAACTCCTTTCGAGCAGTGGGAAATTCCACGAAGAATGAAACGGTTACAGACCCAATTAGATGACATGATCAACCTTTTTTCGGGAGACATTTATAAAACGACGGTTGAAAATCATGCGGCAGCCCAAAAAAGGTTGACCCGACTCCGAAATCAGGTGCGGAGAGAAAGTGATATTGCGGAAGACTTGGAATGGCAGGATTATCGCCGATACATTCGGCAAGTTACCCCTGACGCGCCAAAACCTTCCGAAGACCAACTCGAAAAATTTGGGAAGCGCTTTGGCTGGTGTGTCTTATATGATGATAAAGCGCAATCGTGGCGGTTGTATTTTTACATTCCCCCGCTGGATTTCTCATACACGAAAGATATCGATCTGCGATCGCTTGATGGTGCTTTAACTCCTAGCAAGATCGTAAATTCCTTGCATCAACTGGCTGTTACCTATACAAATATGGGGACGGATGATTCCGCGCTTGCTATTGGCAGTAAACGAGTTTCCGATAAGTGGTTGGAAATCGCTAAACCAATGCTTAGTTATAACTCTGCTTTGGCAACTTCCATCTCCGGGGTTATTAGTGCAATAAATATTCTGGTAGCACCTGGTAAAGCTGCCCCTTCCGAATCAAATGAACTCCATCAAAGGTTGTTATCTGTTTCAAATTCAAAAATTGAACTATGCCCTACCGCGGATGAATCTACGCTCACTCTAATGCGGATCGAAAATTCAATCCCATTCGAATCGACTGATATCTACTCGGCAGAAGCCTGGAAACTAACCCCTATCTTCTCCTCTGATTATGTATGGCGGGCGGAGCAAATTGCGGCTGGTATAGAAAAAACAAGGCTATCAGGCCTATTTGTTAATTACCTTGGCGAAGACGCGGTTGTTATGGAAAGCCTCGGCTTGGCACTTCTGTATGGTATGGTGGAGTATAAGGATCAAACCTGGCTGGTAAAAGGAATCCCTTCTGCCCTCGATGGAGAAACAATGAAAGAAAAACTCGATCAGGTATATAAGAAAGTAGTTCGCGATAATGGCGCGTTCGAAACACATCAAGTTTTTATTCGGGCAGTACAGGACGGAATTGAACAACGACGAAAAGAACTAGCCAGTAATTACCTCAACGCGTTGGAAGAAAATTTTGCGAATTTTACCAAGAACCAAATTCAAGAAAAATATACCCTTGATGTAGATTTCGTTCAATATTTGGGGTCACTTTTAGAAATTGAATCAAAGAAATACTAAGGAGCGGATCAATGAGTGAAAATAGTTCAACGAGTTCGAGCGAATTACCTCTTTTAGCATTCACAGAGGGGGATGTATTAACAGCTGAGGGGAAAGGTTTTACCCTTACGAAATACCTAGGGCAGGGATCGACCGCGATTGTTTGGGGAGCCAAAGAGGATTCAACAGACAAAATAGTAGCTTTAAAATTTTTGCGGCAAGATGCGGGTCCTATCGCCACCGAAAGATTTTGGATTGAAGTAGCCATTTTACAGCAATTCTCTCAACGAGAAGTAAAGCAGGTTCCTAAAGTTGAGGCAGTACAAAAAGATAATTTTCCAAAATTTATTGTGATGGAGGTGGTTGATCCTGTTGAGTATCCTGCCATTACCAACCTGATCGAAGACAATGGTCCCTTAGCGGAAGGGGATGCCCTCATTTTTGCGGAACAGGCATTTAAGATCCTTGAGATATTTCATCTGGAAATTAAACGTACGTACACGGATATGCAATTAAAAAACTTTTGTTGGAATTCTTCGAAGAAAGAATTGATGGTAATGGATTGGGGGCATGTTAGCCCTACTGAAATCGATTTGGACAGCGGGCTGGCATCGGGGAACGCCGAATTTTCTCGCATACTTAGAGGCAGAGGCGCGAATAGTTTTAGCGATCTGGTTAATTTGGATCTTAGCCGGATGGGCAGTTATTTTTACACTGTTCTTACAGGAAAAGGTGCCAGCGAACGTGGAGAAACAGAATGGCGTTTGGAACATCGCGCCTCGGAAAGATGGAACTCGATCTCACTGGCTACCAAAAAAATTCTCTATAGGCTGCTCGTACCCTCCGCTAGCCAAGGGTTATTGGTTTCGGCATCAGAAGTTCTCGAATTGATCAAACAATCGCGGGAATTGAGCTCGAATGATGATTCGATGGATCTGCAGGATAAGTTTGAAAAACTTCTTGATGATGCCGCGATAGCCCCTTTTGAACCAGAAAATATTAAAAAACAGTACGAGGCGGAAATATACCTAGATCGTTTGAAGAAACTTTCAGTGGATGATGCAAGCCTGGCACGTTATTGTATGATACAAGCAAAAAAGTTTATGGGTTTAGATGATAAACAAGACCCGGTTTTTAAAAAAGGGCGTTCTTATTACGACGCTGGTTCTTTTGCGGAAGCCCAAAAAATATGGGATGAACTGGCAAATGTCAAAGGGAAAATTGAATACATGCGATGGTCTTTGGTAGCCCAAGTGTGTTCCGATGCCTCACAATCAGCATCACAAGAAACTCTGGCTAGGTTGCGTACCAATTTAGAAAATGGTGTAGCACTACTAAGAGAAGACGAGTTGGCGGAAGCGAAATTATTTTTAAAAAACGCTTATGGGACAGTTGAGGCACCTATCACTCGATGGTTCATCGAGGAGATCGAAGCGCTTGAGATTTTAGAAAAATTAAGCCCTGACTTTTTGCTTGCGAACCCAGAAATGGCAGCGAAAAATATTAGGGAGATCATTGGAAAAGACTTCATTGATCAAACCCAATACAGTCGGTTCTTCTTATATGATGATCTTTGGTACAGGCGATTGGCAAAAACGGTTCCAATTTCCAACCTAGACGAGATGCGTAGGCTGGCTAACTCGAATATTAAACTTGTCTTGTTTGCAAGGGCAGATAATTTAGAATCTACCGCGAAACGGCAAAATTTAAATTCGAATATTATCTCAGAATTGTCTGATCCTGCGTCTTCTTTTGATCACCGGTGCGAGAAACTCCGCTTAGCGCTATTGGATTTTCCTGCCGATCAGGAGATCATCAAATTGGGGATGGAATTCGCGAAGGAAAAATCAAATTCTAGTGAAAAATTCCAAATATTGGAAATATTGACTAGTTTTGCTGTAATTAGCAAAGAGCAAGCAAGCGCGATCAAGAAAGTAAAAGTTGATAATTTTCTTTCCGATTTTGCCAAAAATATTGAAGGTGGAAATGATAGTTGCTCTAGAAGTTATTTATTGCAAGCCTACAAGCGGTTGGAAGAAGCACGGCATTTGGCTTATCGATTAGATGTAATGAAACAACCTGGAAGTGATAAACGTAATGAAGATTTGACAAATCTAGCTACAAAAATAGGATCAGCTGAAAAAATTCAGATGGAAACTCGGCGGGCAATAAATTCCTTCACCCAAAATACAACTGTGGAAATTTTGTTCAGGAATGTTTCATTGCAAATTGATAAGATCGAAAAAGAATATGGTGATTTTCCTTCCAGCTATTTCAGGGTTGTCGAGCTTAGGGATGATCTAGAAAAAATTATTCGACCTGGGATGACCCAAATAGCCATTGAGATGAATGCATTGGGAACCAAAGATTTTAGTCAGGTTTTTCAACTCTATCAAAATCGGGTAGATCGTCTTGGAAACAGGTTAGATATGCTCACTCAGGATCTAATGAAACACTTCGAAAATGCTAGTGAGCACTTTAAAAATTATCAAAAAAAATCCAACTCTCATGATCTTGAAGTAGCAAGAAATGAGATCGAGGAAGTTAAAAAACGATGGCGAGAAATAAATCAATAAGGATAGGTGGAGAATAATTATGACGAATAATATTGACCGACTAGAGGCTCAAATTGCTGAAAGTGAAAAAAAGGAATTACAGCAGAATAAATCAAACCTGATGTCAATTTCCCTCCTATTAGGGTTTGTTTGCATTGGATTGTTAGTTCTACTGATCCTCTTATCATTAAAAAACAAGGAACTTGCCGCCCAAATTCCGACCATTACCCCAACACCAACGATAACACGAACCCCAAGACCTACCCAGACAAATACTCCAACTCAAACTCCAACTGAGATCCCCACTGAGACGCCATTACCAACCGAAACACCAACCGAAACACTTACGGGTTCAGCTACCAACACAAAACCAGAACCACTCACTGGTACTCCTGGATTACCGACTATTAGCCCAGAACCCATTATCGATGTAACTCCAAATACCCCATAGTTCGAAGCATATTTGAAAGAAAAAAAGTACTTTAACTACCGAAGAAGAAATATGATCTACTAGAAATTATCCCACTATCGGAGAAAGACGAAATGTCACTTCTAACAAACGAGCAATTCACGGAAATTATTGAGAAAATTAACGGCCTAGAATTAACTGAAGCAAGCGATGACCTTGTTTTGGAATATAGCCAGATAAAAAGACAATTGATAAAATGGAATGAGAACGGTCAAAAGGGGGATATTCCTGGAAGATCGTTGCTAACCCGTTGGGGTGTTTTTCTTCCAGCATATGTCCCAATTCCGGTGGATGGGGAAGTGGTGGTTAAAAGCGGCGCGCAAGCACCTACGGTAACGAAGGTCGAAAACCTCACGCCTAAGGAAGAGTATGATTTACAAAAGGCCAAAGATTTGATAAAACTGGCTTCGTATCCTCCCGCCATTGAAATTGTCAAAGACCTTCTTATAGCCGCGCCTGAGAAACGCTTGTTACTGGCAGAGCTAAAGGAAATGGAAACTGAATTTAGCACCAAAACAAACCAAAAAGTGCGGGACGCACGGACGCAAGTTAATCGAAATTTGGGAAATCTCTCAAGGCAGCGAGAAATTTGGAAGGCTGTTTTAATTTTTAACCCAGAGTGTGTCGAAGTAAAATCCGCGATTGCGGAGATAGATCAGAAAAACCGGGATGCCAATGATAAAAAAGTGGCTCAACAATTCCACGCGGATGCGACGACAGCATTTAAACAGAAAGACCTACCGTTATTAAACAAAGCACTTACAGATCTAGATATATTGATCAAAACGGATGGTCTCTCAGAAGCGAACAAGAACTTAGCAACAAGTTACTATACAGAGGCACGCGCAAACCGAGACGTGGTACGCGGGGAGTTGGGACAGAGCAGCACAAAAATGGTGGAAGGGGAGCTACGAGAATCCTATATTTTGGCACAGTCCTATTTCAAAGCTAAGCCGCCAATTCCAGTGGTGATTGACGCAGCGGGTTTGATGGGGCAAGGCGCTAATGCAGAGATTCCTACCACTGTTTTTTATAATCATATTCGGAATGACTTTTTGACCGATTTAGGGGATCTGATCTCACAGAGGATCACGAACGCAGAAGATCTGATGAAATCGATCAAAGAAGATGGAAATTCCGCCAATAATCCAAAGAGAACCTTAGATGCTGCCGATAATAAATTAGAAGAAGGATTAGCTCTATTATCTGATGATCTATTGACGTACGATGACAAATTGCGCCTCAATGAATTTAAGAACCAAATTGAGGACGATAAAAAAACGATTGGGGTTGAATTCCAGAAATACAACAAAGCGCAATTATTGATCGATCGTAAGAATGATGAAGGCCTCTCTTTATCGGAGAGGTTGAAAAATTTAAAGGACGCCCAGAACATATATCCTAAGCATCAAGACTTGAAAGATGCTTTTATAGAAGTGAGAGAAAAAATTGAAGCGGCAAGCAATCGGAACGCTGAAACGGCAATTCGTAATGCCGATTTTGCCATGGGGCAGGAAATCTTTGACGATGCAGTAAGCATTTTAGAAGGTGGCAGGAAGACAGCCGAGGTAGAACTTGCTGATATCGAGTTTTCGGGCACGCTTGCGACTATATTTAGTAATTTTGGGGTAGCCCTTCAGAAAACAAAAAACAGCCAAGCTGAATACCAAAGCATGTTTGCTTCAGTGACCAAAGCTTTAGATTCACTTGCTCTCTACGATTCCTCTCGCAAGCAGGCGGATTTGGATACCGCGGTCTCCTTTTTAGATGAAGTAGCGCAAAAATATTCTGCCCACATAAAAGTTGCGAATGCTTGGAAGGAACTATCAAAGAGGCAAGCTGATCCGATCAAATGGAAAAAAGGCAATGACGCCTACTCAAAATACCAATGGGCTGAGGCCGAAAATAATTTTTCACAGATCAAGCCGGACTTCGAGCATTTTGAGGAAGCCCAAATCTTGGCTCGAAGGGCTGAGGCGGCTCTTAAATATAATGAAGGGCTAGCAGCAAAAGAGCAGCAAAAATGGATCTCATCTAAAAAGCTTTTTGAGAATTGCCTCATCACGTTTCTTGGAGATGGTGAAACCAATCGTCCCTCCATTGGCACGGATATGCATATTCAGCATATCATTGACTTATGTAAAAGAGAGCTGGAAAGCATTAAGCCATTGTCAGAAGGTGAAGAGCGAATTACTAAGCTCATCTCTAAATGCCAAAACGACCTTGATGCCATTCGACAAGCAAATGCAGGCAGAACCCAAGGTATAGACAAAGTTGTATTAATTCCACAATTTTCAACGATCATAAAAGAGTTGAACGATGCGGCAAGGGCAACCTTGGTTCGTTCGGGTGAAATGACCATTCTCATCAGCGATGTTCGCCAAGAATGGCAGAAGACCTATGCTGCGGGGATGCAGGCTGCAATTGATTCCAAAGAGTTATCTTTGATCACCAAAGCGCAGGAACAGGCAAAAGAATTAGACGGAAACGGTTTATTGACAGATACAAATAAGATGCTGAGTTATCAGTTAGATGAAACCAAGATCGATCTTGAATATCAAATACTTTCACCTGAAGCAAACCCCGATATGAATACGACCATTGATTGGAAAAGGGTTGAAGAAAACCGTAGTAAGAAATTTGACATAGTTACATTGATCCAATTTTTATTTCAAAAAGGGTCAGCAGAGTGGCTGGAATACCAGCAGAATAAGACCGAGTTGAAAATTACTATCGGTACCATCACAAAAAAAAGGGTAAAAAAGGAAATTGAACAGATCGTTGAACAAGGTACGGCCAGACTTCCAACAAACGCTGCACGCAGATCTATTAATGATGTTTATCGAAGCGCTTCTCAGTACTTTGGTGACCAGATGGAAAAGCTGCCGATCTTACGGGATGATCTCACACTGATCCAATTGTGGATGCACCTCGCATGGCAAGCATTCGATTGGCCGAACGCGGAAACTATTGCAAAAAAAATTACCTCATATGGGACATTTTCGGATGGTTTCCAGTTTGAGGATTTTTATAAATCACTCAACAGCCTAGCGAAAGCTTATTCAGAAAATAATATTTCGAAAGGTGATGCGATTCTTTTGCAACTTGAAAATAAAAATACCGAATGGATGTTAACCCATAAGATATTGCTCCAATCAGAACAGGCTTTTTTGAGGGGAGAATTGAAAAATCGCTTGATGAAGGAAGCGGAAAATGAATTGGATCGAAAAAGTCCGCAAGGGTATCTAGTTGCGGCTCAAAAATTCGCCTTGCTCTATCAATTAGACCCATCAGATGAAATTGTCCGCCAGGGATTGCATGATTGTGGCGGTAGTATTGAAAGTGGGTTGAATTCGATCTTAGCTACCGCTGAAAATTTTTCAATAGGAAATGTCAAATTGATCGACGCGATTGGAAAAGCGGAAGAATTGTTGGGCGATTTGGATGCCATCAGTAATGTTTCCGGGCATCTCAATCTGGATGGCAGAATGTCCCGACGGCTTGAGACTGCGATTACTTCCTTAATAGGATACGGCTCTGGCGGCGGTGTGA
>CAZSLN010000058.1:0-16090 GCA_964607645.1 uncultured Anaerolinea sp.
GCTTTTGCATAAGCCGGCCACATCCTCATACCTCCCGCCCAGGTTCCGCCAGGCATGGTAGGTTCCGCTGATCTTGGCAATGTCTTCAGCGGTCAATTCCTTGTTGCGGCGGTTAACCATCGTTCCGAATTTGCGGGCATCGATAAAAAGGATCTCGTTCGAGCGGTCACGGAATTTGTGATTTTTACGGTCGCGCGCCAAAAACCACAGGCACACCGGGATCATGGTGTTGTAAAAAAGCTGCGAGGGCAGCGCAACCATGCAATCCACCAAACCGGCTTCGATCATGTTCTTGCGGATCTCTCCTTCGCCACCACTGCTGGTGTTCATACTTCCGTTGGCCAATACAATACCTGCGGTGCCATGGGGGGCCAGTTTGTGGGCAAAATGCTGCAGCCAGGCATAGTTGGCGTTGCCCACCGGCGGCGCGCCAAACTTCCAGCGGATGTCATCGCGCAGCTGCTCGCCGCTCCAATCAGAGATATTAAAGGGGGGGTTGGCCAAAATGAAATCGGCTTTCAAGTCCGGCAGCCGGTCGTTCAACAGCGTGTCGCCCAGTTCCAGCCGGGCATCAATGCCCCTAATTGCCAGGTTCATGCGCGCCAGGCGCAGGGTGGTGGCGTTGCTCTCTTGCCCGTACACCGACAGGTCGCGAATATTGCCCTGGTGGTTCAGCACAAATTTTTCGCTCTGCACGAACATACCGCCGCTGCCGCAGCAACCATCATACACGCGGCCGTTGTAGGGTTCTAACATCTCCACCAACAAGCGCACCACGCAGCCAGCGGTATAAAACTGGCCGCCCTTTTTACCTTCGGCATCGGCAAACTGGCCCAAAAAGTATTCGTACACCCGGCCCAGCAAGTCGGTACCGCCAGAGCCTCCCTTGCCAGCAAAACCAATCGTACCAATCAAATCGATCAGTTCGCCCAGTCGTTGCTTGTTTAGTTCGGGGTCAGCATAGATCTTGGGCAAAACGCCCTTAAGCGGTGGGTTGATGCGCTCAATGGCATCCATGGCGTCATCCAGCATTTTTCCAATCTCTGGCTGCTTGGCGCGGTCCTGCAGAAATTTCCAGCGGGCTTTTTCGGGTACAAAAAACACATTTTTGGCTAAAAATTCATCAGCATCTTCAGGGTCGGCGCCTTCAAACTCACCCTTGCCTTCTAACAATTGGGTATGTAGCGCTGCAAAGGCATCGGAGATGTATTTAAGGAAGATCAGCCCCAGCACAACGTGCTTGTACTCGGCAGCGTCCATATTCACCCGCAGCTTATCTGCCGCGGCCCAAAGTGTTTTTTCCAGTTGATTGTTGTCTGCCATCTCTAATCTCCGCCTTGTAAGTATTTAATCAATTAATTTATGCACTATTATATTGTAGTATGTTTTTTACTAAATTCCCCCCTACCATCCCAACCACCTCCACCAGCGATTACCCCAGCCTCATCCGCGTTTTTCGCGCCTCCACCCCGCCCCAGCAGCAGCTCTCGCCCGATCTCACCCTGCTGCCCTCCCTAAGCGGCAACAAACTAAGCGCGGCCGTCTGGTCCATCGCCCCCGAAGAATTGGAAGAAGTAATAAAAATGGAACTCGCGGCCGGAAACCCAGTCATGCTGCCGGTGTCCGGCAACCTGCTGGCAGCCCAATGGCCCTGGACCAACGCCCACATGGTGCTCATCAACGGCATCCTCCCCACCAGCGCCGTGCAATACCTCGACCCCTGGGACGGCGCACAATACCAACAACCCCTCCCCGACCTCATCAAAGCCGCCCTCCCAATCGGCAACGGCACCGAGGTGATCCTCGCCCGCTTCACGCTGCGGTAAGCTCACTCCCCACACAACAATCACACCAAACACCCAAAAAATTCGAATTTCAGACCAAAAAAGGAAGTTCAAACTTAATAGTAAATTCAACCCCACAAATGGCAAATTATCAGTTAGAATTACCATTAACAATGGTTTTTATGTAAGCAAACCTAGTACAAGGAGGGAAATAAGGACGATGAAAAATTTTGAACACGCAACAGAACTTGTTTTTCCACACGAAAGAACAGTGGTGGTTTTTACCCGGGGGCTGCATCTCAAGATCAACGACCGAGGGATTGGTGAAAGCGGCAAATGGGTGATCACAAAAAATAGCCTAGAAGGCGTTGAAAAAGTGATCATCTACCTAAGGAACGACGCGGCGAACACAAACCAGCTCTACCTTGCTGATTACATCGGATACCACCCCAGTGATGAAGACCGCCGCCTCGTCATCGAATTTGCCAATTTCCGCCAGGTAGGAACCACCCAAAACAACTGGACCACCTTCGCCGCCCTAAGCCAATCCCCCATCGGCGTCATCAACAAATAAAGTTCCCAAGGAGATGACTTATGCCAAAACCAGATCGACCAAGACTCACCGAAGAAGAATTTAACCTCCTCATCGAATCCCTGCCAGAAGGATTTGATGAAAATCCTAATAATAGCGACAACCTTCACATCTATCGTGATCTCTACGTCCAATCCAGAATGGCGGATCTCGACGAAAGTTCAAAGACCTTTTATAAAACCAAATATCTACATGCCTTGCTAACAATTGGCTTCCAATTAAAAGAGCAATGGATGAAGGATATGAGTTTTTCAGGATTTGGCTATGATGCTATTCGCCAATTTCAACTGGCGATCAAAATCGAGCCCAATTTGCCAATTGCGCATTATCGGCTCGGTCATATCTACTTCAAAGAGAATGAATTAGGAAAAGCCGCCGGTTTTTTTGAAACATCCCTCAATGTCCATTACCCCAATTTCGAGTTGGAAGAATACCAGATCCGCAATGCCAAAACGATCCTTTCCTATTGTGGGATCATGTTGTACCAACAACACTCCCAAAAAGAGAACCAAGCTTCCCAATATCCAGAGCTGGAAAACGCCATCGAATCCTTTTTAAACCAAAAAGACCGATCCTTCAACCCGGTCATCAAAGTATCCTACTCCGGTGGTCAAAAACGATCTGTACAAGAACTCAGCATCGCCGATTACGACGAATTATGTTTGTCTTCCATGGAAGATCGCCAGGTATTCCTTATTGATCAGTACTCCCGCCACCCGACCGTAAATTATTGTGAAAGGCAAGTAACTCTAACCCAGACAACATCCGATACCCTTCTAACACTCCTAGATCGATCCTTCGAAGAGGAATGGAACCACATCGCCCCCCCAACACGCAGAAAACGTATTGAGAGGTTGCGTGACCTTATCCATAGTTTAACCCTTCCCCAGAATGAATTAGAAATTATAAATCCCAGCGGTGCAGATCCCTACATCCAAAGCGACCTGAACATCGTTCTATTGAAACAAATCGAAGAATAGACCAACTCTTCGGCACTCGTGACATGGTCGTCACACCCTGTTTAGTATAGTTGTCCTATACATTCAAAAAGGAGACGACCATGTTAATAACCGACCAACCCCACACCTGGCACGAGTTACTCCTAGCTGCAGGCTACTTGCCTACCCAACTCACCCCAACAACTTTTTGTTTGGAAGGTGAAACCTTCGAGAACCAAAAAGACCTCTTCGATGTTCTCTATGAAAACGGTATTCCTTGGGCTTTAGGTAACAAAACCCTAACCATTAATGCCCCCGCGCCCACCCTCGAAACCTGGCTCCGTATGCTAGACAAGTACCAGGTCCTCAACAGTGAAGGCGAAACCATGCAAGGCATACACTTGCGTTGTTTGGAAGTCCCAATGCGCGCCATGTTACGGCAATTTCACCGCTTGGGAATAAAAACTAGGTTTAGTTGTAGTGGCCACCCAAACAGCACCCCACCAAACACCTTCCCCTGTGTCGGGTTCTGTAACCGCCAGGACCTTGCCAACGCCTCGCCGCTGTTCATGGCATATAACTTACCAAGAATTCCAAACACAAAATGGGGTCCCCTGTATTGGTTCTTCAACACCACCCCCGAAATTCTGGTGGAGTTTGGAATTAAACTAAACACTCTTAACACAATAAAGGAGGAAATTATGGAATTAAAAAATGCCGAAGAATTACTTCTAGAATTACTGCTAAACCTTCCCGGCGAAAGCGGACAGGAGGAACCTGTGCGCCAATTTTTACTCCCCCAACTAACCACCCGCCTCCATTCCGTTTGGCAGGATGATGCGGGCAACCTTCTCGGCATACGCAAGTTCGGCAACGGACCAACCGTAATGCTCTCCGCCCACATGGATGTCATTTATGAATTGGCAGCCGACAGCCAATTAGTGAAGAACGGTTCCATCTGGAGCCGTAGTGAAGGCATTTTAGGCGCAGACGACCGTGCTGGGATTGCTATGATCCTAATATTGCTGGATGAATTACCAACTCAAGGCTTTAATGGAACAATTAAAGTTGCCTTTACTGTACAAGAAGAAACCGGGCAAAAAGGCGCGGTCAAACTCGATTCCTCCTTCTATAAAGATGTAAAAATGGCGGTCAGCCTGGACCGCCGAAACGGAAATGATATTGTCATTCGAAGTAACGGCAGCAAAACATACGGCCCCGAAGAACTTGGGAAATTGTTTGAAACAGCCTCCAAAGAATTATGGAATGGGGAAAACAATTACATAATTACGAACGGCGGTGTTTCAGATTTGCGTGTTTGGAGTGCCGAAGGGGTGCCAAGCCTTAACCTCTCCGTAGGCTTTCGAAATGAACACACCCCCTATGAAACATTAGACATAGAAGAATGGCGCAGAACGCGGCAATTAGTGTTACATGTATTAACAACCAAAAAAATTGGGGATTTCATTTTTACACAAAGAGAGAACAATGTCGGGGTATGATGGGCTTTATGTAATTGGTGGAAACGGTGGTTTTATGGGTGCCGATGGAGCAAACCCCATCGAGGTGATGATTCTCGTTGGGAATGGAAGCAGAATGTGGTTCACCCCTCATTTTTTTGTTCCGGAGATCAAACCACTTGGAAATATGAAATATTAATACCCCAGGGACCATACCTGGAGGATTTTTGGATGCCTGCATCGCCTTCTACCCAAAGCATTTTCAAGAGTGCCCCAGCCTGAAATTGGTCGAAAAGCAATTACCAAAAAAGGACCGACTCGATTTCGACGCCTACCCAAAAGGAATACCAAGATCCTATCCAGCGTTGCCAGAAGAAGCCAGACTGCTCAAGGCTTCTCTCAACCACTGGCATGCTCCATTTTCCCCGATTGAATAAAATTAGTTGGATGAGCGAATAAAGCGTTTTTTCCAGCCGAACTCGGATTGAGTAAAAATTGAATAACCTAAGGATGATTTATTTTGTGGAATTGATCAAAGCCATTTCTATATAAAAAACGAATCATCCGCCATTTGGAATAATTCAAGGAGCGGGACAAAAATTATCTTGCCCACTCCTTTACTTTTTTTTCTCCAACCTCCCTACCCCGCCCTCCGATAATGCACCCGCCTCAACCCTCGCAGCCTCTCAGCGGCCAGCTCCGGCGTAATATCCCGTTGCGGCTGCGCGATCAGCTCGTACCCCACCATAAACTTGCGCACCGTGGCGCTCCTCAGCAAAGGTGGGAAGAAGTGCGCGTGCAGCGTCCACTCCGGGTGCTCCAGCCCATCGCTGGGCGCCTGATGAAACCCCATCGAGTACGGAAACGAAACCTCGAACAAATTATCATACGCCGTCGTCACCTGCTGAAAGATCCCCGCCAGGTCCTTGCGCTGCCCAGCGTTCAAACTCGGCAAGTCACTTACCGCGTCATGCGCGATCACAATACTCTCAAACGGCCACACCGCCCAAAACGGGATCAGCGCCGTAAAGCTATCATTCGTAAACAACACCCGCTCGCCGCTGGCCAGCTCCTGCTTCAAATAATCCGCCAGCAGCCTGCGCCCGTTCTTCCCATAATACTCACGTTGGCTGCGCAGCTCTTTCGCAGGCTCATTCGGGATATGATTCGTAGCCCATATCTGGCCATGCGGGTGCGGGTTGCTGCAGCCCATCATCGCTCCCTTGTTCTCAAACACCTGCACATAGTTGATCTGCTCCATCGCCCCCAGCCTGGCGGTTTCCTCAGCCCAGGTGTTGATCACACCCACGGCATCCTCGGCCGGCAGCTCCGGCAAGGTCAAATCGTGCCTCGGGCTAAAGCAGATCACCCGGCAAGTGCCCAATTCCGGCTCCGCCAGCAGCAATCCGTCTTCCACCCGCTCACTGTTATCAGTATCCAGCAACAGCGATGCGAAATCATTATCGAAGGCATAGGTAGAGGTATACGCCGGGTTAGAAATGCCCCCAGCCCGCTCGTTGCCCGGGCAAAGGTAGCAGGTAGGGTCAAAGGTCTCGATCACGGGCGGCAGTGTTTTCTCTACCTGCCCTTGCCACGGCCGTTTGGCGCGGTGCGGGCTTACCAAAACCCATTCCCCGATCAACGGGTTATATCTTCGGTGCGGTGCATTAAACATATCTCTTCCTCCAACTTTGATACTGCTCATTATAATTGGATTCAAGTTAGGATAGAATCTATTTAATGGAAAGTTCTTCACCCACCCTCGGTAAACTCAAGATCTTCCTCGGCTATGCCACCGGCGTAGGCAAAACCTACGCCATGCTCGAGGCAGCCCGCCAAAAGAAGGCACAAGGGCTTGATGTCATTCTCGGCGCCATCGATTCTCATAACCAAGCGGATGTAGAAACCGTCTGCGCCGCCTTCGAATCCCTCACGCCCCCCACCATTACCTCCGCCATCCTTCTACCCGCCCTGCTCGCCCGCCGCCCCGCCATCATCCTCATCGATGACCTGGCCAGCCCCAACCCACCGGGCAGCCTGCACCCCCGGCGCTACCAAGATGTGCAAGACCTGCTCCGCGCCGGTATCAATGTCTACACCACTCTCAACCTGCAAAACCTCTCCAGTCTCAACGATCTGGTCCGCCAGGTAACCGGCTACGTAGAACCCAACACCATTCCCGATCGTCTCCTCGATGAAGCCGACGAGCTGGAGCTGGTAGACCTGCCCCCCGAAGAGCTCATCCGCCGCATTCACCTGCGCAAAAGTGATCTCCCCGCCGAGGCCCTCCCAGCTATCGATATCTTCTACCGCATCGGCAACCTCAACGCCCTGCGCGAGATGGCCCTGCGCAAAACCGCCAGCAAGGTCGATGCCCAATTATTGGCCTACAAAGAAGAAAACGAGATCCGTGTCACCTGGCCGGCAGCCGAAAAGCTGCTGGTGTGCGTGAGCCCATCCCCCAGCGCCATCCCCTTGGTTCGGGCAGCCAAACGCATCGCCGATGAGCTAAAAGCCGAGTGGCTAGCGGTATCGGTAGAAACGCCCTCCAACATCGGCATGGCCGATGATCGCAAGCTGCAGCACCTGCAAGCTATGCAGTTAGCCGAGGACCTTGGTGCCAAGGTGCTCACCATCCAATCCGGCGATGCCCCCGCCGAAATGGCGCTCGCTATCCTGCAAACCGCCCACAATCGCAACTCCACCCGCATTCTGCTGGCGCGCTCCAAACCCTCCTCGCTTTGGCCCATCTTCCGCAACACCCTTCACCAAGAGATCATCCGCCAAGCTAACGATGTCGATGTAATGGTGGTCGCCAACCCGCTCACCACCAACAAACCCTTCTCAGCCCCGGTTTTCATTCGCCATAGCAAAGCCTCCAACTACCTGCAAGCCACCCTGCTCACCATTATCGCCTCACTGTTCATCAATCAGTTCGAGCTCTCCCTCTCGCCCACCAACCTGGTCATGACCTATCTCCTCTCGGTCACGCTTGCCGCGCTCTATCTCGGCCGCGGGCCGGCCCTCTTGGCGAGCACTCTCTCAGTACTCATCTTCGATTTCTTCTTCATCCCGCCCTACTACACCATGGAGGTAGCCGATACCGAATACCTGCTCACCTTCCTCGGGTTCAGCATCGTTAGTTTCGTCATCAGCACCCTCGTCACCCAGGTGCGCGAACAAGCCCGCAACGCCCACGACCGCGAGAGCGATACCAGCCTTCTGTACTCCCTCAGCCGCGGCCTCGCCGGCGTCAGCGATATCGAAACCATCTGCCGCCTGCTCGAAGAGCACCTACGCTCCGATTTCGGCAGCGATATCCTCCTCTACCTGCCCGATGGTGCCACCCTAAAAGCAATCCAAGCCAACCACAGCCGGCCGCCCGTGGGCAATGCCGAAGTTGCCTTAGCGCAGTGGTGTTTTAAGAACAACGAACCCGCCGGCGCCGGAACCACCACCCTCTCCTCCTCCGAGCCGCGCTTCATCCCGCTCAGCACCTCCAAACACGTGCTCGGCGTGCTCAGCTTTAAACCCAACCACCCCAACACCATCCTCAGCCCCAGCAAAAAACGCATCCTATCGCTCTTCGCCGACCAAACCGCCCAAGCTATCGAGCGCATCACGCTCGCCGAGCAAACCCGCCAATTCAAGCTCCTGCAAGCCACCGAAAAACTGCAAAACGCCCTGCTCAATTCCATCTCGCACGAGCTGCGCACCCCGCTGGTCAGCATCACCGGCACCCTCTCCTTCCTCGAAACCGAAGGAAAAAATTTAGATGCTCCCACCCGCCAAAGCATGGTAGAAACAGCCCGCGAAGAAGCCGATCGCCTCAACCGCCTCGTAGGCAACCTGCTCGATATGACCCGCCTCGAAGCCGGTGCTATCAACATCAAACGCGAGCCCGCCGATGTGGAAGACCTGCTCGGCACCGCCGTAGGCCAAATGGAAAAACGCCTCACCGGCCGTGCCATCCACATCAATCTGCCCCCTTCCCTGCCCGCCATCACCCTCGATTTTGTCCTCATCATTCACGTCCTCACCAACCTGCTCGATAACGCCCTAAAATACTCCCCCGCCAACTCCCCCATCGAGCTAACCGCCGCCGCCGATTCCCGCCAAATCACCATCAGTGTAGCCGATGCCGGCTCAGGCATCCCCGTCCCCGACCTCGAGCGCATTTTTGATAAATTCTACCGCTCCGCCCGCACCAGCAAAGCCAGCGGCACCGGCTTAGGCCTCGCCATCTGCAAAGGCATCATCGAGGCGCACAACGGCACCATCTGGGCCGCCAACCGCCCCCAAGGTGGTTCCATCTTTTCCTTCACACTACCGTTATAATTTCCCTATGCCCGAAATCAAACCCAAGATCCTCATCACCGATGACGAACGCTCCATCCGCAAGTTTTTGCTCGCGTCGCTCAGCGCTGCCTACACCATCATCGAAGCCGAGGACGGCAGCCAAGCCATCCAACTCGCCGCCGCCGAAAACCCCGATCTCATCCTGCTCGATCTCGGCCTGCCCGATATGGACGGCGTAGAAGTCACCCGCCGCATCCGCGAGTGGAGCAAAACCCCCATCATCGTCATCTCCGTCCGCGATGACGAACAAGGCAAGATTGACGCCCTCGATGCCGGCGCCGATGACTACGTCACCAAACCCTTTGGCGCCGGCGAGCTAATGGCGCGCATCCGCGTGGCGCTGCGCCGCGTTGGCACCGCCGATGAACCCCTCCCTCTCTTCGAAAGCGGCGCACTAAAAGTAAACCTAACCCTGCGCCAAGTTCACAACCGCGAAGAACTGGTGCAGCTCACCCCCACCGAGTACGACCTGCTCAAGCTCTTTATCCTGCACCAAGGAAAAGTCCTCACCCACCGCCACATCCTCTTCACCGTTTGGGGCGCCGGCTACGAAAGCGATATCCACGTCCTCCAAGTCAACATCAGCAACCTGCGCCGCAAGATCGAGCCAGACCCCTCCCGCCCCACCTTCATCACCACCGAACCGGGCATCGGCTACCGCTTCCACGCCGCCAATTCCTAACAAAAAGAAATGCGCCGATCCCCCGATCCACTTACATTAAAAAATTCATCCCCCCTCTAAACCAAAGCCCACCGAAGAGTTTGGGCAATGCCCAAAAAGTTATCGCCAGCTAACACGCCCTTTCCACCTACAAAAAATCCCTTCGTCTATTCCGAAATTTTCCCCGTTATTGTGGTTCCATGTCCGGTAACCACACACCTCGCGCCTCACCAAAAGAACCACTACCAAGTACTCCGCCGCAAAAACCCTTCCCCATAACCTTGATGTTTTCTTGACACCATCCCGCCATATCTTGATGAGAATTTGATTGCCACGGGCATACAATCATGTCTATAAAGTCAGAAGAAACACTCCCGGCTGGTTGCATGCCAAGAAACCCGTTTAGGTTCCAGGTTGCTCTCACCCTTCGGCCTTTCTCTGACCCAAAACCAACAAAAAGGGTTCCTGCCCAAGGATGTTGAATGAAGAAGTCACATTCCGTATCACAATGGTTAAAAATTGCCCTCCGCTGGCTGTGCCTCGCCGTCATCATTGCCGAATCGATTTTCTCGCCATACCGCTACGCTTCCCAGCTTTCCATTTTGGGGTTGCTGGTTTGGTTCCAAGTTTTCTTCTTGTTCGATTTCTTCAACTAACCAAACGGCTCACTCCGTCGAAAGGAACGTATGAATTCATTTCTCTCCCCTGCCGATTCCATCGTGCAGGAATATGAAAAACAAAAGGTCATCTTTTCCGCCCAGCCCACCATGGTACAGCGTTTTATCGAAGCGCAAGCCCGGGCCATCGCGGATGGTTTAGCGAACAAAAGTAAATTGCGCAAAGTTAATTTACCCGATCGCGTCTTGCTATCCATGAAGAACATCGATATGCCAGTAGAAGTAACCCTGCCGCCCCACCAGCGTGAGATTAAGTTCGGCGGTTCCTTCTCCTTCATCAACCGTGCCGACTTGCAGCACGAGGTTATCCGCAAGTTTACCGAGCTCGAGCAATCCCCCGATAACGCCCTCTCGGTCAGCGGCAGCCTGCTGCGCTTCGCCACCGCTACCCATTTGGTATACAACATGCTTCCCGCCGGCAAAGCCGTCCAGTACACCCCCGCCCCCGATGAGGTCATCCCTTCCATCCCGGTCAGCGATACCCTGCCCGAATCCGCCATCACCCAGCAAGGCGATGCCATCGTCGAAGGCGAAGGCGCCACGGATGAACGCGGCGAGCTGCAAACCCCCTTCGTCCCCTCCGCCCGCGCCTTCTTCCTACCCCAATGGGTCTCCTTCGATAAAGACGGCAAACTCATCACCGATTCGGCTAACAAAGCCGAAGCTGATATGCGCTCCATGCAAGGGTTCGTCAACATCCTTCACCGCTCCAGTTCCATCGCCCCCTACATGGTCGCCGATCCAGAATACCAACGAAAACGCTACGGTATTCTTGGCCAGCTCATCAACCAAGGTCGCGCCCTCGCCACTTTCTACACCCACAAGATCATCGCCGATGTAAAAGATCGTGTCGAATCCAATTCGCTCAACCGCGGTCTCAGCCTCTCACTGCCCTACTTCGATGACCAAGCCCTGGAAATGCGCCTCGCAAACTTCGAGGTCATCCCGGCTGGTCGTATTCTCTTCATTCCCGCCTTTGTACTGCGCGCCTGCCGCGAAGAAATGGCAAAAGTGGAGCAAGATACCCGTCTCAACCGTTCTACCCGCAATCACTTATTGCAAAGCCTCGAGCTCATCCAAAAAGCATTCGAACACACGAAATTAAAAAAGTAGGTCATTCATATGTTATTTTCCATCGCGTTACTCATTGTTATCGTCTTCCTGGCATACAAAGCCTCCCCAATCGAAAAAGAAGAAGATGCCAACGTCCACGGCGCCGGCCAGATCGGCCTGTTAGCCGCGGTAGCCCTCTTCGGCGTCGATTACTTCACCTCCTATTTCTACGCCACCGGTGAAATGCTTCACGCCCTGCACCCCTACGGGCTGGAATCCTACGGCTACCTCACCGCCGCCGTCATCGCCGTGGCAAACGTCACCTTTGGTTTCCTTTATATGTACTCCTTAGGCATCTTCAATGAAGGCGGCGGCTCCTACACAGCCTCCATGCGCTACCTCACGCCCGGGCTCAGCCTGGTGGTGGCGGTCGTCCTCATTCAAGATTACGTCCTCACCATCGTGGTCTCCTCCCTCTCCGGCGGCGATCAGCTGCTCTCCATTCTCGGCCTCTACGGCAAATATTGGTGGCTGCACTTCCTCATTGGCGCCCTTCTCTCCAGCATCACCTACTGGCTCACCATCCGCGGCCGAGGCGAAAGCGCCGGCGTTGTCTTCACCCTGCTGGGCGTATTCGTAATGCTCACCATAGTCATGTTCATCGGGCTCTTCTTCGCTCATTTCAAAGGCGTGCCAGCCATTCCAGCCACCGAAACACCTCTCAAGGTCGCCAGCATCTGGGATGCCCTCTACCACATGCTCACCGCTTCAATGAAAGGTATGGTTGCCCTCTCCGGCCTCGAGGCAATGTCCAATGGTATCCAGTTCGTCAAGGATGAAGACTTTGGCTTGGTAAAATGGGGCAAGCAGCAAATGCCCAAACTAAAAGGCTTATGGAACTACTACAGCGGCAAGTCCGGTATCGGTCGAATGGTGCAAACCTCCTTCCTCTTCTACGGCGGTCTCACCACCTATCTCCTCACCGCCTTCGCCATCCGTTTTGATGTCTACGACGGCACCCTCAACCGCACCCTCGTCGGCAACCTGGCCTTCTTTGGCTTCAACCAACTCGGCGGCAACATCACCATCCCTCTGCCCGGTGGCGTCGTTGCCGAAGGCCCACTCCTCTTCTGGGTGTACCAACTACTGGCGGTCTTCCTCCTAGCGGCAGCAAGTATGACGGCCATGCAGGACCTGCAAGCCACCGCCTGGCGTGATGTCGCTATCGGCGAGATCCCCGAGATCGTTGTCTACCGCAACAAGGCCGGCACCTTTACCCGCTCCGTCACCGCTGGCTTCATCCTCTCCCTCATTATTATGTTCATTGTGGGCGGCGCCACCAGCGTGGCCGTCCCCTTCTACGGTGTAGGCGTGTTCATGCCCATCACGGTAATGGGTTTAGCTATACGCAAACATATTGCCGCCACCTTTACCGGCAGCAAGCGCGCTTGGGGCATGTTCCTAACCACTTTCGCCGCCGGCCTCTCAGGCTTGGTCTTCGTCGGCCAAATCGTAGGCAAATGGTCCGAGGGCGGCTGGGTGGTTCTCATCACCTTTAGTGTGCTCATCCTCTTCGCTAACGTCCTTCTTCTAAGCCCGGGTGGCAAGCGCGACCCGAAGGATATCCACCGCATCGTCCGCGAAAAAGCCCGCGTCGGCGGCGCCATGGCCTCCATTGTGGAATGGCAAAGCCTCAAAATGCAAGAGTACCGCTTCGGCGTTCTCGGCGCCATCCAAGATGGCATCGACAAGATCGCCGATGTCTTCGGCCTCCATAGCCCCATCTTGTTCGACCTTGAAGAACCAGCCCCCGCCGGCGATTACAACCACGCCCTCCACGTCGATCACCCCGACGCCCCCTCCCTGCTCGAGCAATACCTCGACAACGAAGCTCCCCAAGCCGGTGGCGCTCCTAAAGAAACAAAGCACGAATAACCCAACAAATCCAATTAATAAAAACAGCCTGCCGATCGGCAGGCTGTTTTTTTACCAACACTCAACTTCCAGTTACTTCCTTAATATTTCTCACTCCTTCTCCCTCCAACAGCTACCTTATGCTACAATTAAGAAAACACCAAAAACAAACAAGGAGCCAAAATAATATGACCACTCCCTTTAGCAAAACCGAATGGATTGAAAAGATTGAAAGATCTTGGCAAGAGCTGCAAACCTACATCGCGGGCCTAGAACCCAGCCAATTCACCACCCCCAAAGACCCCGCCGGCTGGACCATCCTCGACCACCTCACCCACCTGGCAAAATGGGAAGAAACCATCCTCATGCTCTTCCAAGATCAACCCCGCCACCAAACCCTCGGCATAGAGCGCTCCTTCTTCCGCGGCGTCAACATCGATGCCATCAACGAAATTGTCCGATCCGCCATTTCTAGCCTCACAATACAGCAAGGTCTCGACTACCTCCAAACCACCCATGCCGAATTAATGGAAAATATCCACCGCATACCAGAAACAGCCCTAACCCTCCCAGCCGCCGATTTCTTCCCCCAAGCCGACACTGGCGAAACCAGCCTGCTCTGGGAGCTGATCAGCAGCGACACCAACGAACACTACGAAGAACACCAACCCTGGATGCGCGCCATAACAGACCAACCCAAATAGCCCCAAAGCCCCACCGTTCGTCTTCCTATCAGCGATCCAACAACCCTCAGAACCTCCGTCGCTCCGCGAAGCGCATCGACCTAAGAGCCTAAGAAGTCAGAATAAAAGGGGGTTGGCACAACAAACACAAACAATCCCCCAACAAAAAAACCCGTCGCTTTGAGGAGCGAAGCGACGTGAGAGCCTAAGCAGTCAAACATAAAGTTAATTGGAATAACAAACACAAGCCCCCCAACACTGGCACCAATTCCCTTTCCCCCAAACCCAAAAACCCTTCGTGCCCTTGCGCCTTTGCGTGATATTAAAGATCTCAGAATCTCCACCAAACCAGATCATCTTTGTGCCTTCCCGTGCCACAGCCCTTTTCCTTCCTCAAAACCCCCTACTCCCGCTCCAACCGAAAGAAGTGCTGCAAGCCCTCCCCCACCAAATTCCAAGTGATCCCAAATACGATCACCACCAGCGTCACCGGCAGATACACCCACCAATAATCGAACATCCGTCCGCCCGGGCCGATCACCCAATCGCGGCCCATCGCCAGCAGCTCACCCCAGGTGCTATTGCCACCCAACCCCAAAAACGTGATGGTAGCTTGCAAAATAACAATATTCCCCAAGTCGCGCGATGCCATGATCAGCATCGACCTATAAGCGTTCGGCAGCAAGTGCCTAAAGATCACCCGCAGCGGGCCAGCGCCTAAGGCGCGGGTGGCCATAATAAAGTCATTCTCTTTGATCTCAAGGATGATCGTATTCATCAACCTTGCGTAAGGCATCCACGAGAGCGCGATGAACGCGAACAAGATCGGGTCCGTCTTGGTAAAGAACTCGATCAACGCGTTGGTGCCGATCTCAGGCATTCTGCCGATCTCCCACATTTGGTAGCTAAACCCCTCCGTCAGCGCCGAGATCGATACCATCACCAGCTGTTGAATGAACACCACCCCCACCACCAGCGGGATGGTCAAAAACGCGTCCGTCATCCTCATCAGCAAACTATTAAAGAACCCGCCGGCATAAGCCGAGAGTATACCGATCAGCATCCCAATCAACGCGGCGATCACCACCACGCTCATACTGAATTTAATGGCGTCCGCCGTTCCCCAAATGATCGAATGAAAAATATCGAACTGCTGCGGAGCGGTACCCAAAATAGCCTTCTCGTCCGGCGCGTGCGGTTTAAAATCGGTTGCCCGGCCAATTTGCTTAAAACTTCCCGGGGTCTTTTTACCTTCCTCGGATATTTGCGGCGCGTAAGTTGCCACCAAAATAAAAGCGATCGCCAACAAAAAGCCCAGCCAGTGCTGCGGTTTGAGAACGTTTTGTTTTTTCATGATCGTATCACCTCATCGCGAATGCGTGGGTCCACCAGCGCTATCAGCAGGTCGATGATCAACATCAAGATCAAAATCAAGATCACGCTATAGATCATAAAGCCCAGCGTGGCTGGCGCGTCAGCCCCCGCCCTCATCGCCTTCACGATAACCGAAGAAATGCCGTTAATGGTGTAGATCATCTCAGTGATGAACAACCCCATCATTATGTTCGAAACCGAAAGCCCGATTGCGGTCAACGATCGCCCCAACGTAGCGCGCATCACATGCACCCACAACAAAGCCCGCTCGCGCACCCCCCTGGCCCTGGCCGCCAAAATATACACCTTTTTTTTCTCATCCAACGCAAAACTGCGCGTAAGCCGGCTCAGCGAAGCCACATGATAGATCGATAACGTAGCCACCGGTAGCACTAAGTGCTTCAAAGAATCCACAAAAATATCAAATCGCCCGTTCAGCAGGCTGTCGATGGTGAGAAAACCAGTGAACTGGGTAAATTGATCCGAGTTGATCACCTGCGAAAACAGCGGGCTGATCCTTTCCGGCGCAAACCAGCCCAGTTTTATATAAAAAATAGCCAGCGGGAACATCGAAACAATGAAGATCGGCAGCGAT
>CAZSLN010000059.1:0-16031 GCA_964607645.1 uncultured Anaerolinea sp.
ACAGTCGCTTCGTAGTGTTTTTCCCGATCCCGTTTCCCCGGACCAATCTCCCGAAACTCCCCAAAATTACGCAAAAATTGAACCCAGGCTTAAGAAAAAAAAAAAAAAAAAAGGAACCCTAAGGCATCCATCGCGTCTTTAGGTAAACCATCAAATAAGTTTTCCAGCAACTCAACATCACAAACTGTTTCCGCTAATTCCATCAAAGCATCATCCGGATTGTTCGAAATCAAATCAAATCCCCAAAAAGAAGCAATGATACGGTAAAGGTTTAAATCTCCCACAGGGAGAGCTTGGGTTAAAGAAGGCATAATAGTTAGGTTGTCTTTCGATAAATTCATCTTAATTTTAACTCAGGTTACCAAGATAACCCAATTCGTATTTGGGTGGCTTTTCTTATGCTAAAATCAAAGTGATGTATTGACGCTTGGAGTAAAAACACTATGATAAATGAACGTTTTGAAGCACCGACACCCCTTCACCCCTATAAAAAAGCGATCGTAATTGGAGCAGGCCGTGGTATCGGTGAAGCTATTGCCCGGAAATTAGCCCGGGAAGGGTTCCTTGTTGGCGTTGTTAGCCAAAATATCGACAACGCAAAAAAAGTTAGCGATCAGATCAACAAAGATGCGGGGAAAAATCTTTCGTTAGCTTACACTCACGATGTTAAGAACTTTGATGAAGTGGATGGGCTGCTTAAACAAGTGATGGATGACTTAGGCGGGTTAGATTTGCTTGTCTACAATGCCGGCATTCTTCTTCCTACAACCTTTAACACCTATCAATTTGAAAATGACCGCACCATGATGGAGGTAAACGTAACTGGCGCCATGGCATGGGTAAACGCGGTAGCGCCGATCTTCCAGGATCTAAAACGGGGCCAGATCGTTGGTATTTCATCGGTCGCTGGTGATCGCGGCCGGGTAAAAAACCCTGCATATACCGCCTCAAAAGGGGCGTTTAGCACGTATCTGGAAGCAATTCGTAACCGGCTTTCTCGACACGGAGTCAATGTGCTCACCGTTAAACCCGGGTTTGTTCAAACTGATATGACCAAGAACCAAACAGGTCTATTTTGGTTAATAACCCCTGAAAAAGCCGCGGAAGCTATTTGGAAAGCGATCAAATCAAAAAAGCAGACCATCTATACTCCCTTCCAATGGCGCTACCTGATGTTGGTAATTCAGCACATACCTTCTTTCGTTTTCAGGCGGCTTACGTTTTAATATTGCCTTACCAAATAGATTGGACAATTTTATGGAATCCAAGACCGAGAGTACACAAACTTTTCAAACCTTAGAGAATTTTGGGCATTCACTCAGTGCTCCCTCCATCGTAATTACTCCCAAAACAGTAGATGAGATTTATCAAGGCGTGAAATTTGCCAAAAAGAATGGCTATCAAATCGCGGCCCGTGGTGCGGGCAGATCTTATAACGACGCTGCCTTGAATGGCGGCGGGGTTGTCATGTTGTTTACCGAAATGAACAATATCACCAGTTGGGATCCAGAAAAGGGGTTGATCACATGCGAGCCAGGCGTCACCCTTGAACAACTTTGGCATAAAATACTCCCCGATGGCTGGTGGCCCCCGGTTGTTTCAGGCACAATGACCACCACATTAGGTGGCTGCCTTGGTATGAATATTCACGGTAAGAACAACTATCGCATGGGCACCTTTGGCGAACACGTGGTTGAGTTTACCGCTTTGCTGCCAAACGGCGCTGAGTTGACCTGCTCGCCTAACCTCAATGGCGACCTTTTCTACTCGATGATCAGCGGCATGGGCATGTTAGGGTTTTTCACCAGCATTACAATGAAAATGAAAAAAGTAGATTCCGGCTACATCACCGTGAACGCCTTCCCAGTTCACAATCTGGATGAACACCTTACCGCTATCGAACGGGACGCGCCAACTCACGATTACACGGTAGGCTGGCTTGATACCATGGTTGGTGGCAAAGGTTTAGGGCGCGGCCAAATCCATGCCGCAAATTACGTACATGGTAACGAAGACCCAAACCCTTCTTCCTCGATGAAACTCGAATCACAAATTTTGCCCGAGAAAATGTTTGGAGTCTTCCCAAAATCATTGATCCACTATTTTATGAAGCCGTTCTCAAACAATTTGGGCTGGAAGCTAGTTAGCACCGCCAAGTACGTTGCCAGCTTGCGCACAGGGAAATACAACCAATCTCACGCCGCTTTCCACTTCCTTCTGGATTACGTTCCCAATTGGGAGAAAGCCTATGGCCGCGGTGGTTTGATCCAATACCAATCATTCCTTCCAAAAGAAACCGCCAGAGAAACCTGGACCAAATTGATCGATCTTTCCCTCTCTTACCATTTACCCTCGTACCTTGGGGTTACAAAACGACACCGACCAGATAAATTTTTACTCACCCATGCTGTTGATGGTTTTTCGCTTGCTATGGATTTTAAGGTTACCAGCTCAAACCAGAAAAAGCTTTCGGAGATGATGCAGGAATTTGACAAGATGGTATTGGAAGCTGGCGGCAGATTCTATTTTGCCAAAAATAGTGAGACCAGCCGACAAACCACTGAGCAATTCCTTGGCGCGGAAACTATTGAACGATTCAAGGCTTTAAAACGCCGTACGGATCCCGATATGGTTTTAGAATCAGATCTTTACAAACGATTATTCGCTTAATTATTAGAGCCCCAGGAGACCTATGGAAGCAAAATTCAACCTAATTCTTCAAACCTTACCCGAGATCGGGAAAGTATTTAGAGTGGAGAGCGAAACCTGCTCCATAGGGCGGGATCCTGAGAACTCCATCATGATCAACCACCCTGAAGTATCGCGCAAACACGCCATTTTGGTAAATCAAAATGAAACCTACTTCATTCAAGACCTCGGTTCAATGAACGGGACTTTTGTAGATGGAGAGCGCGTAGATGGTGTGCACAACGTCAACCCCGGCGATATCATCAGCATGGGCGAAACCGTGAGTTTTATTTTCCAGCCGATCCAAAACACACAGCAACTGACGCCTTTAGCAGAAGAAACGCTGATCGCCGACCCACTTGCCGCAGAAAGCGAAGCAGAATATCCCGAACCAGTTGAAGAGATCCATTTTGAAGAAGCCGATTCGATGCTAAAGGGTGATGGAAAAATAACCGGCAACTCCAAAATGAGGGAATTCACCCGCCTACTCGCCATCATTCTGATCGTGGTACTCGTTTGTATCGTGATCGGATTTGTTCTTTTCATCTGGTTTATTGATCACTATGCCTTATGGTGCACCGTTCTTCCCTTCTTGTTCCAACCTGGGGTGTGTCCATAATGGGTAGGATGGGAAAATGACCACACTACCTAACGCCTCACCAAGATGGGGAAGCACCCTAAAACTTGTAGTTGGACTAACCCTGATCCTTGTTGTGGCGGGGTTATTGA
Source organism: uncultured Anaerolinea sp. (assembly GCA_964607645.1). Taxonomy (GTDB): domain Bacteria; phylum Chloroflexota; class Anaerolineae; order Anaerolineales; family Villigracilaceae; genus UBA5195. The sequence continues at coordinate 3,418 of CAZSLN010000059.1, forward strand.
TCAAATTCCAATCCATCCTGCCGCAGATCTTCCTGATCATTATCATCGCTTACCTGATCAACCCGATTGCGGATCTTTTTACCCGCAAAGTACACACCCCTTGGAAGATCTCTGTAACCATCGTCTACATTATCATCTTCTTCCTATTTCTTGGTTTGGCGGCAATTAGCGGTGTAAGTGTATTACAGCAATTACAAAACATCCTACAAGTGCTCAATGACAGCGTTGATAAAATTCCGCAGCTATTAACGGATTTTTCCGCTAGGAGCATTCAGTTTGGCCCATTCACCTTTGATCTCAAGGGCATCGATATTAATTCGATTAATGATCAGATCATTTCTAGCGCACAACCGCTGCTGACCGCTACAGGAACGGTGCTGACCGCCTTTGCGGGAAGCGCGGCGAGTTTTTTGGGTTGGGCGTTGTTTGTTTTGCTAGCTTCCTATTTTATTCTTGTACAGAACGATGAGATCTGGGAAGGTATTTTTACGTTCCATGTACCAGGGTATGATGCTGATCTTCATAAGATCGGTACTTCCATTTCCAAGATCTGGAACTCATTTTTGCGTGGCCAAGTGATCGTAATGACCATTAGCGCGATCATTTATGCAATTGTCCTCAGCATGTTAGGGGTATCATCCGCACTTGGTATCGCCATTTTCGCCGGGTTAGCCAGGTTTGTGCCTTACGTTGGCCCTTTCATCTTATGGGTCATCTTGGCGCTTACTTGCTACTTTCAGGAATTTCAAATTGTTGGGATGGAGCCATGGAGCTACGCATTATTGGTTGTTGGCATTGCCTGGATCATCGATGGAATCATGGATAATATTGTGATGCCGCGTATTTTGGCGTCATCTTTAGAAGTTCACCCCGCCTTAATCCTGATCGGCGCCATCATCGGCTTGGACCTGCTTGGCATACTGGGTGTGATCATCGCGGCGCCCTTGGTTGCTTCGGTGCTGTTCTTCGGAAAGTATATCTTCAGGAAGTTGTTTGATATGGACCCATGGGCGGGAATGACAGAATCTCCGCCACCTATTTCGTTAAGACAGCAGTTGCTTGCCATTTTCAACCGATATAAATCTTTCTTTGTTTTCAAAAAATGACTTATAAAATTCGACCAATCTGCAATATAATGAATAAAAATATTCAGGAGAAATTAAATGCCAAAAAACCCAGAACCAACTACAGAAACCCTTGCAGAGACCGAAAATTACTTGGTTTGGAAAGCTGACGAACCGGATGGCGAAACCACCTACCATGTTGAACTTGGAAACGTCACCGTTCACTTTTTCAAAGAAGAATGGGATGAATTCCTCGAACTCGTAAAAGGTTTGGAATAACAATGAAGGGTAGGGTTTAAACCCTACCCTTTTTCTTTTCCTATTATGAAGAACTCCATTACGGATGTTCCTGGCATTGAAGTTGGGCACGCCCAGAATATGAACGCCCTCACGGGTGTTTCTGTTCTCTTATGCCGAAAGGGTGCTGTTGGGGGGGTGGATCAGCGTGGTGGCGCGCCAGGCACAAAAGAAACAGACCTCTTGAACCCGGTAAATATGATCGAAAAAATTCACGCCATATGCCTATGCGGTGGCTCAGCCTTTGGCTTGGATGCCGCCAGCGGCGTGATGAAATACCTCGAAGAACGAAAGATCGGTTACAACGTAGGTGTCACCTTTGTCCCAATTATTCCAGCGGCTGTTATTTTTGATCTCTCTTTAGGTGATCCGATGGTGAGGCCAGATGCCGCTATGGGTTATGAGGCCGCTACGAATGCCTCTGTCGATGAAACCCGGATGGGTAATATTGGTGTTGGAACTGGGGCATCTATCGGTAAATTATTTGGAAACCAGGGTGCTATGAAGGGCGGTGTTGGAACCGCTTCCATGGAAATTGGTGGGGGGATTATTGTTGGCGCTTTAGTGGCAGTGAACGCCTTTGGAGATGTTATCGATCCATCCTCTGGAAACATCCTTGCCGGAACACGAAGTGTTGGTGTGGGACCGGTTCACCTTGGCTCTGATGGGTATTACGCGGATACTTTGGCGACGCTAAAAACATTCCCAGGTCGATTCATTGCGAATTTGGCGACAAGATCGAATACAGTGATTGGGGTGGTAGCAACGAACGCTAAATTTGATAAAGCGGGAATAACTAAAATCGCGCAGATGGCTCACGATGGCCTTGCCCGAGCGATTCGCCCAGCCCACACTATGCTTGATGGCGACACCATTTTTGCTGTTTCAACGGGTTCCAAATCAGCGGATATAAGTACGGTTGGCGCGTTTGCCGCGGAAGTATTCCAGGCAGCCTGTGTGAACGCTGTAATGAATGCTGAAAGCGCTGGCGGGCTGCCTGGATTAAAAAAACCTGCGAACTAACTCTTCTTTTTCTCGTCTTTAAGTAATCCTGAAAGCACCATACTCACGAATGAAACTACGATCGCACCGAAGAAGGCGGACATAAAACCATCCACGGTGAAACCAATATGGAAGGTTTGTCCGATTTGGCCGGCAAGGGAAAACAGGAATGTGTTGATAACGAGCAAAAAGAGCCCAAAGGTGAGGATGATCAATGGGCAGGAGAGGATCTTGAGAATCGGGCGAACGATGGAGTTAAGCAGACCAAAAATGGCCGCCAACCAAATGAAACCTAGCCAGTTATCCGATTGGGGGGAAATCCCCGGTACGATGGCTACCGCTACATACAAAGCTACTGAATTGATCAGCCATTTCATCAAAAATTTTGGCATTTTTATTCCTTTCTTTTAAAATAATAATACACGCAATTAAACAACTTTGTTGGTGCTTCCCTTATATTTCATCCAGACCAGGGTGCGCTGTTTAACAAACCCAGCCTCAAAGATGGCATCATCATACTCGCCGGGGGGAAATTCGAACACCTGTTTTTTTCGATAATCGACCAAACCAGTTAGGCTGGCAAGCAGGCTCATAAGGATATTAATATTTTTCTGAGGGGGCAAGGTAGCATAAATGTGATCTGGTTGTCCCAAAACGTTTCTCACCGCAATACCCCCCTTTAGGTTGCCGTTTTCAAAGGCGGAGTGTTGTACGACCCTTTCATCACGGAAAAAGCGCTTTACATCCATCCAAAAACCGGGCATGAAATTTCCGATCATAAATCCGTAATACCATTCCAGCTCATTTGGATATATCTTTTCGTACTGCGGCCGGAGCTTTAGCCAATCTAATAATTCCGATTTTTTCACGATCACGTCATTCGGAGGCAATAAAGTAATTTTAAAATCTGGGGGAAGATTCCAAGAGGTATTGGTATATTTCACCTCAAAACCGAGCTTTTTATACAAGTCAATCGCGCCAGGGTTATCCTCGCGTACTTGCAGCCAAATGGTTTTGGCTTGCTGGTCGATTGCCTTTTTAATGGCGGATTCTGTCAAATGGAGGGCAATACCCTGCCTCCGATATTCGGGAAGGGTTGCGACATTCGCGATCAGATAGTGCCTTTCGCCAATGCGGCTGTAAGGGATGAGGCTGACATTGCCAACCAGCTTGCCATTCACCTCCCACACATACCCGGAAAGGGGTAGCGAAACCGATTCGATTACGCGAGGAGCCCATGCCAGAAAGCTTTTATCTGTTCCACGGCGGCGAATATTATCTATGGCCGCCAAACCTTCTGTATCTAAGGTGCCGGCAAAACAGGCCTCAATGATATCGGCCACCGTGGGGAGATCATGAAATATATTCAGAGGCCGTAAATTGCCTTTATTACTTGGGGCATCCATTTATCTCGAACCTTTCATAAAACTTATTATATCCTTGCAACATTTCAACGAGCATAATTGAATAAAATAAAGATACGAGTTCATACAGAAATCTAACAGGATTCTATAAATGCACTAACAGCCGGTTTGCTATAATGATTTCTGTGTAAAAGTTGAAAGGATATTTTTCTTATGATGAGATTTGATAGATTCACCGAACGAGCCCAGGAAGCCGCCCAAAGGGCAGCTGAGATCATTCAACGGTATGGGCACAACCAAATCGACACCGAACATATATTATTAGCCCTTATCGAACAACCAGATGGGGTAATCACTCAAATTTTAAAGATCCTGAATGTTGAACCGGAACCTTTGGTTGATCGCATCGATGCGGCGTTACGCTCGACCCCCAAGGCAAATATGTTTGGAGGCGGAGCGGGCCAAATTTTTATCACTCCAAGGGTAAAACGGATCATTGACCTCGCCAACGAGGAAGCGAACAAATTAAAAGACGAGTACATTTCTACCGAACATATTTTTCTGGCGATTCTTACCGAGCGGAATACACCCGCCGCCCGAATTTTAGAAGGCGCAAGCATCACTCGCGATCGCGTTTTTGATGCTATCCAAACTATTCGCGGCGGCCAACGGGTAACCGACCCACAGGCTGAATCACGCTATAAATCGCTAGATAAATACTCTCGGGATCTCACCGCATTGGCAAGAGAAGGCAAATTAGACCCCGTTATTGGCCGTGATAAGGAGATCCTGCGCCTTATTCAGATCTTGTCGCGCAGAACTAAAAATAACCCCGTTTTGATTGGTGAGGCCGGCGTAGGCAAAACTGCCATCGCGGAAGGGTTAGCCCAAAAGATTGCCAGCAATGATGTGCCAGAGATCTTAACCGGCAAAAGGGTGGTAGCGCTGGATCTTGGCGCGCTCATCGCGGGGAGCCGCTTTAGAGGCGAGTTTGAAGAACGACTGAAATCTGTTATGGAAGAAGTTCAACGATCAAATGGCGACATTATTATGATGATCGATGAATTGCACACCGTGGTAGGGGCTGGCGCTGCCCAAGGCGCTATGGACGCCTCGAATATGCTAAAACCAGCGCTTGCCCGCGGCGAATTGCAATGTATCGGCGCGACAACCTTAGACGAATTTCATAAGTATATTGAAAAAGACGCTGCACTCGAAAGAAGGTTCGCGCCGATCTATGTTGATGAACCCTCTCCCGAGGACGCAATTTTGATGCTCAAGGGTTTGCGCGACCGATATGAAGCTCATCATAAGGTACGATACTCCGATGAAGCTTTGGAAGCCGCGGTGCATTTGGCTGACCGTTATGTTACCGACCGCCACTTGCCGGATAAGGCCATTGACCTAATGGACGAAGCCGCTGCAAAATTAAGAGTGGCTCTTTATTCTATGCCTCCGGAATTGAAAGAAATTAAAAAAGAGATCGACAAGATTACCGCGGAAGAAGAACAGGCTGGTATTTCCCGCGATTACGAACGCGCGGCGCAGAAGAAGGTGGAGAAACTTAGGTTAGAAGCTGACTACACAGAAAAACGCGATAAATGGGAAGCGGATAATCACATCGACGAAGTAGTGGATGTGAATGATATCGCGGATGTCGTTCACCAATGGACTGGCATCCCGCTAACTCAAATGCTGGAGACAGAATCGAGTAAGCTGCTGCAAATGGAAGCCAGGCTGCACGAGAAGATCATTGGGCAGGATGAAGCAATCCATGCTATTTCGGACGCTATCCGACGTGCCCGTGCCGGTTTAAAAGACCCCGGTCGACCGATCGGCTCGTTCATTTTTATTGGGCCAAGCGGTGTTGGTAAAACAGAACTTGCTAAAGCATTGGCCGGCTTCATGTTCGATGATGAAGACGCCTTGGTGCGTATTGATATGTCTGAGTATCATGAACAGCATACAGTAAGCCGTTTGTTTGGCGCGCCTCCAGGATATGTTGGCTATGAAGAAGGCGGCCAACTGACCGAAGCTGTTCGTCGCCGCCCCTACCGTGTGTTGCTGTTTGATGAGATCGAAAAAGCTCATCCCGAAGTTTGGAACGCGCTTTTACAGATTTTGGATGACGGACGAATGACCGATGGCCACGGCAATGTGGTTGATTTCCGAAATACTGTGTTGATTATGACCAGCAACCTCGGCACCGAGTATGTCCGAAAGGGCGGTACTCTTGGATTTCTACAATCTAACTCGAATAGCGAAGAGCGTGATGCTCACGACAAGATTGAAAAAGCTTTAAAAGGCTCTTTCAGACCCGAGTTCCTAAACCGCATCGACGATGTGATCATGTTCTCGCCATTATCCGTAGAGCAAATGGAACAGATCGTTGACTTGCAGATGAAGGAAGTGCAAAACAGGTTGGATGACTTCAACGTCAAAGTAGATCTCTCCGCCGAGGCGCGCACTTGGTTGGCAAAACAGGGTTACGACCCCACCTTTGGAGCGAGACCGTTGCGCAGGGCTATCCAGAAATTTATTGAGAGTCCTTTATCGGTTGAACTGCTTGGTGGTAAATTCAAAGACGGCGGCAATGTGAAGGTTGGCGTTGCTGATGATAAGATCGTCTTCGCGTAAATAAACAATTCTAATAAAAATAGCGCTGAGGTTTACTCCGCGTTATTTTTATATCTGTCTGCTAAAATTAAGCAAATCTATGGAGACGACCGATGAATGAAAATAAAAAGAAACTATCTGGATTAGCAATAACAATCATTGTATTGTTGCTTTTGAGTTGTTGCTGCGTTTTTACGATCGCGACGGGATTAGGCGGTTTTTGGCTGTACCAAAATTTGCCAGGAGAAGTGCTTGATACGATCCAACCAATTCTCGATGACCAAATAATTCCTGATCAAATTCTTGAGCCTACGCCTACCCCTGGCGAAATTAACAGGATCCCTTCCAGCGATATCTCAACTGAAACTCTGCTGACTCTCGAAAATGAGATTGTTCCGATTAACGACCCACTGGAACTGGCATGCCGCTTGGGCGGGAAGTGTAATATTCCTACCGAATTGCTGAGCGGTCCCTATAACATTGGCGCGAAACAACAATTTTGGCTGACAAACACCGATAATGTTGAATCTTTTCAGATCGACGCCTCGCTGAAATACATCACCGACCACGCATATTTTTGGGTGGAGGATGGGGTTGAGTTTGATATGACTGAGGCAAAAGACCTGGTAGATGAGTTCGAAAAGAAGATGTACCCGACCAACCGGGAGTTTTTTGGCAGTGAGGCTAACCCTGGTATCGACGGTGACCCCCATATTTATATCGTATACGGCCGAGGCATTGGCAGCAGCGTTGCTGGGTATTTCTCATCACCAGATGCTTACCACCCCTTGGCGCACGAGTACTCCAATGCGCACGAGATGTTCGTTTTCAATGCCGATAATTCACCGCTAAGTGATATGTATACCTACGGCGTGCTGGCTCACGAGTTTCAACATATGATCCATTTTGTTAAGGACCGCAACGAAGAATCTTGGTTGAATGAGGGGTTCTCTGAGGTAGCTGTATTGTTGAACGATTATTACCGCGGTGGAGCCGATACTTTGTATATTAACGAACCTGATATGCAGCTGAACGATTGGGGGCCAAACCCTGGAACCAATGGTCCTCATTACGGAGCAAGCTTTTTGTTCTTCTCCTATTTTTTGGATCGATTCGGGGAAGATGCCACCAAATCTCTGGTACAAGACCAACAAAACGGCTTTGAAAGTATCGATAATGTTTTGAATATCATTAAGGCAACCGACCCATTAACAAACTCTCCAATTTTGGCGGATGATGTGTTTATGGATTGGACGGTTACTAACTACCTTTTGAACAGCGATGTTGGCGATGGCCGCTATGATTACCAGACCTACAAATATGCCACCAACGTGGAGAATGTAAATTTACTGAACGAGTGCCCAACTGAGATCAATGGCACGGTGCACCAATACGGTGCCGATTACATCACCATCAAGTGCGGCGGCGAATACACTTTGCGCTTTGAAGGATCCACCGCCACTACCTTGTTGCCCGAAGACCCCTATTCTGGTGCCCATGCTTTTTGGTCCAACAAGGGTGATGAATCCAATATGACGCTAACCCGGGAGTTTGATTTTACTAACAGCACAGGTGAACTCACGTTGGATTTTCAGACCTGGTACGACCTTGAACAAGATTACGATTACCTCTTCCTGGAAACATCCACTGACGGCGGAGCAACCTGGCAGATCATCACCACACCTAGCGGAACCGACGAAGACCCTTCTGGAAATTCGTACGGTTGGGGGTATAACGGTTCAAGCGATGGCTGGTTCAATGAAAAAGTAGACATTAGTTCATTGGCTGGTAAAAAAGCGTTGATCCGCTTTGAGTATGTGACTGACGCCGCTGTGAACGGAGAAGGTTTCATGATCGACGATATTTCCATCCCGCAAATCGATTACTCGACCGACCTTGAAACTGACGAAGGCGGCTGGATCGGGGAAGGATTCATCAATATTGAGAACATTTTGCCGCAAACTTTTCGGCTAATGTTGGTGAATGAGAATGGGAAGACCGAAGTAAAAAACTTAACGCTGGACGCAGAACAGACTGCGGAATTGAAGCTAGACCTCTCAAATGCCACCCTCATTGTTAGCGGCACCACACGGCATACTCGTAGCCTAGCTAACTATCGTTTGATCATAAAATAGACTGTTTTTCAACCGTATAGAGCCTGATAACCCTATCAGGCTCTATCTTTTTAACCGTGGAATACAAAAAGCACTTCCGATGCAAGGTCTAACCGAGCACAGACAAATACCCAACCTCCGAGGTGGATGCGGGGGGTATCATAACCCAATCGACCAGCAATAATTTCTTCCGGCAGAATTCTTTCATTCTTCTTATGTTTTGGCATATTTTTTGAACTGAAGGCGTACCCTACCAGCTAAATAAAAAAGTCCCCTTCAAAAAGAAAGGGACTTCGTTCAACCTAATTGGACTTCGACCTACTTTATTTGACCTCGATCATCACGTAGAAAGGATAACCAAACGATTTTCCACTATCATCGACCATGATCCATTCGCTGTAGTAAGTACCTTTTTTATCGGGAGCGATCATGCTGATTGGCATATCCACCTGCATTCCGGGTGTAATTAAAGGATCCCGTCCGGAAAAATAAACAGGAACGCCAGATAATTTTTCTCCATTGAAATAAACCAAACCAAATCCTTCATCCCAATTACAGGTGCCGGCATTTTGGATCTTCCAGATCTTGGTAAATCGCTCTAATCGTTTTAGGACTGTGTTATCAGGGATAGTGACATCGGTGATAAAGAGCGAGTTATAACAGGGCTTCACTGGCGTTGCGTTGCTAGGCACCACGATTGAAACACCACCTGTTGGTGTTGGTCCACCTACCGGAAGGGTAGCAAGGGGCAAAACACCCCCCGCGGCGATAGTGGCTGTAGCGGGCAAGGAAGCCCCGCTTGGCAAGGCAGTTGTGGTGATCTGTTCAAGCGCGGTTGGCATGCTGGTGGGCGTCGATGTGGGCAATTCGGTGGCAGTTGGTTTGGCAGAATCCGTTGCCATTACAGATTCTGCAATTGCGGTTAATTGGACAAACGCGGTGGCGGCGGCAGAGGTTTGCACCGCGGCGATATCTTGGGTGGGGGTGGCGTTTGCAAACGGTAATGAACCGCACGCCGATAATCCTATTATTAGAATTAAAGCTAATGAAATTAGCCTCAATTGGTTTTTATGTTTCATGCTTCCTCCATACGGACAAACAAATGAATAACAACAGTGATAATTATAACTTAACCCAACCTGTCGAAAAATAAACCCGGAGCCATCTGGTTCCGGGTTTATTTTAGTGATCGATCAACTACAAGTTAATGTCGCCCGTTTAAATTTTTGGTGATTTGGGTTATCAATGTATAGATCAAACCAGAGGTTGGTATCTGCTGTTTGCCATTCTATGGTGACCGATTTTTTACCCGCCGCGTAAAAGACTACCGAACCCTCCAAACCCGAGCCGGTAGCGCCATCACTTCGAATCCAGCGGTAGGTCACAGTACCCGCTTTGTTAGCAGTGATGGTTGCAGTCACAGAATAATTACCATCTGGCGCGGCACAAGCCCCCGTGCGAGCCACATCAAAGACAACCTTGGTCACCGCAAAACTACCCGGGCTATCGGTGTATTTGGCAACACCGCTGCCAACCGTAATCTCAACATAAAAGGTTTTGTTGTTGGTTCCGCCAGTGATGGGTACCCACGCCCCATCTTGATTCTTGACACCCCAGTATCCTTTAAATCTGCCATCTTCAGGAGGAGCCTTCAGCTCGACAGATAGGTCTATATATTGACCAGGATAGTACAATTTGGCCGGAAAGCCGATGCTTGTTTGCCCTTCCATCGGCGTGCCTGAATCAAATTCCAAAGAATAATTCGCATTCCATAGACATGAGCCTACGTTCTGTATTCGCCATGTCTTAATAAATTTTTCACCGCGATCAAAGTTTTTTCCATCCGGGATGGTTATATCCTGCACAAATAACGCCGAATCGCAGGCAACGTATTTTTTGGCAGTTGCTGATGGGATGATTGTTTCTGTAGTCTGTCTAGTTTGAATCGGAAGAATTGTTTCTGTTCCTGATGGAAGGATTACGGTTGCTATGGGGGTGGCTGTCGCTGCTGGTAATGATGGAATTACTTCAACCCCTTCGGTTAGACGAACCACGACCGTTTCTGCGGCCGCGGTATAGATCGCGTCTGAGCTAATGGGCGGATTGCCATCCATCCCCAGGAGGGCCGCGCAGGATGTCATTATTAGTGAGGTGATGATAACAATTACAGTAAATTTTGGATTCTTCATTCAGTGTTCCTCTTATAACACCATTTTACATCAAAGGCAAAAACACAAAAACCACACCCTGTTTTTTATCACAGGAAGTGGTTTTTGATTTGCATGCATCGTTGGAATTTATTCCAATAATTATGAGACCGCGGATATTATTTATGGGCAGTTTAGGTTAGCAGTTCCAAATTGTTCATCATTGGGTGTGTCAATATATAGTTTCAACCACAAGCCAGACCAAGATGTATTCCACTCCGTGATGATCTGCTTCGTTCCCGCCGACCCAAATGTTATTGATTCATTGGGAGCGCTGGCTGAATCGCTACGTACCCAGTGGTAATGGACTGTTCCCGCCTTGTTGGCTTTAACATTCGCAACCACAATGTATTTTCCGGCAGCGCATGTACCCTCACGAGTAACGGAGAAGGTAACCTTGGTTACGGCAAAATCTGCGCTAACTGGAGTGGCGACTGAACCAACCGTGATATCTACATAGAATGATCTACCATTTGAGCCACCAATGACCGGCACCCAAGCACCAGCATTATTTTTGATACCCCAGTAGCCGGTGTAATGGCCACCCGAAGCCGGAGCTTTTAATTGTACCGATAGATCAACGTAACCGCCGGGGTTTACTACCGCTACCGGAAAGGCTATGTTCGCCAAGCCATTCAGGGAGTCTCCGGTATCAAAAACTAAGGAATAAGTAGAATTCCATGGGCAGGATCCTAAATTCTTTATTCGCCATGTTTTTACAAAGGTATCGCCCGCAGAAAAGTTAGTTCCATCAGGAATCGTAATATCTGTAACGAATTCCGCTGAATCACAGGCGGCAAGCGGTGTGGCGGTTGGACCAACCGCAGTTGGTGATATGGTCGCGATTGGCGCTACCGTTTGGGTTGGCTCAGGGGTATTTGTGGCAGGGATGGCGGTTGGATTATTTACGGCGTCTTGGGTTAGTTTAGCGACGACCGTTTGTTCAGCAGCTGCTTGGATGGCCTGAATATCTGGAGTTGGGTCAGATGAGAGGAGATTGAATGGAATTGTACAGGCACTTGAGATAACAATAAATAATACAAGGGGAAGAAATATGATATTTTTTTTCATGTCGAGTCGTTTCCTTTCAGTTCAAATCATTGTACAACAAGAATTTAAAATAAAAATACCCCAGAAAGGTTATTTTCTGGGGTATTTATTGACGATTGAAAGTGTACGGTTTTATTTATCGAAAAAGACAACGCCACTTGCGGTTTTCTTAGCGCGATAGGAGATTCTACCTTTGGTGAGGTCATACGGAGACATTTCAACTTTAACGCGATCGCCAAGCAAAATACGAATATAAAACTTACGCATTTTTCCGGAAAGGTACGCAAGGATAACGTGACCGTTATCTAATTTAACTTTGAACTGGGTTCCTGGCAGTGCTTCCACTACCAAACCTTCTACAACAAGGATATCTTCTTCTTTAGCCATACACACCTCCGGTCATTATTCAATGACCTTAACGTTTCGCCTCTTTAGACGGCGAATTGCTTTTTTATCTTCCATACGTCGCTGTTCACTTTTAGAAATAAACCATCGCTTGCGGCGAACAGTGCTTAATACACCACTCTTAACGATCTTTTTACGGAAGCGTTTGAGCAAGGATTCCTGCGACTAATTTGAACGTAATACTACGATTGCCACGAAAATCACCTCCCATCTAAATGGAAATAAAAAATCTCGACATTCATAACATTCTCCGAGACTTAGCACACAATTCAGAAATTACCACCAGGATAAAAATTGTACTATTTCACTCCGAGAAGGGTTACCCGATCCAAGACAGCAAATATGTTATGACCTATAGATTTTACTATAAAACCAAATCGATTGCAACCCCTTGCAAATAGCGGGGTATGAAGAAGGAATAATAGCGGAAAAAATAGGGGATTAAAAAGAAAAAGTTTCTTGGCGATGACCTACTCTCCCAGGAGGCTGCCCTCC
>CAZSLN010000060.1:0-15533 GCA_964607645.1 uncultured Anaerolinea sp.
AAAATGGATGGGCGGATGCGACCCTCGGTATCCAGGCAGCTGCTACGGAAAGAAACAACCATTTTATTCCGTTATTTGAAGAACGATATGATCTAGTCATCCCCGCTAGTGATATAACCCGTGTTACGCCTATGCTGGAATACTTACAAACCGCCACCTTCCGCAAAAGAATGTCGATGCTAACAGGTTATTCCACCCAACATAGCGGGGAAGAAGTGGCCGTATAACGGTCCTCAACAACAACTCTCTCCGCCTACATTTTACCCACATCCCGAAAGCATATCCTCCGTTGTTTATCCACAAAGGTTATTGTATAATTTCTTTCCATTACCTTGTACTCATTTTTTCCTTAGGTAGATTCTTTTTTCGCATGGAAATCCCAAATCATTGATTGGAATGAGCCGTAACTATGCCTGAATTCCTACAACTTGTCCCCCCAGATGAAGCAAGAAAAATTCTCCTTTCTCAACTTCCTGAAGTCCTGATCCGGGCACAATTTATTGACACGGCTCAAGCCCTCGACCGTATCACAACACTACCGGTTCTTGCCCCTCATTCCCTGCCCGAGTTCATCCGTTCTACCGTAGATGGATATGCGGTTAAAGCGCGCGATACCTTTGGCGCTACCGATTCCCAACCCGGCTACCTCACACTGATCGGTGAAATTCCAATGGGGAGCAGCTCGCTTCATCACATGAAGAATGGCCAATGCTGTCTGATCCATACCGGCGGGATGCTTCCGGAAGGGGCTGATGCCGTGGTTATGCTAGAAAACACTCAACTTACGGTGGCGCGAATAGCCCCCATAGAGGGCGATGAGATCGAGGTCTTTCGGGCGGTTGCCCCAGGCGAAAATGCGATTCAGGTTGGCGAGGATGTCATGGCCGGTTCTGTGGTCATTCCTGCTGGCAGAAAATTACGCCCCGCCGAAATTGGCGGTCTTATGGCTTTAGGCATTACCCAACTTTCGGTTGCGGAAAAACCGAAAGTTGGGTTGATCTCATCTGGAGATGAACTTTGTGACCCAACTACCAAAACCCTGCCTGGCCAAGTGCGGGACATCAATGCCTACACACTGGCCACCTTGGTCCAACGTGCAGGCGGTCGCCCAATACAGTACGGCATTGTCCCCGACAAAATGGAAGAGTTAGAAAAAACAGCCCGTAAAGCGCTTTCTGAATGCGATATTGTTGTCATTACCGCAGGGTCCTCAGCTAGTACACGAGATATGACAGCGGAAGTAATCGATCATTTAGGTACTCCTGGCGTGCTTATTCACGGAATTAACACCCGCCCCGGAAAACCAACTATTCTTGGTGTTTGCTCCGGCAAACCGGTGATTGGTTTGCCAGGTAACCCAGTAAGCGCGTTGGTAAACGGAACCCTATTTATTGTTCCGCTCGTTGAGAAAGCCCTCGGGGCAAATCCCCGCCCTCGGGCAACGATAACCGCCAAACTTACCGTCAATGTTCCATCCCAAGCGGGACGTGAAGATTGGATCCCAGTAAAACTTGTTTCTACGATCGACCAAGACCAACCACTTCGGACCTTGTTCTATGCCGATCCCATTTTTGGAAAAAGCAATCTCATTTTTAATATGGCGGAAGCGGATGGATTATTACTTATTTCTCCAGATGTCACTGGAATTGAAGCAGGGGAAAATTGCGAGATAGTGCTGCTACAATGAAAACAGAACAACCAATTTCGTTGATGACGAGGATGCATTGAACTGATGTCAATTTACCTACACGACATACCACTCACGAAAGCGCTAGAGCATTTTCGGCAAAATCTTGAAGCAGCTGGGCTTTGGCAGATCCTTGAGGTAGAAACAATTCCCTTAGATCAAGAAGCCTTGGGTAGGGTTTTATCACACCCCATTTGGGCGAAAATATCCTCACCTCATTATCATGCCTCGGCAATGGACGGTTATGCTGTAACATCCGAGCAAAGTAATGGTGCCTCGCCATCCAACCCATTAGTTCTACTAGTTACACCAGAATACGCCCAATACGTTGATACCGGCGATCCCCTCCCAGAATGGGCAAATGCTGTCATTCCAATTGAGAATGTTGAACACCTGGACGCTGAAGGAAATATCACAAAGACCCTTCGTGTGTCAGCCTCCATTCGAATTAGAGCCGCGGTTGCCCCATGGAGCCATGTTCGCTCTTTGGGAGAGGACATCATCGCGACCCAGTTACTTCTTCCTGCTGGCCACGTTTTAAGACCGGTGGACCTAGGCGCAATCGCTGCCGCGGGACACCATGAAATTAAGGTTTCGCGAAAACCAAGGGTAGCTATTCTACCGACCGGAACAGAACTTGTTCCCATCGGGGCTTCCCTTAAACCTGGCGATATCATTGAATACAACTCGCTGGTTTTAGCGGCACAGATAAAAACGATGGGGGCTGAGGCAACCCGTTTCCCAATTACAATCGATAATTTTGATTTGATCTGTAAAAACGCTGCCGAAGCCGCGGAAATGTATGACATGGTTCTGCTCAACGCAGGATCATCCGCAGGCTCAGAGGATTTTTCCGCTCGTGTGGTTGAAAAACTGGGAACACTTTTGGTTCATGGGGTAGCCGTCCGCCCTGGACACCCTGTTATTCTCGGAATGATCCATGCCAAAAACGATCGTCAAGTACCTGTCGTAGGTGTACCTGGGTATCCTGTTTCGGCGGCATTAACCATCGATATTTTTGTGGAGCCCATCATCTCCAAATGGATAGGCCGAACCCCTGCTGAAATCCCCACGGAAGAAGCAATCCTCACTCGAAAAATAACCTCCCCAGCCGGCGATGTGGATTATGTACGGGTTGCCGCCGGAAGAGTCGGAAACAATCTGCTGGTTGCCCCACTCTCACGAGGGGCTGGTGTGATCACCTCTCTCGTACAGGCTGATGGAGTGGTCATACTTCCGCCGGGGGTGCAAGGGGTTGAGGCGGGCGGCAAGGTGCAAGTGCATTTGTACCGAACGCAAAAAGAGTTGAACAATACTATTCTCTGCATCGGGTCCCACGACCTCATCCTCGATCTAATGTCGCAATTCCTTACCGCTTACGATCGCCGACTGGTCTCAGCAAACGTTGGTTCACAAGGCGGTCTCATCTCTCTGAACAGAGCCGAATCCCATATAGCTGGGTCACATTTGCTTGATCCAGAAACAGGCGAATACAACCTATCGTACATTCGGCGTTTTATGCCGGGAAAACCGGTTAAGGTAGTCACGCTTGCCGCTAGGGATCAAGGGTTATTAGTTAAAAAGGGGAATCCAGAAGGGATCAAAACGCTTAATGACCTCACCCGCCCCGGCTTGAAATTCGTAAACCGTCAAAGGGGATCTGGCACTCGAGTGTTATTGGATTATCACCTTGCCAAACAGGTAATTTCCAATGAGCAGATCTATGGTTACACCCAAGAAGAATACACCCATCTCGGCGTGGCTGCCGCAATCGCTTCGGGTAGGGCAAATTGTGGGCTCGCCGTGGCCGCCGCTGCCCAAGCTTTGGATCTAGATTTTGTCCCACTTTTTCAGGAACGGTATGACCTTGTTTTCCCCAGAGAATTCGCCAGCTCCGAATTGCTTGCGCCAGTTTTCGAGTTGTTCCAGTTAGATGTTTTTAGAAAAGCCGTTTCAGCTTTGCAAGGCTATGATATTACCCCTATGGGCCGAGTAGTTTTCGAGGATTAATGGAGGAGAATCGTTTATGGAGGACCTGATCATGAAGGTAAATTTTTATGCCACTCTGCGCCCCATCGTGGGACAAAAAACGGTTGAGTTGACCTTGAAACAAGGTACGACAGCGATCCAACTCGTTCAAATGTTTGTTGATAATTTTCCGAGAATGCGCGGCGAATTGCTCGATGAAAAAGGGAACTTCTTACCCCATATGAAATTCTTCCTAAACGGGCGTCAATCAGAATATTTGCCGGAACAAATGAATACCGTGATCCAAGCGGATGATAAAGTAGATATTTTCCCGCCTGTTGGCGGCGGATAGGGAATCCTTCATTTGGATTCCAAAGCGAAAGTTCAAACGATCGTACATGAGATGCGGGGTATCCCCTATTTTCTTCTTATAGAATACTTGGTTGAATTGGGCGGAGTCTTAATAAGCGATTCTGTCGTCAAAGGAGAAGGTTGGATTGTGGAATTAATAAAAATGGAACCCTTCCAGATTGGATCACTTGTAGTTGGTCAAACCCGTTTAATCTTGACCTTGGAAGAGGCGTTTGCGGATGACTTCATTACCCGTTTTCAAAAGAAAACCCTTAGAGCAGGGGGATAACGCTCCTCTACATTTTTCCTATTTATATCAATACAATTCATAAAAAAGATGAATGTAAAAAAACTGGTGGAGCATGCTCCACCAGTTTTGATTGATGCTGTTACAGTTCTCAGATCAGATGATCTCAAGTTCCTTTAATTTCTTCTCAGGTACCACACCGTTATCCCAACCGCGGGCGGTGTAATATTCTTCCAACATCTGATCCAATTCACAAACTTGGCCAAGTGAGCCAGGCATAGTGGATGGTTCGTTGAGGAAGCGGGCAGGTAATATATCACTGCCGGCGCCGAAACCAGCGAGGTTGTTGTAATGACGCTCGAGGTTATAAATTCTCTCGCCGGTCTTCAAAACATCATCAACGGTGAAGGGAATACCGGTCATAGCGGAATATTGCTGTGCGTATTCATCGCCTCCCATGGCAAACGCGCTGAATTTGCAGATGTCCATGCTATCAGAGAAGGCGTGGACTTCCTGGAAGATCTTGACCAAACCGCCTTTGCCCTTCCATTCGATCGGGTCAACCTTGAGGGAACCAAAAGGCATAACACCGAGCTCAGCGGCAGGGGTATAAGCACGTAAGTGGCAAGCGCCACGGTTGGAGGTAGCATAACCCAAACCTTCTCCCTTGAGACCGCGAGGATCATAGGCAGGAATTCCCTGGCCCTTACAAGTCATCGCTAATTCGGGGTGGCCGAAATAAGTAGCAGTGGCGTCAGCACCATCTGCCATAACACTACCAAAGCCCTTGCGGAAGGCAACCAGTTCAGCGGCGTTGGTCATTCCATCAGCATCGCCCCAGGCGAGTGTACCTTCGGTTTTGGTGTAGCCTTTTTCAGTAGCTTCCATCCATACAGAGAGGGGGTGACCAATTTCGATGGCGTCGAAACCAAAATCGTTGGAGAGGTCGATCATCTTGGCTACTAGGCGAGCATCGCTGTTTCCACAATTAGCGCCAACGGACCAAGCTGGTTCGTACTCAACAGATTCCATTCGCAGACCTTTGTAGGGTCCGTCTTTTACTTCCACTTCCTTCTTGCAAGCAACTGGGCAAGCATGGCAGGTAGGGTTATCAACCAATAAATTAGCGTTAATATATTCGCCGCTGATCTTTTCAGCGTTTTCACCAAATGCAGTGAACATACTGTTTTTGGTAGGTAGTGCACCAATACTGTTATTGATATTCATCAAAACGTTGGTACCGTAAACTGAAAGACCACCCTTTTTGGGGCTGGTGATGTTTTCAGGAGCCATGATGCATTGTAAAGCGCGATCGTGTGCGGCTTTCCAAGCTTCGCGGTTCTCAGCTTTGGTAATATTCTTTTTAGCCTTGATAACGATAGCCTTCAGCAATTTGCTACCACCAACGCAGCCTGTACCACCACGACCAGAGGCGCGATCGTTTTCGTTCATCCAACAAGCATACTTCACTAGGTTTTCGCCAGCTTGTCCAATGGTGATCACGGTTAGGTCTTCCTCGCCGTACTTTGCTTTGAAGTGTTTGACAGTATCATGAACACCCTTGCCCCAAACATCGGAGGCGTCAAGTAACTCGATCTTGCCATCATTGATGTAGGCATAGGTTGGCTTGGTAGCTTTACCCTTAAAGATCAAACCATCAAAACCCGACCAGCGAAGGCGAGCCGCGGACCAACCACCATGATGGCTATCGGTAACGGTTCCGGTTAAAGGAGATTTTGTGACAACGGCCATACGGCCGCTCATATTGGCTTCAGAACCAGTCATAGGACCGTTCATAAAGCATAGGATATTCTCAGGTGACAAAGGATCAACATTGACCCCATTATCAAAAACAAACTTCACGCCAAGTCCACGACCGCCGATGTACAAGCGAGCTTCTTTCTCAGGGATAGGTTTGTATTCGATCGCTCCTTTTGAAAGGTCAATCCAAGCGAGCTTATTTGCGTAACCACCAATCGTCATAGTCAACTCCTTAAATAATAGTGCGGATAGTGTGATGTACCTTGCTGTTTGAAATCATAGCATCCGCAAAAATCAGGGTCAATATTTAAGTTATTCCTTAACCGTCGATAATGAGCTTTTTTCTTTCTTTTGTAAACTTCCCGACAAAAAAACAGATAGGTTTTGCTATTTGGTCAGGCGTAATAATCGCTTTTCTACTTCTGCCAACCAAAACCTTTTCTCATAAAGCGGTATATCCGCTGCTTCAAGTTGCTTTTTACATTTTTGCGTCCAATCCAAGGCCTTATCCTTCTCCTTGACGCGATGCTCGTAAAATTTTGCCAACTCAATGTGAGCATAAATATGCCCTTGTTCGGCGGCTGAATGCCACAACCTCACCGCCTCATCAAAATCTCCGCGTTTTTTTTGCAAGATCGAAAGCCGCCTCACTGCCTGATGAAAATCGGACTCAGGCAAGGAGGATGCCAAACCGCGTTCATACAGGATGGCGGCGTCATTCCACTTCTTTAAATCCTCAAAAACTTTCGCGAGTGCGATGATATCTTGTCCATGCTCGAGACCTTTCCCGTTGGGTTCTTCTAAAACCCAATTTACTAAGTTAAACAAAACCGCCATTGATACAACATCCATGGAGTTGTGATAAAAAACACCTTTTAGAGGAAAAATGTCGCCCGTTCTAAGATAATCAAAATAAAGCCATGGTATCTCGAACCCGGGGACTTCCTCGCTAGTTCGGGGAACAAACATGATCTTTTCCTCAAGATACTTGAGAGCCCGTGAGGGCAACCGATCTCGCCATAACCTGCGGGCAATGTGTAACAAGTCAATGTGAGCAAAATCGCCAAACGGTAGAGGAATATCATTGAGCATATAGCGTGTTCGAAGGAGGGGAGCGTCGAATGATTTGCCATTGAACGAAACAAAAGCTTTACAAGGCGCAAGGTAATCCGCTACAGCCTCAAGCATAGCGGATTCTTCGGAGGGATCCTGCATAAAAAAGATCGACAATTTAAATGCATCCCCCAAATACCTGCCAAGGCCAATCATAAAGGCATACGTCCCGGTGCCGCCAGATAACCCAGAGGTTTCGGTGTCCATAAAAGCGATCTCGGAATAATTCAGGTCCGCCACTCTAGGATCTTTCACCACTTCTGCGATCACAGACATCGGGTTTTCCATTAGCACCGGATAAATTCCGTGCTGTTGGTCATTTGGGAAACTATACTCCACCACAAACGCGTCGCCTTGCCGGGTGTTCACCCGACGACCACCTAACACCTCTTCAAGGCTAGTTAGTCGTTTTGTCGGCTTCGATAGCCTATCGGGGACCTTATCCTGTGGCATTCCAACTTTAACGCCAAGGTTTTTGAGTTTATCTGATAATGTGGGCATAGGGTTTTCTTAGAAAATTCATTCTAATTATAACTTAAACTCTTGCCTGGCGCATTTCCTTTAGGATCGCTAGCGTTTCTTTTTTTCCGCCGGTGCCATTCTCGCCTGCCGGTCCAACACAAGCTGGGCAGCCGTCATCGCAAGGGCATTCGTTTACCAAGAGGTAAGATTCATCAACCAGCTGCCCATGAAGTTCGTAGAGTTTTTCACTAAACCCAATACCAGCCGGCACCATATCATACAGTGCCACCGTGGGTTGTTTATCACAAAACTCGGCTTCAGGGTGAAAGTACACCCCAATGTCCTCAGCGTCACACATCAGAAACAACGGCGCAAGCTGCTGAAAAACATAAGCTAACCCCGCCAACCCGCTGCGCATACGAACATTTTGCTCTACCTTTTTGTGGCATTCATGGCATAGGGTGATCAGATTATCCGCTCGATTAGCCCGGTCAAGGATCTCCTGTGGAATTTCGATATTCCCAAGCTGATGATCATTAGAGAGTTCGCCAAGCGCTCTTCGAACGATCTCGCGAAAGGGGGATTTGTGATGCACGTCGTGCTGTTTTCCTCGTTCGAGGTTGCCACAGGCTTGGCATTTGTACTCATCCCGCTTTCTTATCTCTTCACGAACCTCTTGCCACTTGGAGCCATAGTCATTCGGTGAATTGGTCCAAAGACCCGCTTTTGCGATCCTCTCTTGCGAAGGCTCGCTAATTTGAAACCAATAACCAGTTGTGTTCAGTTCTGTTTCGGGAAGATCCAATAACTCCATATCCAAGACCTCACTGGTGCCCCATTGTTTCTTTTTAAAACCAGTTACTTTCGAGTGCACGATGATCTCGCCTTTTGATTTATCTCCACCAGAAACTAACGTCGTTTCCGAAAGGGAAACTTTTTCAATGTCATCCTCTTTGGTCGGTTCAGTAAAATACTCCAAAGCAACCGGAACCAGGGTCGCTTTTCCAGCTTCCAGATCTAATACTTGAACAAAATATTGCTGACCTGCGTGCAAGTAAACAGCTCTGGGATGAACCATCCAATAAGCCGATTGTAAATCCACTTGACCTATCACCCGTGGTACTCCGCCCTCTTCTGATTGCAGTACGATACTATTGGGTGATGCTGTACGCAAGGAGATTTTCGCTGAAGGGTAAGCGTCTGCCATCCAAAAAGTTTTACCCGCGCGAGAGTAAGCTTCTTTATTTTCTTCTAAGAAAGTAAGAAATTCATCAACCTCAACATCTCCAAATTTATCGCCAGCGTTAAAAGGAAGTTCAAAAAGAGCACAACGCATGTGATTAAGCAGAATAACGATGTGGTTCGGATCAAGTAAGGCATGTTCGGGACTTTTAGAAAAAATATAATCCGAATGGTGCGCTAAATATTGGTCTAAAGGTTGGGCGGTTGTAATAAGGATGGCAATAGAGGGATCGATCCCTCTCCCGGCGCGACCCGATTGCTGCAAGAGGCTGGCGATCGAGCCAGGATAGCCCAACATCAACGCCACCTTGAGGTCACCAATATCGATCCCTAACTCAAGAGCGCTGGTAGCCACTACAACTTTAACCTCGCCATCGCGCAACCCTTTTTCGATTTTTCGCCTTTCTGCCGGCAAATAACCACTACGATACCCTTGAACTTGCTCCAGGTCATAGAGCGAATCGAGGTCATCCGGCTTGAAGAAACGCCTCCGATTTTCCTTCCCCATCGTATCACGCAGATATTTGAGCACGATCTCCACTGTTCGGCGGGTTCGGGCGAAAACAATCGATTGAAGATCATGTTTTAGTAAATCTTGCGCTAAGCGAACACATTCACTAACAGAACTTTTTCGTAAACCCAAAGATTGATTCACCACCGGCGGGTTGTAAATGAGAAAATTCTTTTCTCCTCTAGCGGATCCATCCTCGTCCACCAAAGTAACTTCCATCCCACATAACTTAGTTGCCAATTCTGTAGGGTTGGCGATCGTTGCTGATGTCATGATCACTTGTGGAAAAGCGCCGTAAAAATGGGCGATGCGCAGCAATCGGCGCAGGACATTGGCAAAATTAGAACCAAACACACCACGATAGGTGTGCACCTCATCGATCACAACAAATCGCAATCCACAAAAAAAAGCGGACCAATTGGTGTGGTGTGGAAGTATTCCGGTATGCAGCATTTCGGGGTTGGTAAGCAGGATGTTTGCCGTTTTACGGATTGCAGGACGGTCCGCCTGTCGTGTGTCACCATCGTAGATTGCCGGGTGTATCGGATCATTTTTTGCTGAGCAGGAAATCTCGACTATCGAAGCGAATTGGTCTTGGGTAAGCGCCTTTGTGGGAAAAATATAAAGAGCTTTCGAAGTATCATCTTCCATTAATTGGTTTAAGACTGGCAGGTTGTATGCCAACGATTTTCCGCTCGCGGTACCTGTACACAACACCACATTCTTACCTTCTTTAACTATATTCCAGGTTAGCGCTTGGTGTTGAAATAGCCGATTGATTCCACGGGAAGCGAGCATTTGAGCCAACATGGGGTTCAAATCCGCTGGCAAGTTCTGCCAATGGGCAGCTCGTGCGGGGATCTTCTTCCATGCGGCGATATTAGGGTTGGTATCAGCGTCATTCTGCCATTGCTGTATCAGATCACTCAGTGTCATAACCCCTCCGCTCACCTACAGAAATCTTATGTTTGTTGTTCATCGGTGTATAATTTTAACGTTAATTAATTTATTTATCCAACCAATGATGATTATGAAAAATAAACCCTTCTTATTGATTTCTTTAGCAACAGCCGCGATGCTCCTTAGTGGTTGTAATCTTCCAGCCCGTCAAACTACCAACCCCGTTCTTGATATCAACACCGTCGCTACTAGTGTGGCACTTACCCTCGAATCCCTCAACACCGCCACTCCCCTTCCTGATGCCGCTAGCCCAACTATTGATCCATCCAAGGCTTTCACATCAACTCCAAAAGCAACCAAGACCCTAGCCGCGACAATAACTCCAACCTACTCCGCGCCCATCCTCACATTTGATAACAACGTCAATTGCCGGCAAGGCCCCGGAACCAACTTCAAGGTGGTCGTTCTAATCAAGGAAGGCCAGAAAGTAGATGTTGTTGGCGTTCAGGACAAATTCTGGATCGTCAAAGCCCCTGGTAGTACCGAAACCTGTTGGTTACCTGTGGAATTTGCCACCCCTGAAGGAAGTGTTTGGACAGTTCCCACCATTGGAGCGCCCGATACTCCTACTGAGGTTCCCCCTTTCGCGCCTGTTTGGAAAAAATGGAATTACTTCTGTAGTTTTTCCAATACCCAAACCACTTTAGTTATGGAGATGGAATGGACCGATAAGAACGGTAATGAATCAGGATTCCGCGTCCTTCGTGATGGAGAATCCATCGCGGAATTAGGACCAGACGCAACTTCTTTCAGCGACACTGTTACTGTTGAGAATGGCCAGAGTTTTGATTATTCCATCGAGGTTTACCGCGGGACCGCCAAAGCCACCAGCTCGGTGGTCAACGCTTCCTGTCAATGATCAGCCAGCTTGATCCGAAACAGGTCAGTCTTCTTCGGATGCTCACCGCTCGACTGGAGCGCTTATCGGTAGATTCTATTTGGGCAAGGCGCGCCAGCGGTACACGCCGCTCTTTAGTAAAAACGCTTGAACGGGTTGATAGCAATGAACCCGAAACGGCCGACCATCTTCAACAATTGATCGAACACAGCATGGAAATGTTGAAAAATGCCGCAAGAGAATTGCCCGACCCCGACAACCCTTATTACAAAAAAAAAACACGAGCCGAAGTCGAACCTGCATGAATGATCTAGAAATTATTCTCAATACAGCCCTGGGGCATCGAAAACAAAAGTTGGATGCGAAACACACCGGGGCTATTCGATTATTTAATGGCTTTTTCGAGGGGAATCCTGATCTCTGTATTGATTTGTTTGGGAAAACAATTCTCATCAACCAGTACCAAAAAGCTCCGAACCCTAATCTTGCCCCTCTCATAACCGAGTGGGCGCAACAAAGCCTCCCGTTCGTTGATTGTGTTGTACTAAAAGAACGATACGCCAATACTCCCCAAGGAAAACAGGGAACGATCCACTTTGGAACCGAACCTTGCCAGCAGATCGAAGAAAATGGTGTTTGGTATAAGGTAGACCTAATCATGAACCACGACGCGAGTTTCTACTTGGATACTCGAAATTTGCGCGAATGGCTAAAGCGGTACAGTTCTGGCAAAACCATCCTCAATGCCTTCGCCTACACCGGCAGTCTAGGCATCGCGGCACTCGCTGGTGACGCCAGCCATGTAACCCAATTGGATAAAAGTGCGAAGTTCCTAAACCTAGCAAAACAAAGTATCACCCTCAATACAATTGAACCTTCCCGAATGAAGATAAAAGTTGATGATTTCTTCCCGGCTATTTCGCATTACAAAAAAGCCGGTGCTTCTTATGATCTCGTTCTATTGGATCCCCCTTTCTTCTCAACAACCAGCAGCGGCAGAGTGGATTTAAACAGTGGGTTCGTAAACCTGATCAACAAAGTGCGGCCACTCATCAAACACTATGGCAAATTGATCTGCATCAACAACGCCTTATTTGTCAGCGGTGCCGAAGTAATGAAAGCAGCCGAACAGATCTTTGGAGATGGCTACGTTTCCTTCGACCAGATCCTTGATGTCGACCAAAGTTATATCGGCTATGGGGAAAATCCATCAAAGCTGCTGCCCGCGGACCCAACCCCCTTCAACCATTCCACAAAGATCCTCATCCTCAATATCACCAAGAAAGCCCAATGAACCCACTTGCCGGAATCGCCATCACCATCCTCTCCGCTGTTAGCTACGGTACGCTTGGAATTTTTGGAAAGTTAGCCTACGCAGAGGGGCTTACCACTACGACCTTATTATTTTTCCGATTCTTTTTTACCGCAATTGTATTGATGGCAACTTTGTTCATCAGAAAACAGGAGCTGCCAAAAGGAAAAACACTCTTGGTACTGGTTTTGATGGGATCTGTCGGTTTTTCGGGGCAGGCTTTTTCATATCTAACCGCGCTAAAGTACGCCAGCGCTGGTGTTGTAGCCATTTTGTTATCACTCTATCCGGCTTTCGTCTCTATCATCACTACCTTTGTGCTCAAGAAAAAAATAAGCAACATCGCGGTGCTTGGCATCGGCATCTCCTTTATCGGTACTGTTTTGATAGCCGATCCGGCTGGTGGGAATATCACCGGCTTTTTGTTTGGCATTACTGCCGCGCTCATTTACTCGGTTTACATCGTCACAGGTTCACAAGTAATGCACAAAGTAACAGCGCTGCAATCCTCGGCGGTCATCTTTTCATCCACAACCGTGGTCTATTTCTTTCTGATCTTGATGGAAAGGCCAATCCTTCCAACGGGCTTTAATAGCTGGGCAATCATCTTCGGAATGGTGCTCATCCCAACCATCCTTGCTTCGGTCACCTTTCTCGAGGGCTTGAAACGGATCGGCCCCGTCAATGCTTCCCTGATCTCAACCATTGAACCTTTAGTAACCGTTCTTCTCTCCTTTCTGATCTTTGGAGAAAAGCTTGGGGTAAAGACAATTTTAGGCGGAGCGCTAATTTTGGGGGCTGTGGTCATGTTTACGGCATCCAATAAAAAATGAGATAATTCAGCTCACAGTGCTTATAATTTATTTAATCAAATTGATCTAAAGAGGCTCAGATGCTTGAATACGTAAATCTCGACGTGGCAATTACCAAAGAGGAATATAAGAAAAAAATAGGGATGCTGCAACAACGTCTTTACGAGTTGGAGCATGCTGTTTTTAACGCGAATATTCCAGTGATGATCCTATTTGAGGGTTGGGCTGCCACCGGAAAAGGCCGATTGATCAACATTGTGGCAGAACGCCTCGACCCTCGAGGGTTTCGTGTTGTTCCTATCAAGCCCCCCCGAACCGCTGAAACAAAATATCCCTGGATGTGGCGGTTTTGGCAAAAGATTCCCGCACGCGGGCAAATGGTTGCCTACGATACTTCCTGGTACCAGCGAGTGTTATCAGATCGGATCAAGAAAGTTGTTAAGCAAAGCGAATGGGATTCAGCCTACCGCGATATTACAGAGTTCGAAGAAGTACTATCCTCTGACGGCGTAGTAATCTTAAAATTTTGGCTGCACATTAGTAAGGACGAGCTTACGAATCGATTGAACAAACTGCGGTCAGACGAAATTACCGCTTGGCAAGTTACTGAGGATGATCTATTACAAAAAAAGAAATACGAAAAGTACACCGACGCAATCGAAGACATGCTCCTTCGGACAGATGCCCCGAGTTCTCCATGGACCATTATTGAAGCAACCGATAAGTATTTTGCAAGGATCAAAGTACTTGAAACCATTATCAAAGGTATTGAAGACCATCTTGGTTTGCCAGATTCAACCATAACCGAGAGCTCTAACCAAAACGAAGTGATGCAAGGAGCTGTCAATGCTTGAGAAATTGGATCTTACCCTTTGTACCCCAAAAAATGAGTACGAAAAGAAGCTTAAAGAACTTCAGGCTGAATTACATAACGTGGCGTACCAGGTCTACCTAAAACAGGTGCCGGTGGCCATCGTATTTGAAGGGATGGATGCCAGCGGGAAAGGAGGAAGCATCAAGCGCCTCACTGAAAATATGGACCCACGCGGGTATGTGGTTTGGCCCATCGCTGCTCCTTCCGGCGAAGATAAAGAAAAACATTACCTCTACCGATTTTGGAAACGTTTACCAGAAAATGGTCAGATCGCCATTTTTGACCGCTCCTGGTACGGCCGTGTTTTGGTCGAACGCCTGGAAGGCTTTTGCACCGAACCCGCCTGGAAGCGCGCATATGGGGAAATAAATCAGTTCGAGCATCAACTATCTGAATTTGGTATGGTCGTATTCAAATTTTGGATGCAGATCAACAAAGATGAACAGCTCAAACGCTTTAAGGAACGCGAAAAGATTAATTACAAATCGTGGAAGATCACGGATGAGGATTGGCGAAACCGCGGTAAGTGGGAAGATTATGAACAAGCCGCTGAGGAAATGATCCTCAAGACCAGCACCACTTCGGCCCCTTGGACCCTAGTTGAGGCGAATGATAAGTATTTTGCCCGCCTAAAAGTGCTTCAAACAGTTCTGGATAAACTAAAACACACCCTGAAGTAGTTAAATCAACCAACCCAGCAAACGAGATACGCCGCCAGCGGTCAACGCAA
This sequence comes from uncultured Anaerolinea sp., assembly GCA_964607645.1. Lineage (GTDB taxonomy): Bacteria > Chloroflexota > Anaerolineae > Anaerolineales > Villigracilaceae > UBA5195. Next base: position 14,869 of record CAZSLN010000060.1, read on the forward strand.
TCAAGATTGTTATGACCGTGACCCAGAGCATCTTTTTCGTGCCAAGTTCTTTTTTCAACATGATCAAAGTAGCCGCGCAGGGGATAAAGAAAACTACAAATACTGTGAACGTGAACAATTGAGCGTGAGTTAATACATTGGAGTAATTTACACTACCAAGAGCTTGCCCGAGCATGATCAATGATAATTCTTTGCGTAAAATTCCGAATATTAGAGGAACACCAACAGCCTCTGGTAGGTCAAGTAACCAGGTAATAGGTTTTACCAAATAGTTAAAATACTTTGCCAGATCGTAGAAAACAAGTATGGCAAGAGCAGCACTGCCAAAGATGAGCGTTGGCCAGGCTTCTACAAGGAATTCGCGGATGCGAAACCACGCTTTGTTCAAAACCGCCTTTAAAGTAGGTATACGATACGGTGGCATTTCTAGGATCATACCGGGGGAAGTATCGGGTAACAACATGGTAAGAATGCGACCTGTAAGGGCAATAACGAACAGGTTTAACATGTAAAGGCCCAGCGCCCAAAGTGGTCCAAGATAGAACGCTACCAACCCAAAAACCACCACCAACCTCGCGGCGCAAGGTACTAACGTCGATAACGTGGCAGCGATAAAGCGTTCACGGGAGTCCTCCAATGTTCTAGTGGACATGATCGCGGGGACA
>CAZSLN010000061.1:0-14717 GCA_964607645.1 uncultured Anaerolinea sp.
CATCACCATGAACGACCGTGCCGGAAAGAGTATAGTACCTGCCAATGCGGCTCGTGGCGGAGCTGATGGCACCGTTCATAATGGCGTTGCGTATAGATGTAGAGGAGATGATGTTTCCCTCTTTTTCCAAGGCCGGTATTGCGCTATGTTGGAAGCCCATCTCTTTGCCGATGGCGTTGAGGTATTCGTTATTGCCCTGCCTGTTTTTGCCAAGGGCGAAATCGAAACCGGTTACCAGATAGGTAAAATTGAGACGATCCCGGAGCAACGTTATAAAATCGAGAGCTGGCAGGTTAGCGATCTCAGGAGTAAAGGGTAGGGTGATGACGACATCTACGCCGAGGACGTTCAAGATCTTTAGTTTTTCTGTTTGGGTGGTGAGTTTTGGGATAACCGCCCCCGCCAAAACGGTGGCAGGGTGTGGATCAAACGTCAACGCCACAGAAGGCAAGTTATTTTGTAATGCACCTTCTGTAAGCGTTTTGATGATTTTTTGATGACCGAGATGTACTCCGTCGAAGATACCGATGGTCAACCAGCTAGCTTCTAGCTGGATCGAATCGATGGATTGGTGATGAATCAGCATTGATCGTTGAGCCAGTGATTAGGAGTAGAAAACCTTCTTGGGCTGCCATTCACTCGAGGCAGTGTCAAGTTCCATGAGAGAGATTAATTCACCAGCCATGCTAACGCCGCGAACGAGGTTCTTGGCGCCAGGAACGATGGACGGATCGGCAGGGATACGGTGACCGTGAGCAACACTTTCTACTTGTTCAGGGGTCAATTCAATGGCAGGCCATTCACCCAACGCTTCAGCAGCGGGGATAAGGTATTGATACCAATTCCCATTCTGAAATGCTTCCTCTAATTTGCGAAGGGGGGTGGCGTCGCGCAGGCTAAAACGGCCGCTTTTTGTTCGGCGAAGACCAATGAGGTAGCCTCCGCAACCAAGGGCGTTGCCGAGGTCGTTGGCAAGGGAGCGAACATAGGTCCCAGAGGAGCAGTGCACATCCACGACCGCTTCAGGGGGAGCCCACTCAAGGGTTTCGAGGCTGTAAACATTAATAGTGCGAGGTGCGATCTCGAACGTTTCGCCTTTTCGGGCCATATCATAAGCACGGCGGCCTTTAATCTTGATAGCGGAGTAAGGAGGGGGCGTTTGGGTTATTTCGCCAACGAAAGTTTGCAGCTTGGCGTCGAAATCCTCTTCGGAGATATCGAGCACATCAACGGGAGGGCTGACGAAGCGGCCATCGGCATCGAAAGTATCGGTGGAGGCGCCCATGCGGATAATGGCTTGGTAACGCTTGTCTGATGCCGAAACAAATTCGCTGAGGCGGACGGCGGGCCCAACCAAAATGACCAACACACCAGAGGCGCGAGGATCGAGCGTGCCAGTATGGCCCGCACGGCGAATACCAGTTCCATAGCGGATCTTGTTGACCACATCATGCGATGTGAGGCCAACTGGTTTATCCACCACTAACACGCCAGAAATGGCATTCTTCATATCATCGAGTTCATTGTTCATAATAAGTCTCCTGCCCCCTTAAAGTTTTAGCATTTCCCGAGTTGTTTCTAACACTCGGGTTTGAATTTCATCGAGGGTACCAACAATATCAGCGCCGGCAGCCGCTTTGTGGCCGCCGCCATTGAAAAATGTAGCGATCTTAGATACATCAATGCCGGGTTGTAAAGCTCGCCAAGAGATCTTGACGGAGCCATGTTGTTCTACAAAGATCATGCCTACGACGTGGTCATCGATGGCGGAAATGATATTGATCAGGTCAGCGTCATCGCTGCCACCATAGCCGCTGGCTTGGCGGTCTTCCAGTTTGAGGGTGGCGAAGACGATGCCATCCATCGTCTTCAGACTGGATAGCCCGGCACCCCAATATTTTGCTGCTTGCAAGGTGCGGCTTACCAAGGCCCGGTTGTATAAATTGGGCATGTCGATGCCGGTATCGATCAGGAAGGCGGCTTGGCGCAACGCGGTGGAGGTGGTGTTGGATGTTCTGAAACCGAGGGTATCGGTGACAATGCCGGTTGCGAGGTTGGAGGCTACTTCCGCGTCGATAGTGAGGCCCCATTCTTGCAGGTGGCCGGTTAAGACGGAAGAAGTCGCCACAGAGAGCGGCTCGATCAGGTTGATCACGCCGAACTTTTCGTTGGTAACATGGTGATCGATATTAATATCCGGCTTGCGGTAGCCCATAAATTGCTTGCCGGTGCGTTTGAAATCAGCACAATCGACGGTAATGAAAAGATCGGGCTCGCACGTTGGAGCTTTGAGGATCAGTTCGTGACCGGGTAAATGGTGAAAAGAAGCAGGAACGCCATCATTTAGCACCATTTCCACTGATTTTCCCGCTTTGAGAAGCGCTAAGCCTAGGGCGAGGGTAGAACCTATCGCGTCGCCATCGGGGCGCACGTGTGAGACAACCAATATATGTTGAGCTTGGCCGATTTTATTTTTGATCTCAATATCAATTGAATCCATTATTTACCTTTTGCAATGAATAAAATTAGGAAGGTTTGTTGTTTTGGCTGCGAATTTCAGCAAGAACTTTTTCAATGTGGTCCGCATTCTCAGGGGTTGGATCCCAATGGAAGCGCAATTTTGGAAAAGCGCGCAACTCAACGGTTTCGCTGAGGGCACGTCTCAAAAAGCCAGTGGCGCTTTCAAGGCCTTTTATTACTTCCGCTGAACGGCTGCGGCCTTCTATCGCAGATACGTAGATATCGGCAAAAGCCAATTCGCGGTCAACCTTAACATCAGTAATGTAAACCTGTAATAAGCGAGGGTCATTGATCTCTTTAATCAGTAATGCAGAGAGATCCTCGCGAATACGGTCAGATATTTTTTGTAAACGAACTCCGGATGCCATAATGTTCTTCTATCTATAACCTTAATGATACACGATTATTAATTGTTTTTTTCCAAGAGGTAGCATTCCAAGATATCGCCTTCAGCCATATCGTTGAAATTCTTGAAACCAATACCAAACTCGAACCCAGTTCGAATTTCTTTTACATCTTCTTTTTCATGACGAAGCGAGGCGATCTCGCCTTCGAAAATGACATCAGCTCCGCGGGTAATGCGGGCTTTGCCGTTTCGGCGGATCTCACCATCCAAACAACGGCAGCCAGCGATGCGGCCAACCTTGGACACGGGGAAGATCGCCAAGATCTGCGCTTTGCCTAGATGCTTTTCGTTGAATTCTGGCTCGAGCATACCCTTTAGCGCTTTTTCAATATCTTCGGTAAGTCGGTAAATGATGTCGTACAAGCGGATGGATACGCCTTCAGCTTCGGCAAGTCGGCGGGCGCTAACATCAGCCTGCACGTTGAAACCAAGGATGAGAGCTTTGGAGGCGGAAGCGAGGTTTACGTCGTTTTCACCAATATTGCCGGTTTCGGCGTAAATAACTTTTAGAGCAATTTCGGAGGCGTTGGTCTTGGCAAGTTCGTTCAATTCCTTCACGATTGGTTCCAAAGAGCCCTGAACATCAGCTTTGAGGATGATGCGAAGTTCTTTTAATTCGCCGGCTTTAAAGCGGGCGTAGAAATCTTCCAAGGTCATTTTGGCGGCCTGATTTTGGTCTTTGGAGGCCTGAATGCGGTTGTTTACGATTTCACGAGCGGTTTTTTCGTTGGCGACAACTTCAAAGATCTCACCGGCGGAAGGAATTGTGCTCATTCCGAGAATGGAAATTGGTGTGGCGGGAGTCGCTTTTTGGATCGGCTTGAGTTTGAAATCATACATAGCGCGGATTTTGCCATAGGTTTGGCCGGCAACCACAACATCGCCATTCTTGAGGGTTCCATTTTGAACCAACAAAGTGGCAACAGGGCCGCGAGCTTTATCCAGCTCAGCTTCGATGATAGTACCAATTACGGTACCCTTGGGGTTGGCTTTGATGCTTTGGCTATCTGCCACCAATAAGATGGAGGCCAGCAGGTCGGCGATGCCTTGTCTTTGTTTAGCCGAAACAGGTACAACAATAGTATTGCCGCCCCATTCATCAGGCACAAGCTCGAGCTCAGCCAGCTGATTCTTTACACGGTCGGGGTTGGCGTTGGCTTTATCGATCTTGTTGAGGGCAACGATGATCGGGACACGGGCAGCTTTTGCGTGGGCGATCGCCTCGCGGGTTTGCGGCATTACACCGTCATCCGCGGCAACGACCAAAACAACGATATCAGCGCCTTGGGCACCGCGGGCGCGCATTGCGGTGAAAGCGGCATGGCCAGGGGTATCGAGGAAGGTGATAAGTTGGCCTTCTTTGTGTACCTGGTAGGCGCCAATGTGCTGGGTAATGCCACCGGCTTCGCCAGCGGCAACCTCGGTTTCTCGAATGGCATCCAAAAGGGATGTTTTGCCATGGTCTACGTGGCCCAAAATGGTGACTACGGGGGGGCGGCTGATCAGGTCTTCTTCTTTTTCGTTCGAGATCTTCTGGCGCCAAAGGGGAACTTCGCCAGATTCTTTTGTATCATCATTCGCCAGAACTTCAGGATTAGGGTTAAAACCAAATTCACCGGCTACAATGGCAGCGGTGTCATAATCAATGGTTTGGTTGATCGTTACCATCATGCCATTCTGCATTAACTTACGAATGACATCGATCGGTCCGACTTTCATCAATTGTGCTAGGTCTCGAACTACAATCGAAACTGGCAGCTCTAAATTTTTATCGCTCATAAAGGTTACCTCCTCTTATAAATGTACAAACGGAAGGCTAAATGTTTCCTAATGGACCCGAGCGAATTTGCTGTGGGTAGGTTAGGTCAATTTTCGACTATTTGTGCACTTTCCGCATTCAATGGTGCGGTTTCATCAGGCAGGTTAGCCAAATAAGATTCTAACCTTGCCCTATCTTCCGCCGTAAGCGTTGTTTTCAAGGCATTTGCTAATCCACCCCTTAAGCCTCGCTCCCAGCAAGACTTTTGATTGTGCAAATACGCGCCACGGCCGTTCAACTTGCCCGTAGGATCAATAAAGACCCCGTCGGGCTGCCGAACAATGCGGGTAAGCGTTCGCTTTGCCAGTACTGTTCGGCACCCAATACACGTTCTTTGGGGAATGTGCTTTGGTTTAATGACTTTTACAGTCATGGATTATTCCCAGTCTTCACCAGTCCAGTCGGCATCGCCGCGTTTGTGGATCTTCTTACCAACCACTTCGCCGCGTTCCTCATCAAACTGGTATTCAACAGATTTCTTACCCTTCTTGCCCTTCTTTTCCATCTTCTCTTCTTCTTCGGCGCTGGGGATGATGACTTCAGGACGGATTTGGAAGAGTTCTTCGAAGGAAGGCTCGAGGACGGGTTCGCTATCGACAACGGGTCCAAGCTCTTCAGCGGGGGTCTCAACCACGGCTTTTACAATGGTTTCAACTTCGGCTATAACAACCGGCTCGGAAACAGGTTCAACTTCTGGCTCAACCACTACTTCAACTTCGGCAGGTTTTTCGCCAAAATTGAGCGCTTCGATGGCGGCTTCAATCGATGTGATGGCTTTCTTTCCGATGCCAGCCAAGGCAAGAACCTTATCCGGGTTCGAGCGCATTGCTAGAATCAGATCGCCAATGGTTTCGTATTGGGCTTCGGTGAGGATGTTGAACACGAATTCGGGAATCTCGAGGGTTTCGAGATTGACCTCGAAGGCGGTGGCAGGAATACCAGCGCGGGCTGCTTCGATCTTCTCGAGGTTTTCTGCTTCGATCAGGCGGGTTCGCTCAAGGGTACGGCGTTCCACGCGTTCAACGAACTGCGCCATCATGGTGTATTCTTCAGGAGTAAGGGCTTTACCTTCAGCCTTCTTATCCAGTATGGTGCCTACCAGGGCAGCCGCTTCTTTTTCGAGCGCGGCGGTAGCTTGGAAGGAGGCTTCGTTTTGTAATCGAACGATAGTATCGGTCGTTGCTTCGATAACAGATTTGATATCAATCTTCCAATTGGTTAGCTTAGCGGCAAGGCGGGCATTCTGTCCATCTCGGCCGATCGCCAGAGATAACTGGTCTTCCATTACTACTACGGTAGCGGTTTTTTCAACCTCATTGACGAAAACGCTGCTAACGCGAGCGGGGCTTATGGCCTTGGAAATGTAAACAACGGGGTCAGCGCTCCACTCAATGATGTCGATTTTCTCATCGTGAAGTTCTTTGACAATGGACTGAATACGTACACCACGAATACCTACGCAAGCGCCAACGGGGTCGATTCCAGGTTGGGTAGCGGATACGGCAACCTTGGCGCGTTGGCCAGGTTCGCGGCTAATCGAGCGGATCTCAACGATACCGTGATAGATCTCGGGGACCTCGTTTTCGAGCAAGCGCCTAAGGAAGTTGCGATGGGCTCGGGAGAGAATGATCTGAGGTCCGCGGGAGCCATCTTTCACTTCCATAATAATCGAGCGAACACGATCATGCAGTCTAAATCGTTCACCTGGGATGCGCTGAGCGGCGGGCATAATACCTTCCGCTTTCATATCTAAGCCGATGGTAGTGGACTGTGAATTGCTTGCTTGTACAACACCGCTAACAATCTCACCGAGTTGATGTTCAAAGTGGATCATTTGAGCGGAACGTTCGGCTTCGCGGATGCGCTGTTGAATGACTTGGCGGGCTGTTTGGGCTGCCACACGGCCAAAGTTGTTGGGGGTCGATTCCACCATTACCAGTTCGCCGACCTCGATAGCGCCATCTAATTTCTGCGCTTCAAAGAGCGATACTTCCGTATCGGGGCTAACCACTGATTCCACAACTTCTTTTTGGGCGAATACCATCACCCTGCCAGTTTCCGGGTCTACTTTGGCTTCTACATGCTGGCTGGGTGGGGCTTTCACCACCTTCTTGTATGCCGAAACCATAGCGGATTCTAGCGCGGTAATAATGACCTCTTTTGGAAGTTGTTTTTCTTCCAGAACTTCATTAAATGCCAGGGTAAAATCGTTTTTCATCTTTCACTTTCTCCCGAATTTTTTGATCGGATCTTATAAATAAATAATCTTTGTGTTATTAGAAAACAAAAAGTGGGCGTTGCCCACTTCTCGGTGCTTGCTTCAATTGGAACGAACATAGATATTTTAGCACAAACTTGCCTTCTATGCAATCGCAATAAGGCGAGTCGATTCACATGGCAGAACTATTTTGTTGCCCGCTGTATGTTCTTACTCAGGATGATATACATCGCGTGAGACCATAGTAAGGGCGTTGCTACTGGGCCCCACTCTTTAATCCAGTGGGCTTCTTTGGATGGAGCTAATAAGTGTTCGCTAACTTGTTCGGGTAGATCGCCGGTTGGGCTTGCTACGCTTTCGATCCAGGCTTGCAGCTTGATGGCCTTTTCAAGTTCGCCAGTGAGAATAAAGTGCCAACCCAGCCAACCTGCCAATAATACCCATTCGCCGCCGCCATAGTACACGTCGGCCTTGTAGCGGAACACACCACCACCTGAGAACCATAGGTTCTTTTCGATGGCCTGTATCGTCTTCTGAACGGTGGGGTCATTGAGGTCAAAGGCGGCATAGGGCACAGCAAGGCCTAACAAGCTGGAATCCACGCCGCTTTTAGCATCGGGCAAATAACTTTTTCCATCGGTGGATGGCAGAATGTGTTTGGTGAAGGTGCCTTGGTAGGTGGCGTTTTGTTTCAAAAACGCTTTGATCTCGCTGAGCAAGGCGGGGATGCCTAGGTCAGGTAAACGCAACGCGCCAGAGCTTTGCAGTTCAAGCATCGCCGCCAACCCGCCGTAGGTGGTAGCTAAGGAGTAGGGGTGTAGATAATTTGGGTGTTCTTCCCAACAATCATAATTGGGCAACTTCCAAACCAATTTTAGGTATTGAATAGTGGTTTCGATGGGCTGGACGAGATCCGCCAAAAGGGAGGTATCGCCCGATAGTTTAACATGTTCAGCCAAGCCCCAAAGCCAGCTGCCATAGCCATCTACCTGAAAGTTACCCCAACCGTTGTCGCCTTCTTCAACGCCATCCAGCGTGAATCGGGTGTTCAAAATTCCATTGTTATCTGGCTTTTTCCCTTGTTTTAGTTGCGAGGCAAGCACATCTACCTTACCAGCGTAGCGGTTGACCACCTTCCCCACCCAGCGGTAAAAGCGGTCGGAACTTTCGAATTGACCAGAAAGATCCATTGAATAGGCGATAAAGCTGCCATCACGTAGCCAACAATAATGGTAGGTAGGAAAATTGGGGCTGGCGACATAAGCCCCGCTTTTATCCTGGTATTTGAGAATGAGTTCAATGCTGCTGGTCAATAAGTCCATTTATTCGGCTCCGGATGTGTATTGTATGGGATAAGTTAAAATTCAAAAAGGAGAACGGTCCAGAGGCCTAGCCGCGGGATTTTGATGGTACAAACGCCATCCATATATTGGTTTTCAAGATGGGAAGGAGTTAGGGTAGAACCGTCGATATCGATCCATAACACTCTGCCTGGACGATTCGGTAGGGCTACTTCGATATCGAATTCATCGTAGTGGATCAGATCAGGATTTTCAGAATTCCACGTTAGCGGCGTTTCGCTGTTTAAGTTGACCAAGGATAGCGAGGCTTTGTTGTTGCCTTGGCGATAAAATGCTTCTATGCCGACGGGAATTTTGATGTTAGTAGGGGTCGTTTCGTTCACCAAGGGCCCGAACCACTCTTCATACCGGATGATCAGGTCGTATTGCTTGCGAAAGGCTGCCTTTAATTCACTAGTCATCTCTTCGTGTTTGGGGAAGTAAGGGTCACTGAGCAGTCTATCCTCTTCCCCGATCTCAATTCGGGTGCCGCCGGCGGAGATGATGAGGGCGTTGGCGCGCAAGTTGTTGAGCTCTTGGCTGGCAGGGATATATAGTGCGATGGTGACCGGTTTACCTAAAGAGCGTTTCCGGGCATTACGTACAATGCGAACAACATCGCTGTAAGTAACATCCGGCGGCCAAATTTCGATATAGTTAAAGGAAGTGGCAGAGGAAGCCAGAGTTTCGATTGGCCAATTGCCAACCGCGTTGAACAGAATGGGCGCGTCTGGGTGTTGGGCAGCGGCATCCGCGATGAAATCGTGGAAGGCTTGGGGTAGGTCTACCGCGAGTCCGCTTGCATCGAAGGCGGTTTTGGGTTCGCCGAATTGGTCGATGTGCAGGCCATCAAAGGGGAGGGTGGTTAGAACCGACGCGCACTCTCGCAGTAAGTGATCATGCCATGCGCTGTTTTTGGCGGGGTTCATAATGCCCAAAAAGTCATCCCCGAATGGGATGGGTTTCTTATCAAGATCGTACAACATCCACTCGGGGTGGCTTTTCCAAAAGGCGGCGGATGCCGCGTAGATAGTGAGGTAGGGCATTGCTGCCATTCCATGGCGGTGAGCGGCGGCGATCAAGGTTCGGATCCTATTCAAGGAGAGAAAACGACCGAGTGGGTCCTCGAAATCATCAGTAGGGGGCACTAAATGGTCGTGGCGATACTGCCAATCGTAAAACTGTAAGCCATTGATGTGATACTTCGCCAAAGACTCGATGGTTTTTTCCTCCTCAACGCGAGTCGGGAAGAAATCGCATAGAAAACCATAACGCGGGAAGTCAGTCCAACGCAGCAAAACATCGAAGGCCGTTTCGAGCGAATCCACCGACGCGCCGTCTACGAGCACCAGCTGCACCCCGTAGCCGGCAGGGCTGTTGGCGGGGGGCTGCCAATGGAAAGTGATCTTTTGAAGCCCAACCTGTACAAGTTGTTTTTGCGTGAGAATATCGGCGACATCGGGCCCATGATAGAAAACCAATCGAAACTCTTGCTGATGCTCCGTGTCTGATTCAGCGATCAAGCAAAGGGTCACTTCTTCGCCAGGGTGATAGATGCCGCTTGAAGGGTAAAGATCAAGCATTTTTATTTTTGAATCGATATTCATACGTCTTAACCTTTAATTCCCGTTGTTGATATACCCTGAACAAAATAACGTTGGAAGAGTAAAAAGATGATGATTACCGGAACGAGAGCAATCAGCGAGGCGGAAAAAACTTGCCCCCATTCGGTAAGGTGTTCTGATTGGAAAAGGGCGATGCCGATGGGAAGTGTTCGGTTGGCTGAATCGGCGATATTCACATTAGCCCAGGTAAATTCCTCCCACGAGTAAAGGAAGGAGTTGATAACAACCACCGCCAAGCCCGGACCCGAGAGCGGCAGGATGATTTGCGAAAAAATTGTAAAGGGGCTGGCGCCGTCGATCATCGCCGCTTCTTCTAAGTCGCGAGGTACGTTTTCAAAGACACCGCGTAGCAAAAAGGTTTGCATCGAGATGTTCATGGTGATGTAAACCAAGATCAGCCCCCAAAGGTTGTTGTACAGGTTGAGGTTATGGGAGATGATGAACTGCGGGATGATCAACATCACCGGCGGAACCATCATACCGAGCAGAAGGATGTAAAACAGGTTTTCTTTGAAGGGGAAGGTGAGGCGGGCAAAGGCGTACGCCAACATAGAACTTACCAATACAGTAAGAACAGTGGCGGAGAAAGCTACCTTGACGCTGTTCCAAAAATACAACAGGAAGCGATCGGTGGTGACCGCCTTGACAAAGTTGTTCAAGGTGGAAGGAATTGGCCATAACTGGGGTGGCATTTCGAACACCATGGTTTGTGGCTTAAAGGCGGTAGAGACCATATACCAAATGGGAACCGCCACAATGCCCAACCCTACGATCAGGAAGAGGACTGAAACGGCCTTGTACAGAAACTTGGAGCGTTTCATCTCAATCTCCTATCGGCTTGTTGAGCAATTTCAACTGAATGATACTAAGGGCAAAAACAAATAAGGTGAGCAAGTAGCTGATCGCCGCGCCGTTGCCAAAATCCATGCGGGTGAAGGTAGCGCGGTACATTAGCGTGAGGATGGAATGGGTTTGGTCCATGGGGTTTCCGTGGGTGATGAGCTGGAATGGCACGTACGAATTTAAGCCTCCTAATAACAGCACCACGATCAAGAAAACGATTGTTCCGCGCATTAGCGGTAGGATGATCTTCATTAGCCGCTGCCAAGGGTTAGCGCCGTCTACCTCGGCGGCTTCCAGTAATTCCAGCGGAATGGATTGTAAGCCTGAAAGGAAGATGACCGTAGCCCAGCCAACGCCTTTCCAAATATCCACCAAGATCACCGGAATAAGCGCGAGAATTGGATCGGCAAGCCACATTATGTTCTTGCTGATAACGTGAAGTACATCTTTTAGAAAATAATTGACCAACCCGCCCATACCGCTGAACATATACATAAATAGAAGAGAGACAATGACCCAGCTGGTGATGACAGGTAGGTAATAAGCCACCCGAAAAAAGGAACGAGCTGGTATCTTTTGGTTGAGCACTAACGCAACAAAAAAGCCGAGCACCATTTTTAGGCTAACAGTGATGATAGTGTAAGCGAAGGTGTTGAGGATAGCGCGGTGGAAGATGGGGTTGGTGAGTTGGGTGATGTAATTAGAGAGCCCAACAAAAACCGAACGTTCAGGGTGGGCAAAATTCCATTGGTAAAAACTGATGCGGAAAGAATAGAGGAGTGGGCCAAGAAAAAAAACAATTAAGAGGGTAAAACCAGGAATTAAAAATATGATGGCGGGAAGTATTTGGTTGCGTTTTTTTTCAGATCGGGTTGTTTGGCTCATAACAACAAATACCTTTGGGAAAATTCTTTTTTTCGGATTGAGAGTGTTTCCAAGGTGAGGGGGAAAGCACTCACCTTGGAAACTAGTATAAAACCTTTTTGAACTATTTCGCTAACAGGGCATCAATTTCAGCGGCAGCTTGGTCAAGAGCAGCCTGAGGAGCTTGGTCACCCTTGAGAATACGCTGGTAAGCATTGTTGATGGCGTTGTCCATATCGCTCCACTTGGGGCTTGGAACGCGGGCTTGGGCGGTCTTCAACTGTTCCATGAAGATGCCGAAGTAAGCGGGTAGGGAGGCATCACCGGTGAGGCTGGCGATGGTAGGCATAACACCAACCTGGGCAAGTGCTTTTTGAGTATCAACGCTCATGAGGTAAGAAACCCATTTCTGAGCCGCTTCGGCGTTCTTAGAGCCGCCAAGAATGACGACATCTTCGCCGCCAACGACCGAGCTGGTACCATTGGGGCCAGCAGGGATCAAAGCGAAATCGTACTTGAGATCAGGATAGTTTCCTTTATAAATATCGACCATCCATGGGCCATCGATGATCATTCCATAGATACCAGTACCTTGGCCAGCATCGGTAGCAATACCGCCACCCAACAAGTTGGGAGAAAGGCAGCCTTTATCATACAGATCTTTGAGCATCGTGAAAGCGGCAACACTCTCGGCGCTGTTTACGTAGCCGGTAGCGGTGGTGATCTCAGGATCGGTAACCTTGCCGCCCATAGCATAGAAGATAGGAGCGGGTGCCCAGAAATAAGTACCACCTTCAGCAAAGCCGTAGGTACCTTTGGCGGTATCGGTAAGCGCGCAAGCGGTGGCGGCGAATTCTTCCATGGTGGTGGGGGCTGCGGTGATGCCGGCGGCTTCGAAGGCTGCGGTGTTGTAAACCAACACCTGGGTGTTGGTGTTTTGGGGCAGACCATAATAGTGGCCATCCCATTTGTTGGTGGAGAGAGGTCCGGGGAAGACGGAGGCGGCGATGGATTCAAAATCGGGCATAACGCCATCAAGCTGCATCAAAGCGCCTTGGCTGGCAAATTCTGAAACCCAAGCGATATCCATTCGAGCGGTATCGGGAACATCCCCACCGGCGATGGCGGTTAGCAAAGCGGTTTTGAAATCGCCATAGGCATAACGGGTGGCTTCAACGGTAATGCCGGGGTTGGCTGCTTCAAAAGCGGCGATAACCTCATCCAGTTTGGCGGCTTCAGCGTCACTCATGGTGTGCCAGTAACGGATTGAGACAGGAGCGGGTACTTCGGTAGCGGGTACTTCAGTGGCAACAACAGGGGCTTCGGCGGGGGCTTCTGCGGCGGGCTCGGGGGTGGCCGCGGGGGCGCAGGCACCGAGTAAAACGCTCATAACGATCATGAGTGAAACAAGGACGAACAGCAAACTTTTCTTCATCTTCAAAACTCCTTAAATTGAATTGTATTTTGGTTTGAAATCATCAAAAAGTGAATTTGATTTGGCAGGCTTTTGCTAAACTCCTTTCTTTTTCTAACGGTGAGGTTAGAAACCAACTGAACCGTTTCAATATATCTTTAAAAAAATCAGGAAAGAACACGCCCTGTGGATCGCCTGACAACAAGATCAGGGGTGAGAATCGTTTGGGGCATAGGGTTATCACCTGAAATTACCGAAATGAGGGACTGCATTAATTCAAAACCGATCTTGCGGAAGGGTTGTGAGATGGTTGTTAAGGATGGGTGAAACATATCGGCGAGGCTGATATCGTCGAAGCCAACCACAGAAATATCCTTGCCGACTTCTAACCCGCGGGACTGTATTGCGCGCATGGCGCCGAAGGCGCAGATATCGCTAGCGGTGAGGATGGCGGTGGGAGGCTCGGGGAGGTCTAATAAGAGGTGGGAGGAGATCTGGCCGGAGCGTTGGCTGAAAGCGCCTTCTACGACGTAATCGCTATGGAAGGGCAGGTTGCATTCTTCGATACCCTGCAGATAGCCATCCCAGCGTTGCTGCGTGCACATTAGGCCTTCGGGCGGGGTGATGTAGGCAATTTTGGTATGACCGAGCTCGGAGAGGTATTTTATGGCTTTTGTGATGCCTTCTGCGCCATTTACATCCACAAATGGGTAGTTTGCTTCTGTTTCTGAGCGGCCGTATGCCACAAATGGGATGTTTTTTTCCATTAGGAATGGCAGTCGCTCATCTTGGCGCTGGATGCCCATCACCACTAGACCATCTACTTGGCCGGAGCCGATGAGGCGGGCGTAGGTCTTTAGTTCCTCTTCGTTGTTCTTCGCGGCGGAGATGAGAAGGTCGTAGCCATTCTCGGCGGCCATGGTGTTGAGGCCAGCTAGGAGCTCGAGGAAGGCGTTATCGCCTGGGTCGGTGCTGCGGTAGTCTTCGGGGGAGATGATGCGAACAAGGCCGATGCGTTGGGTCTGGCGCGATTTAAGGCTGCGGGCCGCAGCCTTGGGGTGATAATTATATTCTTTGATCTTTTCTTGGATCTTCTTGCGGGTTTCGGGGGCTACTAGTTCTGGATCGTTTAAATAGTTGGATACTGTTCCAATGGAAACGCCTGCGGAGGAAGCAATATCACGAATAGTTGTCATAAGAGTTGAACCGTTTCAATAAATCCATTATAGGGAGTTCTTATTGGGTTGTCAAGAGTGAAAATGTGACGGGCTATGGGCTACGCTTTGAGGGATTTGGAGAGTGGTGGCAGAGGTTGCGAGGGCGGGGGAGTGAGAACTTTTGGTCATTATTTGGTGGACTTTGGGTCTTATTGGAGGGAAATTGGTATATTTTTTGGGAACTTATGGTCTTTTTAGATGGAAATTGGGATTTTTGTAGGGACTTTTGGTTCTTTTGGGTTACTTTTGGTTATTTTGGGGGGATTTTTGGTTTTTTGTGGGGACTTTTGGTCTATTTGGTGGAAAACTTGGTTTTTTCTGGGGGGACTTGGTTTTTTGGTAGGGCTTTTGTATTATCGGAGGAAAATTTGTTTTTTGGTGGAACTTATCGTAGTGTTGGAGGAAATTTGGTTTTTTGTGGGCTTGGTATTTCTCGCGGGGGCTTATGACT
>CAZSLN010000062.1:0-5031 GCA_964607645.1 uncultured Anaerolinea sp.
TACGTAGAGAGAATTGGCCAACTGCGGATGAGCAAGCCAAGCGTTACAAGCAAAATAAGCACAACGGGCAAAGCGGTAAAGCCCAAAAAGATCTTTCGGGCTCTCTCGTTGCTTTTGGCACGGGCAAGGGCTACAGGCTGGGGTTGCCAGCCTGTAGCGCCAGTAGTACTTGATTCAATAGGGGGAATCATCGCATCCTATTTAAGTTTATCTAAACTTTCTTGCTGTTGGGCACCAGTAAGTGGCACGTAGCCGGCTTGGTCGGTAAAGGCTTGCCCATCGGTAAGGATCCAATTGATGAAAGCCAGAACTACACCATCGGGCTTGCCTTTGGTAGCAAGGTTCTCAAAACGGGCGGGTGGGCTTGGGTACACCCCATCGGCAACCGCTTTTACCACCGTGGCAAGGTCATCCAGCTTTTCGCTGGCATCAACCGCGCCATTGGCGTTTACATCAATGTAAGGGGCGACGATGCCGGGAACAGGCTGACCGGTAGCGAGGTCGTAAACACTGTTCAGGTTTGCGTAACCAATGCCCAACGGATCTTTAAGAACTTGCTCTACCAAGGCGGGCTCGCCATTCAGCGCGATGCCCTTTAGGTCATCCTGCACCTTGCCGCCGCTAAACTTGGCCCACATCTCGGCAGCGCCAGCGCTATCCGATCGGGTGTAAACATGGATCTCATCGGTGATGGAAGGATCACCCACAACCTGGCCCCAGGTGGTAAACTCGCCGGTGATGAAGATCTTGCCGAAGGTTTCGGCGGTGATACCGGTGGTCTTGAGGGTTTCAAGAACAGGGTTGCCCTCGGCAACAATGGGGAAGACCGCGTCTTTAGTAACCGAGACCCAGAAAATACCCTGGCTCGATTCTTCTTCCTTGATCGAGCGGCTGATCATACCAATATCCACCGCGCCAGCAATCGTATCGGTCATGCCCTTGCCCGCGCCGCCGCCCTGCACATCAAACTGTACGCCAGGGTTAAGCTTGGTAAACTCATCCGCCCAAACCGTCATCATCGGGTAAAGGGCAAACGCGCCGCTAATGCTGATGGTGCCACTGAGAGGCTCGGCGGTAGGGGCGGCGGTGGGTGAATCGGCCGCGGGGGCAGCTTCTTCGGCAGCCGGCGCCGCGGGGGCGGGCGCTTCAGTGGCGGCAGCCGGCGCGCAAGCGGCCAAGACCATGCTAGCCAGCACGAGGAACACGACGAACTTGGTTATGCTATTTTGCTTCATTGCTTGATCTCCTAAAATGACTCTGATTAATTTTATATCCTACTAACTCAATAGGTTATATGTCACTACTATATACGAAGGTTTTCATTTTGTCAAGGTATATTCAGTGACTGAATTTTGGATTTTAGGGGATTGGGGGGGAAGTTAGTGGGGAATGACGGTCTAAGTGGTTAGTGTTTTTAATTCGAGTTTTCATAACCAATGATAGACTATCAAGAGCTTCAATTAGATCGAAGCTCTTGATAGTGCGGATGTAATGAAAGTTACACTAGTTTTTGATATTACTGAGAGATCATACCTGTTCAAGCGTATCGTTAGAAATTTAGCGAATAGAATAACTCCAACTTATCTATTTTGGTTCAAAAGTCACCTCTTCTGAAAGCTCTGCCTCGTACATTTTACTAGCAATAGTATTTCCAATTTCTACCACGGTGGATTCTTCCAACTGGCCTTCTCGCCCATAAAAAAATACATAATGAGTGATATTCCGTACGGAGAAAATCAAATAGTAGGCTCGTCTTGTTTCAGGGTCAGAACGATCTAGCACTGTAATGGTATAAGTCATCAATCGCGAGGCATCCCCGACCTGAGGGCTAGGTAATTCTTTAAACGTTTTCAGATTTTTGTTTATAAACTTGACCCGGTCACCCCAAATATCCAAGGCTTTCCCTGCTCCAGCGGAGGTTCGAAAAAGGGATACTTCATCATAGATTTCAGCAGGGTAATCCGATTTCGGATTGCCTTTTCGGTAGTACATCACAACGTACCCATAGATTCTTCCCGTTTCGTTCAAGTACACATCCGCGGCAGCCTGATTCGTCCACATAAAGGCAACGTGTCGAGGATTTTTCTGGGGGTACGTTCCAGATCTTGTATCGTACCAAGAATTTCTACGCACCTGATCTTTAGGCGGAATATAGTATTTCAATTCCTCCGGTAAATCAGGTTTTCCCAACATTAGGTTGGCTGGGTCTATATTGATCACGCGAGTGTCGGGGGTTGGGGATGGAACAACCGTGGCTGTGCTAGTTGGAAGAGGAGTTGAGGTTGGTTCTGGAGTAGAAGATGGGCTTTCGGTTTCTACCTGCGCAGCACTCTCGATTTCATTATTTTTACCAAGAATTGAAGTTCCACATCCTGATAAAATCAAAATGACGATCAGACAATAAAACAGATTTTTTACAATGTTTTTCCCTTAATGACGGAGATATTTTATTGACAAGCAATTTATTATAATCTCTTCATTGATATTTCAGGTAAAACCATTATGAATAGCAGTCCAATTATCTAGCAGATAGTCTTCAATCACCCCACCACCGTCCCCTCGATTTCAACATGCACCTTTCGATAAGCAGCCAAACGCCGCCGAATCAGGAAATAGGTAGGATCTCCCAACCATCAGTGTCTCTTTTCACCCAAATATTGCTTGCGATTATTGTAGCAATTATCGTGCGAAACCCATCCCCGTGTTTTCCTAACTTTTTAGGTTAGTTTTATGTCCTTTTATCTAGACGTTATATGTCCAAATAAAGCATTTGTTAACCCTCCCGCACAATGTAAAATACCTGTGCATTTTCAGCCAAATGAGTTTGTTTCAAGAATAACTTGCTACAGACCACTACTTTAATTTCAAAAAGAGGATTAATACTTAGATGCGCAACAAATTTTTCGTACTATTTTTCGTACTAACGTTATTTGCTTCAGCTCTACCTGCCGCCGCTAAGGCGGCCAAACAACAGACCTTCGAGATCAGTGTTCGCAACCGAACCCACGGATCTGTTGAGGTCAAGGTAATTGGATCAGACGGTGTGGCGAAGTTTTTCAAGCTTCCGGCTGGTTTCAGCACCCTCTCGATGCCGGAAGGAACCTACCAATACTGGGTTTCTAGCTCATGCGGTAACAGCGCTGGCAAGTGGAACTTGAATGTAAATAAAACCCTATGGGTAGATTGTTCCTCCACCGGCAATGCCGCTTGGGTTGCAAAAAACAGATCCGCCGCGTCTTGTTCAGATTATGGTTTTCTTGTCGATTGGAACACTTCGCCGAGTCAGACTTGGTGGGCCTTCCTGTCCCAATCACATTGGGATTACACAACCTTAAATTTCGATTCTGAAACTCAGCGGATCATTGACCTAGGTTTTAACATTACTTGGGGCTGCGAGACTGACTTCGTTTACGATGAGTATTACATCGGTCTGTAAGCCTTCAGAATAGCCCAATTCGCAAGTGCCGCCTCCCTAATCACAGGGAGGCGGTTTTATTTATCTCGGCCATTTTTGTGCTCGCGTTAGGCGAGGAACTTATGCGATCAGGCTAGCTGGCTCAAATACCCCACCACCTGCGCCTCGATCTCATCACGCACTATCCGATAAGTAGCCAGATCGTTGCTGCTGAACGGATCGGAGAACGGCATATGAACACGGTTGCCTGCGCTGCCCAGCCAGGTAGGGCAAGCCTTAGCGGCGTTATCGCAAACGGTGATGACTAGGTCGAAGTGGGTACCCTTGAAGACGTCAAAATGCTTCGACTTGCCATTATGCTCAATGCCGATCTCCTTCAACGCTGCGATGGCGAGCGGGTGAACATAACCCTCGGGGTGCGAGCCAGCGCTAAAGGCGCTCCACTGGTTGGGGAGGCGATGGTTAACAATGGCCTCCGCCAACTGGCTGCGGCAGCTATTTCCGGTGCAAAGGAAGAGTACTTTTTTCATATTAATTCCTTTTTTGGTTACTTTAATAAACAAACGCCTCGACCTTGCCCTCAAAGGCGTCGCGCACGCGGCGGGCGTGGCTGGGCACCATATCGAGCTGCGTCATTTCTTCTGGGGAGTAGTAGCCAAAGGCGGTGGTTTCATCGCTCAAACCCAACTTGCCACCGATGATCTCTGCCTCGAAGGAGAGGGCGACGATCTGCACGCGGTTGCCGTCGGGGTATTCGATGGCTTCGTTGGGGGTGGTGTAGATGCCCACCAGACGGGTTACTTTTGCCCGCAGGCCGGTTTCTTCACATACTTCACGCAGGCAGGCTTCTTCAGCGCTTTCGCCGGGGTCCATGGCGCCGCAGGGAAGGCACCACATGCCGTTATCGGCACGGCGGGTGAGCAGCACTTTTTGGTGGGAGTGGTCGAAGATGACGGCGGAACAGCCAACCCGGAGTTTGGCGTCTTTGCCGATGCGGTTGCCTTGGTGGATTTTTGTCATGGGTTAATGATAATGGTTTTTTGTTTTTTTGTGGGAAGAAGTTGATCACGCAGAGGACGTAGTGCCGGGTTCTCGCTAAGGACACGAAGCGCGGGAAGGAAAAGCTAAGTGCGGGGTTCACACAAAAGCACAAAGTTCACTAAGAAAATGCAAGTGCGGTTTCACGCAAAGCCTCGGAGACGGCAAAGGAAGGGCAACTGCGATGTCACACGAAGGCACTAAGAAGGGCATTTGCGAATTCTTG
This sequence comes from uncultured Anaerolinea sp., assembly GCA_964607645.1. Lineage (GTDB taxonomy): Bacteria > Chloroflexota > Anaerolineae > Anaerolineales > Villigracilaceae > UBA5195. Next base: position 4,680 of record CAZSLN010000062.1, read on the forward strand.
TAGAAGACCAAAAGCGGTTCACGCGAAGAACGCTAAGGGCGCTAAGAAAAGCTAAGAAGTGCAAGTGCGGTTTCACGCAAAGCCGCGGAGACGGCAAAGGATGGGCAAGTGCGATGTCACACGAAGGCACTAAGAAGGGCAAGTGCGATTTCTTGTAGAAGATCAAAAGCGGTTCACGCGAAGTATGATCATAGGTTCTACCAGAAAAAAGTAGAAAGTCTAAGAGCGGCTCTCGCTAAGCACGCTAAGTGCGGGGTTTACACGAAGGCACAAAGTCACAAAGTTCACTAGAAACTGCAAGTGCGGTTTCACGCAAAGCCGCGGAGACGGCAAAGGATAGGCTAAGATTGGG
>CAZSLN010000062.1:5131-14686 GCA_964607645.1 uncultured Anaerolinea sp.
CAAGTGCGGTTTCACGCAAAGCCGCGGAGACGGCAAAGGATAGGCTAAGATTGGGAGGTGCGTGGCTCTCGCTAAGAAGGGCGAGGATCATCAGGATGAGGTTGAAGTTTCACCACCATCAATCTCACTCTCCTCTCCGCAACAAAAAAGGGCAGCGCCATTGCGCTGCCCTTTTGGTTCATTCTTAATTCTTACTTCACGCTCAGTAGTTCGGCCTTCACTACTCTGCGCTGTGAGTAAAAGGCGGTGGCGTAATTGTAGGTTTCGCAGGTCATGAGTGTGAGCCAGCTGCTAGTCTCTTTGCTAAATACGGTGGCAAAATCGGTGTCATCTACTACCTGGGTGCTGCGTACAACGTAGGTAAACACTTTGCCTGCGCTAGTTAGGGTTACGGTTTCGCCCACTTTGAGGTTCTTTAGGTTCACAAATGGGCCTGGAATGTTGCCCCAGTTGTATACATGGCCGGTGAGTACGCTGTTGCCGGCGCTAGCGGGTGCAGCGGATTCGCTGATGTAGCCGATGTTATCGCCCAAGCTATCCAAGTCCCAATCACCGTTCTCTAGGGCTACGCCCAAGATGTTGGCATTCACATTTAAGGAAGGGATCTGCAGGGTGAATCCGGTGCTGGTGTAGGCGTTTGCCGCGGGCAAAGCCACGGGCAGGCTAACGCCAGTGCCATGGCCGGTTTGCGGCAAGGTGGGTGGGAATTGTGGGGTTTGTTGGCCAATGGTGAAATCAACCAGGGTATCGAAGCCGCCATTGATGGCGTTTCCAACCAGATCCACGATGGAGGTGGTACCGCAGATGAACAAGCGATAGTTACCAACCGGGAGCAGTACGCCGTTATTGATGTTGACGGTGGCAGTGTAGTTGCTATGGTTGAAGGTAACGCCATTCACGGTCACGCGGGTGTCATCAGAGAGCAGGCCGCCCAAGCAACTAACGGTGTTATAAAAGCCATTTGCGCCAGCTTGTACCAACATAAAGTTGTTGGGGTTGGTCACATCATCGGTTTCGCTGTTGCCGGCGGGGTCGTTCACATCCTCGCCAAATGTAACGGTGAAGCTATTAAAGGAGCTGCCAGATACAACATAGAGCGAGTTGGAGGAGACACTGGGCACTACACGGTCGATGGCGTAGAGGTTGGTGCCGGTGTAGGTGGCTGCCATTAGGTTGCCGGCAGCATCCTGAATGTTATTGGTTCCGCCTACAGCAAGTTCGAGCCCGATGTTGCCGCTGCCGCTGCCGGTGTTGATGGTAACGGTGTAGGTGGTACCGCTGCCGCTAACGCTGCCAATGGCTACACTGCTAAGCGATCCGGTGGTGATCAGGCGCATATCGGCTGCATCTACGTTCACTACGCTCTCACTAAATACGAGGGTATAACGAACCTGAACTGCTTTGCTGGGGGTAGCATCTACCCGGTTTAGGCTCACCACGCTGGGGGCGGTGGAATCAAGGCCGATCTCCAACGGGCTGGCGCTTACGTTGCCGTTGCCGGCCGCGTCCAGCGCTAGGTCTTGGGCAAGGTTAATGGTAATGGTGCCAGCGGCGACGATGGCGTAATCGGCGGTGTAGCTGCTGCCGCTTCCCGCGAAGTTGCTGAGAGTGGCGTTGGTGGCAACCAGATCGGTGAGAGCAAAGCCAGTTACCGCTTCGCTAAAGTTAATGGCGAGGTGGCCGGCGCTGGGGTTGCTGATGGTAGGCACAGGGTGAACATCATCAAAGGTGATGCTAAAAGTTTCTTCGACGGTGTTATGGTTGCCGGCAATATCGTGCGCGGCGGGGGCAGGGATGGTTACCACTACTGGGCCGTTGCCAGCCGGGGTAAGCACGAAGGTGTAGTCGGCGCCAGAGCCGGCGAAGGTGCCCGCGCTGCCGTTGGTTACATCAATATCAGATAATACAAATGCCTCAACTGGTTCGCTCCAGGTTACCGTTACGCCAAAGGAGACATCGTTGGTGGGGCTGGTGATGGCGCTGGTGACAGCGGCGGTGGGAGGAGTGATATCGTACAGAATGACAAACTGGGTAGCGGCATCATTATTATTGCCAGCCAAGTCGGTTAGCGACGCGCCAGCCAGATCTACCGTAACATTGCCGTCGGTGACGGGGGTGATATCGGCGGTGAAGCTGATGTTATCAAGGGTCTGCAGGTTGCTGGCGGCGCCATTGCCTACGGTTAGGTCGCCCACTACAAAGTCGGTCACTTCTTCATCAAAGACAATATCAATGCTGAAGGGGCTGTCGTTGGTGGGGTCCGCAACCGTGGTGCTAATGATGACGGTGGGGTTGGTGATGTCGTAGACCATCGTAAATTGAGCGGCGGCATCGTTGCCATTGCCGGCAAGATCGAGCAGGGAGGAAAGGGGAAGGTCTACCGTTACGGTGCCTTCGGCTGTTGGGGCAATATCAGCGGTGAAGTTGATATTATCGGCGGTTTGCAAGTTGCTGGCTACGCCATTGCCCACAACAAGATCGCCCACCACAAAGCCAGTAACTTCTTCATCAAAGACGATATCGATAGAGAAGGAAGCGGCGTTAGTGGGGTCGTTTTCGCTGGTAGAAATGACGACGTTGGGGTTGGTGCTATCAAACTCAATGCTAAATTGGGTGGCGGTTACGTTACCGTTGCTAGCCAGATCAAAAGCCTGAAGCATGGGCAGATCAACCGTAACAATGCCATCGGCGGAAGGGGTTACATCGGCGGTGTAGCTGATGTTATCGAGGGTAGCCAAATTGCTTGCCACGCCGTTGGTCACCATGAATTCAGAAACCAACAAGCCCGTTACCTCTTCGCTAAAGACGATGTTGATCGAGAAGGGGGTGGCATTGGTGGGGTCTGTTTCGCCGCTGCTGATCACTACGGTTGGGTTCACATCATCATAGGTGATGCTGTAGCTATCGGCAAGGCTGTTATTGCCGGCGGCATCTTGCGCGACGGAAGCCAAAACACTGACCGAGACCAACCCGCTGATGGTGGGAGTAATATCGGCCTGGTAGTTGGCGGCATCGATAGTGACGAAGTTGCTAGCGACGCCATTGGTAACGGCGGCTGCCAGATCGGCAAGCGCAAAACCGCTCACATCCTCGCTAAATGAAAAATCCACTGTAAAGGGGCTGGTGTTGGTGGGGTCTGTCTCGGTAGAGGTCGTGGAGAGCACCGGGCTGGTGTTATCGAGTGTGTAAGCAAGATCGGTGAGCGGTTCAGCAATGGTAAGAGCTGAGGCATCATCCGACGAAACGATATCGGTGGCGGCGTCAAGATCGAGGCCGATGATCCCTTCGTAAGAGGCAAGATCGCCGCCGCTAACGGTTATGGTGTAAGTAGCCGCTGTTAGGGATACCACACCGGTGATGGTGGCGGTGGTGAAGGGAGTATCGTTGATCACGAAATCAGAAGCATCCACGTTCACCACAGCCTGGTTGAAGGTAGCTAGAAACACCAACGAATCAGAGTTGGTGGGGGACGCGGCGGGGCTGCTGAGTGTGAATGAGGTCAACGATACGGGTGCGGCAGCCAATGCCGTGCCGGTTGGCATGCCAACGCTCATCAGGAGCATGGCGACAACCACTAGCAGGTTGGCGGCTTGGTGGGTATAGTGTTGCCGAATGGAAGAGCTATTTTGTGTTTTCATGATCGACTCCTTTGATCTTCTTTACTTGCTTTGCTATTCAATAGCAATAGATTGGTTCTTAAAATTATTACAATACCAGTGTACCGAGTTTTGTAAAGGAGGATCGGCATTGAAACGCTATTGCAATGAATGAAGAAAACCTTATCTACAGCCCCATCGAGGTGCAATCCTCGCATAGCGGCAAGGCGCTGACTTGCTGTACGGTGGGTGAGCAGCCCAATCTATAACGGCGGCTAACAAGATGCAAGGATCCCTAACTTCAATGCCAAGGGCAAGAGCAGGCACGTCAGCGCCGTGTCGCCACGCGGGGGCTGGCGCCCCCCAAGAGCCCGGCTTCGCGCCTGGGCACAACTTGCGGTTTGCCGATGAGTAACACGTTCATTCCACTGCGAAAGACCGCCTTTCCCGATCCTCTACCCCATCAAACCCTGCGAAACCCACAAAAGCCCATCAACCACCCCTACACCCGCCCCTATTTTTTTCACCCCAAAAATGCTATGATAAAACTAGTTTTAAATTAAGGAGACTCGCATGAAAAAACGTATCCTTTCCATTTTATTGGTTGTCCTCTTGGTTGCGCTCTTTCCCACCACGGCCTTCAGTGCAAGCCCAGCCGAGATCACGGTCCATGTGCGCAACCAAACCGGTGGGCAAGTAAGCCTCAGCCTCACCCTCCCCGGCGGTTCCCCCCTTTTCAAAACCATTGAGGAAGGTGTCACCTCCTTCACCCTCCCTGAAGGCGTTTATGATTTTTACGCCAGCATGCCTTGCGGAAACCAAGCCGGCCAATGGAACATCAATGTAAACAAAACACTCTACCTCACCTGTAAAACGGGGATTCCGACGGTCACCATATCCAAGAAATTCAAAGGATGTGAAATGGGAATTTACGAATCTTATTTCGGAGAATCCTTTTTCAGTTGGAAAATATGGGAGGCTCAATTGATTTACTCAACATACTATAATTTTGGCGTTGATGTTGAAACCATGAAGGAAACTGTTGACGCCTGGAATACACATGGGACTGGCGATTATTCCTCGGGCTGTTACGATGGCGTGACTTATTACCCATTACCCTAAATTAAAAACACCCCACCTTACGCAGCACAGCGGTCGATGACCGATCGACCGCTGTGCTGTGAACTTTTTGAACGACCAACTTCGCTACAACCACCCAGGTTTTTACCCACCCCTGCCTAGTTTTTTGTGGCAGACAGAGCTCCCCATTCAATACAATGTTCTTGCCAATGTGCACGCCGCATTGAATTCTTTTTGAAATACGCGCGCGGCAAAACACAGCCACCCCTTCACGGCGCATCCACCCAAACCAAACAAATCCCCACTTCCATGGCAGCCCATCAACTACCGCTGCGTCTGCCAACTATTCTTTTCACACCTAAAATGCTATGATGAAGCTAGTTTTCGAAAAAGGAGACCTGTATGAAAAAAAAAAATTCCTTTCCATTCTATTGGCCGCCCTCATCGCTGCCTTCCTTCACGCCCCAGCCTTCAGCGCAAGCCCCGCCGAGATCACTGTGCGAGTGCGAAACCAAACCGGCGGTATTGTGACCCTCAGCCTCACCCTGGCCGGCGTACCCCCCATCTACAAGACGCTCGAATCCGGCGTCACCTCCTTTAACATCCCCGAGGGTGTGTACGATTTTTACGCCAGCACCCCCTGCGGTAACCAAGCCGGCCAGTGGAACATCAATATCAACAAAACCCTCTTCCTTACCTGCCATTCCGGCTCGCCGGCTATCTCGCTCACCAAAATATTTACTGGGTGCGATATCGGCGTTTTCGAGTTTGCCGCTTCCTCCCCCGATGAAAAATATTTTTACAGCTGGAATATGTGGAAGGATTTTTTAACCGAAGAAACCCTGTATCATTTTGGAGCTCATGTAAATAACGCCCAAGAAACCGCCGACGAATGGAATGCCCATGCTTCCCTTGAATACACCGCCGGCTGTTACGATGGTTTAGCGAGTTACAGGATCTTGCACTAACCTTCAACGATTGAAGCAAGAAGCGATCCCGCCATAGAACGTCGAACGAGATCGCTTCTAATTTACCACCTGTTCAGATCCTCCAGCCGAGATCCGTTCCGCCTACCTTCGTTTACGAAGTACAATGACCAGGTAACCATCCGCAGAATTCCTCCACAAATCGCCTAACCTAACCGTTACTTTCCGCGCTTGTACAATAAGTCAACCTCGCCCCACCACTTTGTAACCTATTCTTTTCCTCATCATTAACTTGCCAATAGGTGCTATGATTGTGATACGTTTCACAATAGGAGACCGCAATGAAAAAAACCTTTATTCCTCTGGTTCTGATCGCTACTTTGGTAGCCCTCTTCCCGAGCGCGGCGTTTGGCGCGAGCCCCGCCGATGTTACCGTCCATGTCCGAAATCAGACAGGTGGAGTTGTTCACCTGAGTCTGGCTTTACCCGGCGGTTCCCCCGTCTTCAGTACCCTAGAAGAAGGCGTCACCTCCTTTACCTCTAGTGATGGACTCTACAACTATTACGCCAGCACCCCCTGCGGAAATATGTCCGGCCAGTGGAACATCAACATGTCGAAAACCCTCTACCTCACTTGCAAAACAGGGTCGCCCGCTACCACATTCACCAAATTTGCCAACAGGTTTAAGGAATGCGATGAGGGAGTTTATTCTGTAAATGGGGATTATGTACAATTCAATAGTTGGCTGATATGGGAAATTACGTATACCAAAATGATATTCGACAATTATTCCACCATCGTCCAGACTCCGCAGGAAACAGCGGACGCCTTGAATGTGGCTGGACTCGAATGGGGAGATGATTATTATTACTCCGCTGGCTGTTATGACGGGATAGCCGTGTACTACCTGCCCTAAGTACTTGGTAACCTTACAAGTAAAGCGACCCTTTTTGTAATGGGTCGCTTTTTTGTTGGTTAGGTTCCCCCTAAGCCATGGGCCTGCATGTTTTTGCTTCACGTTTTACCTCCAATTACTCTCATCGGCCGGCGCGGGCAAAGCGCTCAGCGAGAACACCCCGAACGTTAGGTACCTTTTCTTGAACCAGGCAAAAACCCTCCATAATTTCTCCCACATGTTCACCGATTCGGCCTCCCCACCTTGCCGGTCGCTTCCGCGCCTTGCCAAAACTTCCTGCCATTTGGCGGGTGACCCAACAATCATCAAAATTTACTTGTTTTTCATCTGCGCTTATATTAAAAATTGAAATATAATAATTTTAAGAATAGGAGGTAACCCTTGAAAATGAAGTTTCTAGTACTCTTGATCGTACTCGCGCTCACCGTCGCGATGGTCCCTTCCGCAGCGTTTGCCGCAAGCTCCGCCGATGTTGCTGTCCATGTCCGAAATCAGACGGGCGGCTTAGTTCAGTTGAGTATGTCCCTACCCAGCGGTTCCCCCGTGTTCAGAACCCTGGAAGAAGGCGTTACCTCTTTCATTATCAGCGATGGACTCTACACCTATTACGCAAGCACACCCTGCGGTAATATGTCCGGACAGTGGAACATTAATGTAGCCAAAACCCTCTACCTAACCTGCAAAACAGGTTCACCCGCTACCACATTCACCAAATTCGCAAACAGGTTTAAAGAATGCGATGAAGGCGTTTATTCTGTTGCTGTTGCTGAGGATTACGTTCAATTCAATAGTTGGCTAATATGGGGGGATTCAACTATGGAGTCAATCTTGCACGATTATAACGTCGTCATCCATACACCGCAGCAAACAGCGGATTTTTGGAATATTGTTGCGACAGATGGTGGAAGAGTAACTTACTACGCTGGCTGTTATGATGGCGTTGCCACGTATTACCTTCCTTAGGAATTTATAAGCCTGATCAAAAAGCGACCTTTTTTGGGGGTCGCTTTTTTTATTGGTGAAGCTTCCCCCCTAGCGATGGACCTGAAGGCTATTGCTTCACGTTTTACCTGCTACTACCCTCCACGGCCGGCGCGGCCAAAGTGCTCAGCGGGAACACCCCCAACCGGCCGGGAGTCTCTCTTGAAACAGGCAAGATCATGCACCATCCACCCCCAAGTTCACCGATTCAGCCTCGCTTCCCTGCCGGTCTTTTCCGCACCTTGCCAAATCCTTCCACCCTATAACCAGCACACAAGCTCATCAAAAGAACCATTTTGCTTCTGTGATTATCTTCACAAAAAGAATATACTTAATTTAAGAATATGAGGTAACCCTTGAAAAAGAAGTTTCTAGCACTCTTGATCGTACTCGCGATCACCATCGCGATGGTCCCTTCCAAAGCCTATGCCGCTAGCAAAACCGCCACGCTGGATAGTTTTATTTTCGTTGAAGGAAAAGGCTGGGTGGCTGTCTTCATTGTTTCTGAAAACTGGACCGAAGCCGACCTCAAGGACGCTTTCATCACTGTCGATGGCAAGATCTTTCCTTTATATTGCAACTTCCGCGATGATGGACGCGTAGCCTGTTCCGGCCCTTCCCTGCTGCCCTACATCGGCAAGCTTGCCTATCTCACCCTCGGCGGGCAAGGCTTCAGCGCCACCGTTCCATCAACCCCCACGCCATACCTGTTTCCCTATCAATGTGCCCATGGAGTAAGTTATTCCCTCGAGATGACAGTGATCACTACTGAAATTCTTGGTTCAGTTAGCCTAAATGACCTGACCGGTGAACATTCCGTTTTTCATGGGTATAAATATGTTAAGCGGATGATTTTATCGGACCCTAATATTATCTCTCCCAGGTTTATAGTCGATTCTGTCATTTGTTATCCATAAAGGTATACCATCCAACCGCGGCGTTTACCACTGTCGTCCCATTCCACCCTGAACCAGATCGAACAAAGCTGACCCAAAGATCAATGGCCGTTGGCGCGTTAGCCCAACGGCCTCCCTATTTTTTAGCTTACAACCTACGTCGATACCTTCAGCCTACACGTTTTATCTACCCCAAGAAGATTCGCCTTGCCATGAACTTGCCCTTCCTCTGCTTCCCCAATTCGACAACGCTTCCCTAACGGATCCTTCCACCCTTGCCAAACGTACCTACCAGTGATCAGAACCCGCCCAAGATCCTCGAAAGATCCTTTTTGGCTATTGTGATAACCTTTACAAAAGGAATTTACTTAATTTAACATTAAGAGGCATTCCATGAAAAATTCGTTGCTCACACTCTTGATCGTTCTCGTTCTCGCTTTCACCAAGTTCCCTTCCACCGCTTATGCCGCCAGTAAAACCGCCGCGCTCGAGGAATTTTCCTTTCAGGAAAGTAAAGGCTGGGTAGCTGTCTTCGGCATCACCGGTAGGTGGACTGAAGCCGACCTCAAGAGCGCGTCGATCACTGTTAATGGCAAGAGCCTTCCTTTATATTGCAACTTCCGCGAGGAGGGACGGGTAGCCGGTACCGCCCCCTCCCTGCTGCCTTACATCGGCCAGCATGCCTACCTATACCTCTGCGGGCAAGGGATCAGCGCAACCATCCCCGCGAAAGCGGATCCACCCCTTTTCCCCTATCAGTGCGCCAAAGGCGAAGGGTTCATGATCGATATAACTGTTTTTGATCATGGGATCCCAGGTCACGGATTTTCCGGGAGTTCCTCAGGACTTTATACCGTTCATCAAGGCTTCAAGAGCTTCAAAGAATTTGTAATTGAGGATCTTGGCATGGAAAAAGCCAGGTTCAAAATCAATTTCGTAACCAGCATCCCGGTGCATTGAGCCATCGCAAGAACTAAATGAACCAAAGCGCTATCGCCCCATTTCCTCCCGACCGATAGCGCTTTGGCTAACTCTCATTGTTACCATTCAAGCCGCCAGCCTTACCTCCCCCAACCTCTTTCGCTTCCCCATACCGATCTTACACAATCTCCCAGCTGATACGGTGGAGCACCGGTTTAGCCTCTTCACTATTCCCTAA
>CAZSLN010000063.1:0-14663 GCA_964607645.1 uncultured Anaerolinea sp.
CATATTGCCGAGTTTATCGCTCATGCCCAGTTGGGTAACCATATTTCGGGCAATCCGTGTTACTTGCTGAATATCGTTGGAAGCGCCGGAAGTAATATCATCGAACACTTCCGCTTCGGCAGCCCTGCCGCCAAGAGCATAGGTGAGGGTCGCGATCATCTTCTTGCGGGACATTAAGATGCGATCTTCTTCAGGACGGAACCAGGTAACCCCGCCAGCCTGACCGCGGCCAACAATGGTTACTTTCTGCACGGGGTCGGCTTCAGCGATGGCGTTACCAACAACTGCGTGGCCGGCTTCGTGATAGGCGATGATGCGCTTTTCTTCTTCGCTGATCAATCGGGACTTGCGTTCTGGGCCCATCACCACTCGCTCAATGGCTTCTTCCATTTCGGGTTGGCCAATGCTTTTCTTGTCTCTCCGCGCGGCTAATATGGCGGCTTCGTTAACAAGGTTTTCAAGGTCAGCACCAACAAATCCGGGGGTGCCGCGGGCAACGGAACCAAGATCAAGTTCGGGTTCCAATGGCTTGCCCTTGGAATGAACCTTGAGGATCGCTTCACGTCCGCGCATATCAGGTCGGTCTAAAGTTACGCGACGATCGAAACGACCGGGACGCATAAGGGCTGGATCAAGAATATCTGGGCGATTGGTTGCCGCCATAACGATAACGTTGGTATCGGTATCAAAACCATCCATCTCAACTAACATTTGGTTCAAGGTTTGTTCGCGTTCATCGTGCGAACCACCAAGACCAGCACCACGTTGGCGGCCAACAGCATCGATTTCATCTACAAAGATGATACAAGGAGAATGCTTTTTGGCTTGTTCGAACAGATCTCGCACACGGCTTGCGCCAACACCAACGAACATTTCCACAAATTCAGAACCAGAAATGGAGAAGAAAGGAACGCCTGCTTCACCTGAAACCGCTTTTGCCAATAATGTCTTACCGGTACCTGGAGGGCCAACCAAAAGGACACCTTTGGGTATTCGAGCTCCGAGCGCGATAAATTTTTGTGGTTCCTTAAGGAATTCAACTACTTCCCTTAATTCTTCCTTCGATTCATCAGCCCCGGCTACATCATCAAATGTAACAGTAGGGCGTTCCCCGCTAAACATACGGGCACGGCTTTTCCCAAAGGACATCGCTTGGTTGTTAGAACCCTGCGCCTGGCGGAAGATCCACCAGAACATACCAAACATTAATATGAATGGAAGGATGTAACTGAGAACACTAAGGATCGATAACCAAGAACTTGGTCCTTTGATTTCGATCTTAATTTTATCGGGGGTTAGTTGATCTTTGCTAACGCCAAGATTGATCAACGTATCAACTACCGATACGCCATCTTCTTTTTGGGTCGTTCGTTCAGTAGCGACACCTTTGGTATCTGTATAGGTTACAGTAAGCACATTATCAGAATCAGAAACAATACTGGTTACCTTACCAGACTGTACATCCTGCGCCAGCTGGTTGAGGGTTAATGCTTCAGTAGCACCGGGTTGCTGATTCACTTGAAAAAATACCATTGCCGCAATGGCAATGAATAAAAGAGCATAAATGATCAATGATTGATTTCTTGTATTATTCACAAAAAAGTCCTCCTTTAAAGGCAAGCTAAATTATAAACGAACCCAGCCCCATTTCCTCTGCCTCGGCAAAGTTATAATGTATTTCTTATAATTCATCCATGATCAGCGAAACCGGACAATGGTCCGATCCCATTACATCGGTATGAACGACAACATCTCGAACTTTATTCATCATGCCGCTGCTTACCAAAAAATAATCCAATCGCCATCCTATGTTTTTTTCGCGAGCGCGCGTGATCACACTCCACCAGGTGTATTCCACTTTTTCAGGGTAAATTTGTCGGTAAGCATCCACAAAACCTTGCTCAAGGTATTTGGAAACCCACTCCCTTTCCTCTAATAGGAAACCTGAATTGTTTTCATTCGCCTTTGGATTTTTTAGATCGATCGGCTGATGACAGGTATTGAAATCACCCGTAATGATCACGGTCTTCCCCTGTGCATGAAGTTCATCACATTTTTCCAACAAACTGGCATAAAAATCGAGTTTGTACCCTAAACGATCCGAGCCCCTTTGGCCGTTAGGAAAATATATATTGTAGAGAACGGTGTCGGAATGGATGAACCGGATAACTCGACCTTCATCATCAAAGCGTTCATCCGGCAGCCCATTTTCCAACAAGGTTTCTGGCCGGATCAATTCTTCCTTCACAAAAGTGGCAACTCCGCTGTAACCTGGCCGAATAGCGGAATTCCAATAAGTTTTGTACCCTGGAATTATTAGTTGATCCTCCGTCAGTTGTTCGGTCTTTACTTTAATTTCCTGAAGGCAAAGAATGTCCGGAGATTCCGCATGCAGCCACTCCATAAACCCCTTTTTATGAACAGCTCTATAACCATTTACGTTCCACGTTGTAATTTTCACGGTTCAGGCCCCTTTCGACGATTGTGATAAACTTGTTTTTATTAAACGAAAAGAATAGTATAAACCCTTTAGAAAAATGACTACACAATTCCTATTACTAAACTCACCCCTCGGCGCAACCACCACAATAAAAATAAAATGGTGCGATACTTTTTTCTCTAAACTGCGCGGTTTCACCTTCAGATCCGGGCTAAAAAAAGACGAGGGGCTCATTTTGGTTGAAAAACGGGAATCCGCCATCAACACCTCCATCCATATGATGTTTGTCTTCACCGACCTGGCTGTTTTTTGGTTGGACGCGAACCTAAAAGTTGTTCACAAAACGATCGCCAAGCCTTGGCGGCCATTTTATGCTTCCAGTACACCCGCTCAATTCGTTCTCGAACTCCATCCTGATCTCATCACAACCATAGAGGTTGGGGATACACTCCAATTGACCCATGAAAATTAAAACAGTTTCCCTTCTATTGCTTATTAGTATCTCCTTCCTACTATATACGCCTGTACTGTCAAAGCCGATGAATGCCGGGAGTGGTCCCTCGTATCTTGTTCAACCCGGAGATAGCCTCTCCTCCATCGCCAGCCGATTTGGGCTAACTCTTCAAGAACTTATGGACGCAAATCCAACCATTGACCCGAACACCTTGGCAATTGGCGATCAAGTATTGATCCCAGGTCTTGAAGGGATTGAAGGTTTGTTGATCACGGACTCGGTACAATTTGGTGATTCCCTAACCAGCCTCAGCCGCCGAAACCAGATCCAACCCGAATATCTCATCAAACTCAACCACATTACCAGCCCATCCGAACTTTTTGCCGGGCTCGGGGTAGTTCTTCCTCAAAAAGAAAATTTCAAACCCCTATCGAACCGCTTGGCGTTTCCTTCGGAAAGCTCCCTCCTTGAAGCGGCGGTCCTGAACGAAACGACCGTCTACGATATCGTCTCGATCAATCAACTCGGCGGTAGTTGGCAAGCTTTGCCCTCCGATGTGTTGTACGACGATAAAGTGAACGAGGATAACCCGCAAAGTGCTTTGCCATTCTCCTTAGAAAAATTGATCATATCTCCCATTCCAATGACACAGGGTGGAACGGTTAAAATATTTGTCCAACCAAAAGGCGATGCCGCCATCACTGGTATGTTGGTAGACAAACCCCTCCATTTTTTCCCCGATGGAACCGGCCAATTGGTAGCCATTCAAGGCGTACACGCCATGCTCGATACCGGCCCATATCCCCTTCGCATTGTTTCAACCAAACCCGATGGCACGGTTGAGGCTTTTGAGCAAATGGTGATCGTCCAATCCGGCAACTATCCCGCGGACCCCATTCTAAATGTAGATCCAGCAACCATCGACCCTGCCGCGACAGAACCAGAAATTGAACTGATTACTGGGCTCGTATCACAGGTTACCGACCAAAAACTGTGGTCTGGTTTATTTCTCTCTCCGTCCTATTTCAATGATTGCTTTACCTCCCGCTACGGAAATCGCCGTACCTATGTAGGAGTTGGAACCGATCAATCCTTCGATTCCTTCCATTCCGGCCTCGATTTTTGTGGCGGCACAGGTTTACCGATTACTGCCCCTGCCGATGGCGTTATTGTCTTTTCAGGGCCGCTCACGGTTCGCGGCAATGCCACTATCATCGATCATGGCTGGGGAATTTTTAGCGGCATCTGGCATCAAGATTCCACCGTGGTAACCGCCGGCCAATCAGTAAAACAAGGCGAACTGATCGGATACGTAGGTGGAACCGGCCGAGTTACTGGCGCTCACCTTCACTGGGAGATCTGGGCCAATGGTGTACAGGTAAATCCAATGGAATGGCTCGAGAACCAATACCCGTAACTAATAACCTTTCAAAATTGATAAGTTTGGTTGAAAAGTTGCCCAAAACAGAAGGCCTATCTAAAATTTTTTGTTTTATAATTGGGGTTTAAATATTTTATATACAAACATAGAAGTTGGATCAATGGCGCTCAAATTTGCTTTCTTGGTAATTGAAGAACACCCATACGGCAGAGAAATGCTGCGAGTCTTGTTGGAGAAGGGTTTCATACCCGAAGTCATCCTCCAAGAGGTTTCTTCAGTTGGCGATATTGAGCGCGAAAAATTTCTTGCCCGCATCCAAGGGCAGCCAATTCCCCCCCGCATCAACGAACTCACGGTTGGGCGAAACATCCCCATTTACTCCGTTTCAAATCATAACCATGCCAGCTGCGAAGATCTACTGCGAGCCGGCGCTTATGATTACCTCGTCCTTGGTGGTACCAGGATCATAAAAACCAACATATTGCAGACCGCGGGGCTTGCGACCATCAATTGCCATCCTGGCTTACTTCCTACCCTTCGTGGATCTTCATCAGTAGGTTGGGCTTTGTACAAAGACCTGCCGCAAGGCGCAACCGCTCACTTCATTGATCCAGGCATCGATACCGGCGATATCATCGTCAAGCGAGAACTCCCCGTGCTTCGCGGCGATACCTATGAAAGCCTAAATTATCGAATCGCCATCTTAGCCGGCGAATTGATGGCGGAATCGTTACAAAAAATATCCGATGGATCTGTGGTCCGTTTTCCACAAGATACCTCCATTGGCGAAACATACCGGGTCATCCCCGATGACCTGCTCGAGGTCGGCAAACAAAAATTAGCCAATGGCACCTATTCGCATTTTTCTGAAAGAAGCCAATGACCACCGATATCACCGCTGATCACGCCCGCACCCTCGATATGGCCGACCCTTTACGCCAATATCGCGATCGCATTTTCAATGGCGATCCATCCATGGTGTATATGGATGGAAACTCTCTCGGCAGGCTTCCTATTAAGTCGATTGAGATTGCTGAAAACATCGTGAAAGAACAATGGGGCAATTCCCTCATTCGCAGCTGGGGTGACCAGTGGTTCGAAGCCCCCATTCGCATCGGCGACAAAATCGCCAAGTTGATCGGCGCCAGTGAAGGCGAAGTTGCCGTTAGTGATTCCACCACGGTGAATTTATATAAGTTAGCTATGTCTGCCATCTGGCTAAATGCCAGCAAAAAAAAGATCATCACCGATGATCTTAATTTCCCTTCCGATCTTTATATGCTGCAGGGATGTAATTATTTTCTCGGCAATAGCCGGCAATTGATCGTTGCCCATGCCAAAGACGGGATGAAAATCACCACTCAGCAATTGATGGACCTGATCGACGAAGACACCGCATTGGTCACTCTATCACATGTGGTCTTTAAAAGCGGATATATGTATGATGCCAAAGCCATCACCGAGTATGCTCATAAAAAAGGCGCGTTGGTTCTGTGGGATCTAAGCCATGCTGTAGGCGCGGTAAAAGTAGCTCTCAACGAATGGAATGCCGATTTCGCTGTTGGCTGCACCTACAAATACCTCAACGGCGGTCCAGGTTCCCCTGCCTTTCTATATGTGCGAAAAGACCTGCAAGAAAAAGCGTTATCACCTATTTGGGGTTGGTTTGGTGACACCGCACCATTCAGTTTTGACTTAAAATACAGACCTGCGGCAAATATACGCCGATTTCTAACTGGTACCCCGCCTGTCATTTCTATGCAAACCATGGAAGCAGGTGTTGATCTTATGTTGGAAGTAGGAATGGATCGCTTACGTGAAAAATCTGAACAACTTTCAACCTATCTGATTGCCTTGTTTGATGTAAGATTGGCCCCCCTTGGTTTCGCTCTTGGAAGCCCAAGAGAGATCAATAGCCGGGGATCCCACATCAGTTTCAAGCATCCAGAAGGGTACCGCATTAACCGCAGCCTGATCGAGGATATGAATGTTATTCCCGATTTCCGCGAACCGGATAATATACGGCTAGGGTTAACACCCTTATACACTTCCTATATGGACGTTTGGGAATGTGTAGATCGAATCGTTAGGGTTGTATCAGGGAAGCATTATGAAAAATTCCCTGTTGATCGTTTAACCGTTACTTAACCCAACGGGTTGGGTGTCATCCAGGACCCAATTAAAAGTGACGACCAATTTACTCTCGGAGGAGAAATAAAATGAAGAAAAGTTTGTTTTTTGTACTAATGATCGTAGCTTTGCTGCTCGCCGCCTGCGGCGCGCCTGCTGCGACCGAAGCTCCCGCTGCTGAAGTCCCCGCTGCCGAAGCTCCCGCTGCCGAAGCACCTGCTGCTGAAGTTCCCGCTGGCGAACCTGAAGCCTGCGCCGCTGAACTTGGCTGTGCTGTCATCCCCGCTGGTTCAACCATTAAACTTGGTTACGCTGGACCAATGACCGGTGACTACTCACAATTCGGTATCGATATGTCCAATGCTATGAAACTTGCCGTTACCGATTTCGGTGATGTTGAAGGTTTCAAAGTTGAATTGGTTGCCGAAGATGACCTCGCTTCAGCCGAAGGCGCCGCTGCCGTAGCTAACAAGCTCGTCACCGACCCCACCTTCGTCGCCATGGCTGGTCACGCCTTCTCTGGCGCCACCTCAGCCGCTATGCCTATCTATGAAAAGGCTGGCGTTCCTATGCTTTCCCCATCGGCTACCAACCCTGATCTTACCAAGGCTGGTTCCACCGTCTTCAACCGAAGCGCCTTCACCGATGCTCAGCAGGCCGATGGCGCTGCTGCCTACCTCTTCAATACCCTCGGCGTCAAGAAACTTGCCGTTATGCACGATGGTACTGACTATGGTCAAGGCCTTGCTAAGGGTGTAGAAGCCAAGTACAAAGAACTTGGTGGCGAAGTTGTTGGTGAATTGGTTGCTGTTACCCCCGGTGAATCCGATTACAGCGCTCCTCTCGCCTCCGTAGCCGCTGCTGCTCCTGAAGCCATCTATTTTGGTGGTTACAATGCTGAAGCCGCCGTCCTCGTCAACCAGATGAAAGTCGCTGGCCTCGAAGGCGTCAAATTCTTCTCTGGCGATGGCATTTACGGTAAAGATTTCATCGAAAAAGCCGGCGCCAATGCTGAAGGTGTCTATTCCGCCACCCTAGTCCCATCCGCTTCCGATGCTATTACAGCCTTCAACACCGTTTACAAAACCTCCTACGGCGAAGATGCAGGTGTTCTTTCCGCTTACACCTGGAACTCTTACGATTCCGCCAGCGCTTTGATCGCTGCCATCAAGAGTGTTGCAGTAGTTAGCGGCGACAGCCTCTACATCCCCCGTGGCGCTCTTGTTGCCGCCGTTCGTGGCCTCAAGGATTTCCAAGGTATTGCTGGTGTCATCACCTGCCAAGCTGATGGTGAATGTAATGCTTCCGGCCCTGTCTTCTATGTAGTCAAAGACGGCGTTTGGGTTCCTGCTGAATAATTTTTAGTTCTGAAATACCGTCATTCTTCGAATAGAACCCTGGGTGAGAATGGCAAAATGGGTTGTCGCCTGTAATAAGGCGGCAACCCATTCATACTGAATAACAAGGCGATCAAATAATGAAAAATACATCTGATCAGAATATTTCAAAAATAAAGCTTTCAAAATTCCTTCGCCCTTTGATCACGTTCTTAATTTCATCTTTTCTGCTATACAGAATTTATGAAGTAGTGTTCATAAGGCAGCAGTTCACTCCCGATATTTGGGTACGATTCGCAATCTCCGGCTTGATCCTTGGCGGAATGTACGCCCTCATTGCAATCGGTTATACGCTCGTATACGGCATCATGTTTATGATCAACTTTGCCCATGGTGAAGTGATGATGTTAGGTGCTTTTGGAGGGTATTTTATTTTTGAGCTATTCAATTTCATCCCGACTCCAACGGTAGCAGACCCCGAACTTACTTTTCTTAATTCCCAGCCTATTCTTTCGATTATTTTAGCTTTTGTCGCTGGCGTTACTGTTTCCGGGCTTTCTGGCTATTTCCTCGAAAAGATCGCTTACCGCCCCCTTCGTAAAGCCCCCCGTTTAATACTTTTGATCACCGCCATCGGCGCGTCAACGGCCTTACAGAACTTGGCGATGCTTTTGTTTGGACCAACCCGTAAAAATGTTATCAATCCAATGATCCTTGATAGAAGCGCTGGATGGAGTGTATTGGTCAGTGGAAAACCTGTATTGATCACTTACACTGGCGTTTTTTCTCTTGTTCTTTCTGCCTTATTGATGGTTGCTTTATATTTGGTAGTGCAAAAAACCAAATTAGGCCGCTCGATGAGAGCTGTGGCGCAAGATAAAAACACAGCAGCCCTGATGGGTGTTGATGTTGATGATGTTATCAGTAAAACCTTTATCATCAGTGGTATGTTAGCCGGTGCCGCGGGCGTTATGTGGGATATCCATATGGGCTTGGTCAATCACTATACTGGCTTCTTACCCGGCATCAAAGCTTTCACCGCGGCTGTTATGGGTGGTATTGGGAATATTCCTGGCGCAATGCTCGGTGGAATTTTGCTTGGCATGCTTGAAGCGGTCGGACCGGCAGCCCTTGGTATCGATTTCCAGTTGAAGGATGTGATCGCTTTCACGATCCTCATTCTTGTACTGATCGTAAGACCATCAGGTATTCTTGGTGAGAAATTATCCGAGGAAAAACTATGAGAAATTTATCCCTCAAAAACGGTAGTAATACAGGTATCATTTTCGGTATCATAATTCTGATCATGTTTGCCACCGGTTTTACTCTGATCGGCAACCAATTGGTCGCAAAGCTGATTGGGAATGAAGGATTCAAAGGTCTTGATCAATACAAGGTTTTTGTCATCTTTATGGTTCTTATGGGGCTATGGAACGGAAGCACCGCCGCGAGAAAACCCGTTGTTGCCAAGGACGAATTGATGCCAGCGATCGCGAACGGTCTCGTTGCAGGGCTTGTATTCGGTGTATTTTCCTTAGTCATCAGCGTTTTCTTTGGCACTATGCTCATTATCAAAGTTGATATCCGAAATTATCTCGTCAATATCAGCCCAGAATCAACAAAACTTTTTCTCTTCGATCAAACCCCTGTTCTTGGTGGAGCCTACCATTTTGGAATCGCTCTTATCACGAGTTTTGCCGGGGCTTTCTTAGCTCATTTTACGAGAACCAACCAATCATTAAAGAACTTTATTGCTAACTCCAAAAGATCGGTGTCCGATTTTTCAGGTTCCCCGAAGGTTGTTAATACATTAAACAACCAATATTTTAAAATTGGTTCTTACCTCGTTTTAGCCGCTCTTCTCATCATTATTCCACGACAATGGGGCAGCTATTGGAACTATGTATTTGGCACAGTTGGAATTTACGTCCTTTTAGGTTTGGGCTTGAACATGATCACCGGTTGGGCCGGCCAATTAGTCATTGGTTATGTCGCGTTTTTCGCGGTTGGCGCCTATAGCTTCTCACTCCTTACCTCGCCTGCCCCCCACAACCTTATGTGGAATTTTTGGATCGCCTTGGCGGTAGGTGTAGTCGCTGCTGCCGTTTCCGGCTTGCTCATTGGGTTGCCGATCCTCAATTTACGTGGTGATTACCTCGCAATCGTTACCCTCGGTTTGGCTGAGATTATTCGTATTTTACTCAAGAGCGATATGCTCACTGATTTTACCGGTGGTCCACGTGGTCTGCAAAAAGTAGGCGGGCCAACCTTGTTAGGAAACAGTATCACCTCCGACATCGATTTTATGTACCTGATCATTATCGCAGTTCTTGTTGTTACCTTCTTTGCATATCGTTTACAGAACTCACGCACCGGCAAAGCTTGGTACGCAATCAACTTAGATGAAACCGTAGCACGCGCCACAGGCATCAACGCTTATTCATCAAAATTATTAGCGCTAACCCTCAGCGCGGCGGTGGCTGGTCTTGCTGGCGCGTTGTTCGCCTCTCGTAACCAATTCACCGGCCCCGATGACCATGCCCTTATGGTGTCCATCAACGTTATCTGCCTTGTGATCGTAGGCGGTATCGGCAATATTCCAGGTATCTTCCTCGGCGCGTTTGCCCTCAAAGGCCTACCTGAGATACTCAGGGAAATCGAAAATTATCGCTTGCTGGTTTTCGGTGTGCTCCTCATCGTTATGATGAGAATTCGGCCAGAAGGTTTCTTACCTTCACAACGGCCAAAACTGGAACACCCCATTGATCTAGCAAAATCAGGCAAGGAAGAATAATCATGGCCATTTGTATAGAAACCCGCAACGTTTCCAAGATCTTTGGCGGCCTAACAGCTGTCAATGATGTGAACTTGGTGGTAGAAGATAAATCGATCACCAGTATTATTGGCCCTAATGGCGCAGGAAAAACAACTCTATTCAACTGTATCTCAGGGTATTACACCCCCGAGATCGGTCAAATTCTTTACAATGGCAATGAGATCCATGGTTTACCTACCTTTACCATCGCGTCCATCGGTATCTCACGAACCTATCAGAACATTCGCCTCTTTAGTGAAATGACCGCCATTGAAAATATCATGGTTGGTGAACACCCTCGACAAAAGAACATTTGGATCGATAGCATGCTCGCCACCAAACGACACCGTACCGAGTACTCAGCGACGGTTGATGAAGCAAGAAAACTACTGAAATTTGTGGGGTTAGAAGGCCTTGGCGACCATTTGGCAAAAAACCTGCCTTATGGCGCGCAAAGACGGCTCGAAATCGCCCGTGCACTGGGTAACAAACCCAAATTGCTATTACTCGATGAGCCCACCGCGGGTATGAACCCGCAGGAAACCGGACACATGACTTCCTTCATCCGCAGTTTACGTGATGATCTTGGAATTACCATTATCCTTATCGAACATGATATGCGGGTGGTGATGGATATTTCAGACCAGATCGCGGTGTTGGATTACGGAGAAAAGATAGCGGAAGGAAAGCCAAAGGAAATCCAAAGTAACCAACGTGTTATCGAAGCGTACCTTGGCCCAGGCGGTTCAGTTCTTACTCAAAAATACCAACAACGAAAGAAATTACGTCATGATGCTAAAAGTTGAAGACCTTCATGTTTATTACAGCGCCATCCATGCGCTGCAAGGGATTAATTTTGAACTTGAAAAAGGCGAGATCGTTGCCCTGATCTGAGCGAATGGCGCTGGCAAATCAACTTCCTTGAATACGGTTTCCGGCCTGCTGCGTCCAACTCAGGGTTCGGTAACCTTTAATGGCGAAGTACTCAATAAAGTTCCAGCCCAGCAGATCGTTCGCATGGGCATCATCCAGGTGCCTGAGGGTCGTAAGATCTTTGGTAGGATGACGGTGTGGGAAAACCTCGAAATGGGTGCCTTCATCGGCAATGACCGCGCTGTGATCTTGCAGGATATCGATTCCGCTTTCAGCCGCTTTCCAAGGCTAAAAGAACGCCGTAACCAGCTTGCCGGCACACTTTCGGGCGGTGAACAACAAATGCTTGCCATCGCTCGTGGTCTAATGGCTCACCCCAACTTGCTCTTGCTCGACGAACCTTCAATGGGTTTATCCCCCTTGTTGGTAGAGCAGATCTTCGACATTATCCAAGATATCAACGAACAAGGAACCAGTATCCTCCTCGTTGAACAGAACGCTCAAATGGCGTTAGCGATCGCCGATAGGGCTTATGTTCTAGAAACCGGCAAGATCGTGATGAAGGGCTCGGGCGATGATCTCCTCGAGGATCAATCTGTGATCGAAGCCTACTTAGGCGGACACTAAAACAAGACATGCCCAGGCCAAATCCTGGGCATTTTTTTATCCTTCTCTTATCATTTTTGTTAATATGAGTTAAGTTCTATTATTAGAATTATTAATAACAAAAATCCGTAGACCTTTGTCACTTGACCTGTTTTACATTACCTTGTATATTCACAAAACGTATGAATATGCAAATATTCATTGCGAACACTTTTTTCTAATTTCCTTAAGGAGGAAAAGAATGTCTAAAAAGTTATTTGGTTTACTTGGCTTATTGGTCATCGCTTCCATGCTGTTGTCTGCTTGCGCAGCTCCCGCAGCAACCGAAGCCCCTGCCGCTGAAGCCCCTGCTGCCGAAGCGCCCGCCGCTGAAGCTCCCGCTGCTGAGGCTCCCGCCGCAGAAGTTGTGACCATCAAGATCGCCACCCAGTCACCTCTCTCTGGTGATATGTCCGTGGTCGGCGTTGATATCAAAAACGGCGCTGAACTCGCTATGGAACAACTCGGTGGCCCTCTTGCCGATTTAGGTTTCAAACTCGAATTAGCCCCATTTGATGATCAGGGTAACCCCGAAACCGGTGTAGCAAACGCCAAGCAGATTGTTTCTGACCCCGCCATCATGTGCGTGGTTGGTCACTACAACTCCGGCGTCCAGATTCCTTCATCTGAAGAATACCACTCCGCTGGTCTCGCCAACGTCAGCCCTGCCAACACCAATCCCAAAGTCACCACCCGCGGTTACGCTGAAGTCAACCGTATCGTTGGTCGTGATGATGTCCAAGGTAAAGTCGGCGCCAACTTTGCTTCACAGCAAGGTATGAAATCCTTCTTCGCTATCCATGACAAGACCGCTTACGGTCAGGGCATTGCTGAATTCTTCAAGCAAGAAGCAGAAACCCTCGGCATGGAAAACAAGGGTTTTGAAGGAACCGAAGAGAAAGCTAACTTCGACGCTCTCACCACCCAGATCGTTGCTTCCAGCCCCGATGTTGTTTACTTCGGTGGTATGTACTCCCAGGCCGCTATCCTCTTCAAACAGGCTCGCGAAAAGGGTTATGTTGGTATGTTCCTCTCCGACGACGGCTTCGATTCAACTGATGCCGCTAAGATCGGTGGACAGACTTTGATTGACGGCGCTGGTACTTATTACTCCACCGTTTCCGGTCCTGCCGCTGTTTACCCCGGCACAGCCAAATTCATTGCTGATTTCAAGGCCAAATACTCCTCAGAACCTCAGCCCTTCGCTGCCCAAGGTTATGACGCCATGGCCATCTGTTTGAAGGCTATTGAAGACGCCGCTGTTGCCAATGGTGGAAAACTTCCCGAACGCGCCGCTGTAACTTCAGCTATCCGCGCTCTCAAGGATTTCGCTGGTATCACTGGTACCTTCACCTTCAACTCGATCGGTGACCCCGTCACTGCTCAGTACTTCATCATCAAGGTTGATTCCGCGAATCCTGATGATTGGAGCAAGAACAGCATTGCCCAAACTCTGGACATCGCTCCTCCCGCTCCGTAGTTTTATTGTTCTGTAAACACCTCCCGGTTTGCCTCGCAAACCGGGAGTATTATTTTTTGCTTCTAATAGGAGCCTAGATGAATAAGTTAAAAGAATTAGTAAAACCAATTGGGCAGCTTTTTATTTTTAGTATCGGTAGTTCTATTGTGCTTTCAGCAATTGTGTTTTTGCTTGCTGGAATTCTCGACCTTACTCCTGCCCATGAGTATTCCATGGCGAAATTCAATCTTTCCTTGGTTGGATACGCCATCAATTTCCTTCCACAAGTTTTGATCGACGGTTTGACCATTGGCTTTATGTACGCTGCTATCGCCTTGGGTTACACCATGGTGTATGGTGTTCTTGAGTTTATTAACTTTGCCCATAGTGAAATTTTTGCGGTTGGCGCTTTTGTTGGCGTTGAAACGCTCATCTTCCTTGATGGCAAAGGTATCCTCGCAAGCGTATCCTTACCGGTCGCTTTCTTGATCCTTCTCGGCGCGATAGCGCTCGGAATGGCTGCATCTGGTTTACTTGCCGTCACTGTAGAACGAATCGCTTACAGACCCCTCCGCGGGTCTTCCTCCAGACTTGTCCCACTGATCTCCGCGATCGGTGTTTCTTTTCTTTTGCAAGACTCCATCCGCTTGACCGAAAGTTTAACTACCGGTCAATTTAACCGAACCTTCCCCACCTTTGGCAATTTCGATAGCAGAATAAATGTTTTTGGACCAGATGCCGCCATTCAGTTAGGCGTATCTGTAAAATCGATCATCGTTATTGTCATCGCTATGGTTATGTTAGTTGGTTTAAATTATTTAGTAAACGCTACCCGAGTTGGTAAAGCCATCCGCGCAGTCGCGCAGGATCGTACCACCGCCAGTCTAATGGGTATCAACGTCAATGCCATCATTTCTCTCACCTTTCTCGTAGGTGGTTTGCTCGGTGGCGCCGCTGGCGTTCTATACGGCCTAAAATTTACCAGGATCGATCCCTTCGTAGGCTTCTTCCCCGGTTTAAAAGCCTTTACCGCAGCGGTAATGGGTGGTATTGGTAACCTAACCGGCGCCTTGCTAGGCGGTATCGTTTTGGGTATGCTCGAGACGATCGCTGGTTACTTCCTTGGCGT